>CASFJB010000027.1 GCA_949294945.1 uncultured Eubacteriales bacterium
TCAAGGATTCCGGCAGCGTGCTGGACATAGAGGGCCTGGAGGCCTTCGATGAAAAGGAAATGCACGCTCTGGCAGACAGCCTGAGGGACCTGGTGCCCTCGGTGCAGGTCCGGGGCGTATGATGATAGGATACAGAGAGAAGACAAGGAGGACATGCATATGTATCAGGTAGTGAAGCGGGACGGCAAGGTAGTGGACTTTGACATCCAGAAGATAGCCGCCGCCATAAAAAAGGCCTTTGAGGCCACCAACACCGAATATAACGACGATGTGATAGATTTTCTGGCCCTGAAGGTCTCGGCGGACTTCCTGCCTAAGATAAAGGACGGGAAGGTGGCCGTGGAGGACATACAGGACAGTGTGGAGGCGGTGCTTTCCCGAGGCGGCTATGAGGCCGTGGCCAAGGCCTATATCCTCTACCGCAAACAGCGGGAGAAACTGCGCAATACCAAGTCCTCTTACCTGGACTATAAGGAGACTGTGGACAAGTACCTGAACATAGAGGACTGGCGGGTGAAGGAGAACTCCACCGTCACCTACTCCGTGGGCGGCCTTATCCTCTCCAACTCCGGAGCCATAACCGCAAACTACTGGCTCAGCGAGGTCTATGACCAGGAGATAGCCAACGCCCACCGCAACTGCGACCTGCATCTCCACGACCTGTCCATGCTCACCGGCTACTGCGCCGGCTGGAGCCTGAAGCAGCTGATCCAGCAGGGCCTGGGCATTCCGGGAAAGATCAACTCCTCTCCCGCCAGCCACCTGTCCACCCTGTGCAACCAGATGGTGAACTTCCTGGGCATCATGCAGAACGAGTGGGCCGGCGCCCAGGCCTTCTCCTCCTTTGACACTTACCTGGCCCCCTTTGTGAAGGTGGACAATCTCAGCTATAAGGAAGTCAAGCAGTGCATCCAGTCCTTCATCTTCGGCGTGAACACCCCCTCCCGCTGGGGCACTCAGGCGCCTTTCTCCAACATCACTCTGGACTGGACCGTGCCCGCAGACCTGAAGGACCTGCCCGCCATCGTAGGCGGCAAGGAGATGGACTTCACCTACGGCGACTGCAAGGCGGAGATGGACATGGTGAACAAGGCCTTCATCGATATCATGATCGAGGGCGATGCCAACGGCCGCGGCTTCCAGTACCCCATCCCCACCTACTCCATCACCCGGGACTTCGACTGGTCTCCCACCGAGAACAACAAGCTTCTCTTTGAGATGACCGCCAAGTATGGCACCCCCTATTTCTCCAACTACATCAACTCCGACATGGAACCCTCGGATGTGCGCTCCATGTGCTGCCGTCTGCGTCTGGACCTGAGGGAGCTGCGGAAGAAGTCCGGCGGCTACTTCGGCTCCGGCGAGAGCACCGGTTCCATCGGCGTGGTCACCTTGAATATGCCCCGCCTGGCCTATCTGGCAAAGGACGAGAAGGACTTTTATGCCCGACTGGATAAGCTGATGGACCTGGCAGCCCGCTCCCTGAAGGTGAAGCGCAGCGTCATCACCAAGCTGCTGGATGCTGGACTCTACCCCTACACCAAGTACTACCTGGGCAACTTCGACAATCACTTCTCCACCATAGGTCTGGTGGGCATGAACGAGGCGGGCCTGAACGCCAAGTGGATCCGGGCGGACATGACCAGCCCCAAGTGCCAGGAGTTCACCAAGCAGGTTCTGGACCACATGCGTGAGCGCCTCAGCGACTATCAGGAGCTTTACGGCGATCTGTACAACCTGGAGGCCACCCCCGCCGAGTCCACCGCCTACCGTCTGGCAAAGCACGATGTGGAGACCTATCCCGACATCATCACTGCCGCCCAGCCCGGCGGAGACCCCTATTACACCAACAGCTCCCACCTGCCCGTGGGCTACACCGAGGATATATTCGAGGCCCTGGATATCCAGGACGATCTCCAGACCCGCTACACCTCCGGCACCGTGTTCCACGCCTTCCTGGGCGAGAAGCTGCCCAGCTGGGAGGCTGCGGCAAACCTGGTGCGGAAGATAGCCGAGAACTACAAGCTGCCCTACTACACCCTCTCTCCCACCTACTCCGTGTGCAAGAATCACGGCTATCTCACCGGCGAGCAGTTCACATGCCCCGAGTGCGGGGAGAGCGCCGAGGTCTACAGCCGCATCACCGGCTACTACCGCCCCGTGCAGAACTGGAACGCCGGCAAGACCCAGGAGTATAAGGAGCGCCGGGAGTACGTGATCGGACACTCCACTCTGCGCCACAACGGCCCTCTGAAGGAGGGGGAGCAGGTCCCCAAGGCTGATGCCCCTGTCTCCGCTGCGCCTGTCGGCACAGGGAGCCGGGCCATCCTCTTTGCCACTCCCACCTGCCCCAACTGCCGTCTGGCCTGCTCCTATATGGACAAGGCGGGCTTTAAGTATGAAAAGCTTATGGCTGAGGACAACGCCGAGCTGGTGAAGCAGTACGGCGTAAAGCAGGCCCCCACCCTGGTAATCACCAAGGACGGCGGCTTTGAAAAGTATGCCGGAGCCGGCGCTATCAGAAGCTACGTCAGCCAGTGATAAGAGCATATTTGATTTCTGGCAAAGACTAGTTTTACTGGTTTTATTTAATTAAAAAAATGCCCGGCAGCTGCCGGGCATGAGACAGTCAAAAGCCTCGCAGAGTTTTTCGCCCTAGCGAAAAACAAATACAATCGTTTTCTGCGGCGACATGTGCGTCGCAGAAAACACTTCTCACGGAGCGAAGTGTCGAATTGTACGCCTTTGGCGTACAACCGAGGCATGAAGCGAAGTGCAATCCCCCCTTGTCGAAGAAGGCTATCCCTTCTTCGACAAGCTGATGCCCGGCGGCTGCCGGGCATTTTTTCCATAGACATTGAGGAGATTCAAATGATATACGATATTCTGATAATCGGCGGAGGCCCGGCGGGCCTCACCGCCGCCACCTACGGCTGCCGGGCGGGGAAAAGCGTCCTGGTGCTGGAAAAGGAGACCTTCGGCGGCCAGATAACCTGGTCCCCCAAGGTGGAGAACTTCCCCGGCTTTATCTCCGTCAGCGGCGCAGAGCTGGGAGACAGGCTCATGGAACAGGCCATGGAGCAGGGGGCTCAGGTGGAGCTGGAGGAGGCCGTCTCCGTAAGAGCTGAGGGAACCGTAAAGACCGTCAGCTGTGCCTCCGGTGCGGAGTTTCAGGGCCGCAGCCTGATAATAGCCGCCGGGGCCAAGCCCCGTATGCTGGGCATAGAGCGGGAGTCTGAACTGGTGGGCAATGGCGTCTGCTACTGCGCCGTGTGCGACGGGGCCTTCTATAAGGGCAAGGCCGTGGCGGTGAACGGCGGGGGCAACAGCGCCCTCCAAGATGCTCTGCTCCTCAGCGAGAAGTGCAGCAAGGTCTATCTCATCCACCGGCGGGACAGCTTCCGGGGGGAGGCAAAGCTGGTGGAGGCCCTGAGGCAGAGAGAGAATGTGGAGTTTATGATGAACAGCAGCGTCAGTGCCCTGCTGGGGGGAGACGAGCTGGAAGGCATTGTGGTAAAGACCGGGGAGGAGAGCCGGGAGATACCGGTGGAGGGACTTTTCGTGGCCATAGGCCATGCCCCGGACCTGGGTGCCTTCGGTTCTATCATCGAGCTGGAGGGCAGCGGCTACGCCGCCTCCGGGGAGGACTGCCTTACCGCCACTCCCGGAGTGTTCGTGGCCGGTGACTGCCGGAAAAAAAGCGTGCACCAGCTGACCACCGCCGTTGCCGACGGCTCCGCCGCCGCCCTGGCGGCCTGTGCCTGGCTGGACAGCTGAGAAAGGGGACAGAGTATAATGAAGCGTTTTACCGTGGATAAGGCCGTGTTTGAGAAGCTGCCGGACTACTGCGTGGGCGTGGTGGCTGCCCTGGGCCTGGACAACCGGGAGCACAATGAGGCCCTGGAAAAGCTGCTGGACGAGGCGGCTGCCAAATTTGCCGCCGCCAATAAGGAGACCAATGTAAGGGAGCTGCCGGGGGTGAAGGCCTGCCGGGAGGCTTTCCGGAGCCTGGACATGAATCCCAACAAGTTCCTGTGTTCCATAGAATCCCTGATGAAGCGGGTGCAGAAAAGCGGCGCCCTGCCCCATATCAACACCGTGGTGGACCTGGGCAACGCCTTCTCCCTCAGGTACATGCTGCCCATGGGGGCCCACGACGTGGACAAGATGGAGGGAGACATGGAGATCCGCTTCTCCACCTCCGCCGACCACTTCCGGCCCATGGGGGAGACGGAGACCGAGACCATGCCCGAGGGGGAGCCGGTGTATGTCAGCGGCAACACCGTAAAGACCCGGCGCTGGATATGGCGCCAGAGCGAGGACGGGAAGATAGGAGCGGAGACCTGCAATGTGTTCTTCCCCATAGACGGCTTCAAGGGCGTCAACGAGGAGGCGGTCATCAGGGCCAGAGACGAATTGGCCCGGCTGCTGAAGGAGGACTTCGGCTGTCAGGTCTTCACCGGCTTTGTGGATAAGGACAACAACAGTTTTGAATTTTAATAGAGAGCCCGGGAGCAATAAAAATGCTTGAGCCGTCGTAAAAGGCGGCTCAAGCATTTTTATAAAATTCCGGGTTTTATTTGTGGAACTCAGTCTCGCAGTAGGCGCAGCGGTAGCGGCGGTTCTCCCTGTCGCTGAGCAGGAAGATGGCGTCCAGCTGGGGCTCGGAGACGGTGATGCAGCGGGGGTTCTTGCAGTGGATGACATTGGTGAGGCGCTTGGGCAGCTCCAGGTGCTTTTTCTCCACCAGCTCCCCGTCCTTTATAATGTTCACGGTGATGTTGGGGTCGATGTAGCCCAGCACATCCAGATCCAGCTCCAGGGGGGAATCTATCTTGATGATGTCCTTGCGCTCCATGTGGGCGCTGCGGGCGTTCTTGATAATGGCCACGGAGCAGTCCAGCTTGTCCAAATGGAGATAACGGTAGATGTCCATGCTCTTGCCCGCCTGGATGTGGTCCAGGACCACGCCGTTTTGAATGCTGTCTATATTCATGAGCTCGTCTCCTCCCATCATATCTCAATACCAAGCAGTTTCATAATAAGAGCCATGCGGATGAACTTGCCGTTTTTCACCTGGCGCCAGTAGGCGGCTCTGGGGTCCTTGTCCACGGCCACCTGGATCTCATTGACACGGGGCAGGGGGTGGAGGATGGACAGGTCGGCCTTGGCGTTTAAGAGCTTTGCCGGAGTGAGGATGTAGCTGTCCTTCAAGCGGAGATAATCCTCCTCGTTGAAGAAGCGCTCTCTCTGCACCCTGGTCATGTACAGGATGTCCAGCTGGGGGATCACCGACTCCAGATCAGTGGTCTGAGTGTAGGGGATACCCTTTTTCTTCAGAGCCTCCTCCTTCACATACCTAGGCAGCTTCAGCTCCAGGGGGGAGATAAATACGAAGTTGATGTTCGCATAGCGGCTGAGAGCGTTCACCAGGGAGTGGACGGTGCGGCCGAACTTCAAATCGCCGCAGAAGCCCACGGTGAAATTGTCCAGCCTGCCCTTTTCCCGGTGGATGGTGAGCAGGTCGGTGAGAGTCTGGGTGGGGTGGTTGTGGCCGCCGTCACCGGCGTTGATGATGGGCACCTCCGCCACCTGAGCGGCGGCATAGGGAGCGCCCTCCTTGGGATGGCGCATGGCGATTATGTCCGCATAGCAGCTGACGGCGTGGACGGTGTCACCCACGGTCTCGCCCTTGGCGGAAGAGCTGGAGCCGGCTTCGGAAAAGCCCAGCACGCTGCCTCCCAGAGAAAGCATGGCGGACTCAAAGCTGAGCCGGGTACGGGTGGAGGGCTCAAAGAACAGGGTAGCCAGCTGCTTGCCTGCGCAGGCCTGGCTGTACTTTGCCGGGTTTGAAATGATGTCCTCAGCCGTGGCTATCAGCTGGTCGATCTCCTCCACCGAGAGGTCGGTAAT
Organism: uncultured Eubacteriales bacterium; assembly: GCA_949294945.1. Lineage (GTDB taxonomy): Bacteria > Bacillota > Clostridia > Oscillospirales > Oscillospiraceae > Limivicinus. The sequence continues at coordinate 5,914 of CASFJB010000027.1, forward strand.
GTCTATAAGATTTCTCATGGCGCTCTCCTGTATCTTTATGGAATTGTAGGGATGGGGCTATGTTTTGCAAGCTTGTGTTACCTAAAAACTCATTTTAATCCCGGAGAGTGCAGTCTGTCAAGATATAAAATCGGTAATACCTCATATCTTTTTTACGCGGGGTGTCAGCCGCAGTGGGGACAGAGAGCAAGCCCGTCCCGATACAGGGCCTTGTCCTCCATGAACTTCTCTCCGCAGCCGGGGCAGATAAGCTCCGCCGCCTTTTCCCCTCTGGGCGGGAAGGGCCGGCGCACCGGGGTCCGGCAAAAGACCTTCTCCAGAGGGGCGCTGAGGATATAGTCTATCAGCTCCTCCCGGGGCTTTTCCCTGGGCAGATCCAAGAGGTAGTAGCGCAGGCTCTCCCCGGTCTCCGGGTTGTAGAAGCTGAAGGCGGATTTGCCTGTGTCATCTATCTTCAAAGCTCCGTTGCCAAAGGTGGAGCCAAGGACGAACTGTATGCCGTCCAGCCAGCAGGCGGCGGACTCCGCCAGACACTGGATGTGGTTGTGCCGGTCGGTCATTTGGGTGCCCAGGGCCTGCCCTGCCTCCCAGGCTGCCCGCACGCCTATTGCAAGGCCGGGACACCAGTGGCCGTGGAAATTCCCGGCCTGCTTATAGTATTCATGTATATCCATATTTAGTCCTCCTTTTTTGTATTCCAGCTGAGCCAGGCCACCCGGGTGAAGACCCGGTCCGGGAATATACCCTTTTCATTGCAGAGCCCGGCGGCCACTTCCAGGGCCCGTTTGAAAAGCTCCGGGTCCTCCTTATCCATGGCGGGGTGCCGCAGTATAAGATAGCGGGCCGCCTCTTCTGCGCTGCGTTCATCCTGCCAGTTGTAGTCCTCATAGCGGACGTGGGGCTCATAGCCCGCCTGCTCCACCAGCTTCTCCAGAGAGGCCAGACTGTTCAGGCCTCCGGCCATGGCTTGCACCGGGTCATAGCCCAGGGCGCTGTAGAAGCTGTCCCGGAGAGGCTGCCGCCAGGAGACAAAGTTGGTGAGCAAGCACCAGCCCCGGGTGAGAGCGCTGAACTTTTCCACTGTGGCCAGGTCATGGACGGCGGGGCTCATGGTGGATATGGCCAGATCATGGGGGCCGGAGGGGGCCAGATCGGAATCCTCCAAAGCCATGAAATCCCCCAGTACCGTGCGCCAGGGGGCGGGAAAGGGCTTCATGTTCTCCTCTGCCCGGCGGAGCATCTCTGCCGAGATATCGTTAAGGGTGACATCGCAGCCCAGAGCGGCAAAATAGCTGCCGTATTTTCCCACGCCGCAGCCCACATCCAGCACCTTGCAGCCGGGGAGCAGCATGCCGGAGCTGAGAAGAAAGTCCAGGAGCTTTCGGTTGTATTCACTTATCCCGGATTCAAATACCCGCTGGTAGTCTCCGGCCTGCCTGTCCCATTTTGCAGCCTCCATGAAGCGGCCTCCTTATATACGTCTGAGTGTATTGAGCATAACAAAGGCGGCCCTCCTCCGCAAGCCCCCCGGGGGGATACTTCGTTAAAACTTATACACATGGCGATAAATTGTATAATTATCATATCCCCCCCGGGGGCTTGCAGAGACTTTTTGGTTAATATACAATAAACTTGCCGCGGCAGACCGTAAAAAAGGAGGCGAGACAGCCTTGAAAAAGAGAAAACTTTTTTCATTGTTATTGATAATATGCCTTGCCCTGAGCCTGCTTGGCGGCTGCCGGAGCCATGTGAACGCTCCGGCCGTTACCGGAGAGGAGAGCGCCAGTACGGCGGACAGCGCCTACACCGTGGAGACTCTGAAGCTGGCCGGAGGTACCGACTGGGGCACTCCCAGCCCCTATCTCCATGTGTCCCGGGGCCCGGGCCAGGCCAAGATGCGCCTGGTCTTTGCCAGCCTTCTGGAGAAGGACGAGAGGGGAGACCTGCCCTGGCTGGCGGAGAGCTGGAGCTTTGAAGGGAACGAATACACCTTCACGCTGTTTGAGGGACAGAGCTTTCACGATGGGGAGCCTTTGACTACGGAGGATGTGGCTTTTACCATAGACTATTTCAGGGAATATCCTCCGGTGACCAACAGCCTGGGCGTTGGGGACGGGTTTATTATTGAGAATTATAGGATAGTGGATGAATACACCATCACCATCACAGTAAAAAAGGCCAATGCCGACACCCTTTCAAACCTGGGCTCCTTTGTGATCCTGCCCAAGCATATCTGGGAAAAGGTGGCCGACCCCTATACCTACAATGTGCCGGACTGCCTGGTGGGCAGCGGCGCCTATATGTGCACCGGCTACGAGGGAGCCACCGGCAGCTACGAGTTCACCGCTTATGCCGGCTGGGTGAACGGGCAGCAGGCGGCGGAGCGCATTCTATTTGTCCCTGTCAGTGACGAACTGCTGGCCTTTGAAAACGGGGAGATAGACATAGCCTCCATGCCCGCCGACCTGAAGGACAAGTATATGAACGACCCTGATATAGGCTTTGTGGAGAAGGCCGACGATATGGGCTATAAGATGCTCATAAACTTTGAGCGTCTGCCGGAATTCCTGGATCTGCCCCTGCGCCAGGGAATATATGCCGCTTTGGACCGGCAGTCCATAGTTGATAATGTGTTCCGGGGAATGGGCAGCGTGGGCAGCGCCGGCTATGTGCCGGTGAGCAGCCTGTTCTATAATGAGAACGTCATAAAGTATGAGTATGACCCGGATGCAGCCAAGGAACTGCTGGGGGAAAAGGGCTTTGGAATAAGCCTGCTCACCGACGATTCGGCGGATGGCATAAGTATTGCGGAAATTGTCAAAATAAATCTGGAGGCTGTCGGGATGAAGGTCACGGTGGTGGCGGTGGACTCCGCCGGCCGGGACGACAGGGTGAACAAGGGAGATTACGACTTTGCCATCGTGGGCAACGGCGGCTGGGGCAACAACCCACCCAGCTATATGCGCACCCTGTTCTCCGACAGCTCCAAGTACCTGAGCACCAGCCCCGCCTCCATGGGCCCCAGGGGCTACAGCAATGAGGAGCTGACCGCCCTTGCCGAGGGCCAGCTGAAGGAGACGGACTTTGAAAAGCGCAAGGAGATGTTCAAGGAGCTGGAGCTGCTGGTGAGTCAGGAGATACCCCTCATAGTCCTGGCCAACCAGTCCTCCTACTCCATGTACAGGCAGGACTATTACGACGGCTGGATGAAGACCTATGCCTATCAGCAGGCGGAGCAGAACCGCCTGTCCTATATGGCCCGGTAAGAGCCGGGAGAACAAGACCGCAGAGGAGGGACAAGCAGAATGAAAAAGAAAATACTGCTCTTGCTCTGCTCCTTTGCGGTGATCTATCTGGTGAACTTCACAATCCCCAGGCTGATGCCTGGGGACCCTTTTGATTATCAGAGCGCCGCCGCCGGAGAGGAGAGCAGCACCGAGATGACGGAGGAGCTGAAGGAATACCTCCGCGCCTACTACGGCCTGGACAAGCCCTTTTTCACCCAGCTGTGGGAGAACATCAAGGCCAACCTCCGGGGGGACCTGGGCTACAGCATACACTATAAGCAGGCGGTGTCCGCCCTGCTGCTGGAGCGCCTGCCCTGGACGGCGCTCATAATGTTCTCGGCCCTGGGGCTGAGCCTTATACTGGGCACGTCCCTGGCCCTGCTGGGCCTGCGGCGGAAGAAGCTGGAGGGCGGCCTCTATGCCCTGCTATCCCTGCTGGGTGAGCTGCCCCATTTCCTGGTGGGCATACTGCTGCTGTTTCTGGTGGCGGCCCGGGTGGACTGGCTCCCCCTTTCCGGGGCTGTGACCGCCTTCGGAATATACTACAGCGAGTGGGACTGGATAGAGGACGTGCTGCTCCACGCCCTGCTGCCTGTTGCCGCCATGACCCTGGTGACGGCGCCGGGCTTTTACTTCACCGCCAGAGCCAGTTTTCTCAGCATCCTGGAGCGGCCCTATATACTGGCCGCCAAGGCCAAGGGGCTGAAAGAGGGGCGCATCCGCCGGCACTACGTTTTCCGCAACGCCCTGCCGCCCATCGTTGCCCGCTTCTTTTTAAGCGTGGGCGGCGCAATAGGCGGTACCATGCTGGTGGAAAACGTCTTTGCCTACCCGGGCCTGGGCACGGTGATGCGGGAGGCGGTGAAGTACCGGGACTATCCTCTCATCCAGGGAGTGTTCCTTCTCAGCACCCTTCTGGTGCTGCTGAGCCTTTTTGCTGCGGATATCATAAACGCAGTCAGTGACCGGCGAAGGGGGGGCAGCCTGTGAAGCGGATATATGCCATCGCCTTTGCACTGGTGCTGCTGGTACTGCTCTTTGCCTGGGGGCTGCTGTTTTATCCCATGGACTCCAGACTGCCCTCCGGAGGCTCCCTGGAGGCCCCCTCGGCGGAGCACTGGCTGGGCACCGACAATTTGGGTATAGACATCTTTGCCCAGATATCCAGCGGCTTTTTCCACAGTCTGAGCATAGGCCTGGCCACGGCTCTGGCCGCCTTCCTCATAGGCGGCGTCCTGGGGGTGGCGGCGGGCTACGCCGGGGGAAGGACGGACATGCTGGTGGAGTTTCTTATTAACCTCTTCCTCTCCGTGCCCCAGCTGCCCATAATGATAGTTGCCGGGGCCTTCTTCGGCCAGAGCAGCCTGAACATCATCTGCATCATCGCCGCCTTTTCCTGGGCCCCCATAGCAAAACAGGTGAGGGCCAGGACCATGTCCCTGAGAAAGAGCGGCTACCTGGTGCTGGCCAGAAGCTACGGCGGGGGACTGTGGTATCTTTTTAAAACCCATATGAGCCGTGACATCCTGCCTCTGCTGGCCATTAGCTCCCTGGCGGTGACGGGGCGGGCAATAGTCCAGGAGTCCTCCCTGGCCTTCCTGGGCCTGTCCGACCCACTGGCCAAGTCCTGGGGGCTGATGATAGCCCGCTGTACCGCCTTCAAGGGCATATACTTTACAAATTTCTGGACCTGGTGGCTGCTGCCTCCGGTGCTGTCCCTGGTCCTGTCCACACTGCTGCTGCGCCTTCTCACCAGGGCGCTGGAGAGCTATTGGCTGGAGAAGGAGTGAGAGAGATGAACAAACTGCTGGAGGTAAAAAACTTGAGCCTGTCCTATCCGGAGTTCAGTCTCCACCCCCTGTCCTTCAGCCTGGACTCCGGGGAGATAATGGCGGTGGTAGGAGAGTCCGGCTCAGGCAAGACTACGCTGCTCAAGGGCCTCAGCTGCCTCTGGGAGGAGGGCGTAAAGGTCTCCGGCCAGGTGCTGCTGGAGGGCCGGGAGCTGCTGGGCATGAAAGAGCAGCAGCGCAGGCAGCTGCGCATGAGCTCCTTTGCCGTGGCCTTCCAGAACTCCGCTGCCTGGCTGAACCCCAGCATGACCCTCAGGGAGCAGCTGAAGGAGGTGCTGCACCGGGGCTACCCCACCAGGGAGCTGCCGGGGCGGATGAGAGAGCTGATGGAGACTGTGGGCTTGAGCCCGGAGGACCTGGGCCGCTATCCCAGGGAGCTTTCCGGGGGGATGGCCCAGCGCTTCCTTCTGGCTACGGCCATCGCCCTGGAGCCGAAGCTGGTGCTGCTGGACGAGCCCACCAGCTCCCTGGACGTGGCGGCAAGGGACTCCTTTGCCGCTCTGGTAAAGCGGCTGAACCGGGAGAAGGGCATAGCCTTCCTGATAATCACCCATGACATGAAGCTTGCCGCCATGCTCAGCAGCCGCATGATGGTGCTGTATAACGGCCATGTGGAGGAGATGGGCAGCACGGCGGAGATCCTGGACTATCCCAGGCACCCCTATACCCGAGGGCTGATAAACGCATCCACCGGGCTGAACATCGTCCGGGACGTGTGGGGCATACGGCCGGAGCTCAAGGTGGACAAGCCCCACCACAGCTGCCCCTTTTACGGCCGCTGCACCCAGAGCCTGCCCCTGTGCGGCCGGGAGGCCCCGGAGCTGAAGGACTGGGGCGACGGGCGGCTGGTGGCCTGCCTGCGGGGGGGCATCATCACCTTGCTGGAGGGCCGGGGCATATCCAAGGCCTACGGCAGGCAGCAGGTACTGGAGGATGTGTCAATAAAAGTGCGCAGCGGAGAGGTGGTGGCCCTGGTGGGCCGCTCCGGTTCCGGCAAGACCACCCTGGCGGGGATACTGGGGGGCTACCTCACAGACTTTGAAAAGGGCAGTCTCCTGTTCCAGGAAGAGGTTGCGGACATGGAGACCCTCCACCGCCGGGAGGGGGGAGTGCAGATGGTGTTCCAGGACAGCGAGACCGCCCTGAACCCCCACATGACGGTGCTCCAGGCGGTGTCGGAGCCACGGCTCCTGGCAAAGCTGGGCCGGGAGGAGGAGACGGCCCTCTCCGCTCTGGGGGACGTGGGATTGCCCGGGGAGGGGAGCTTCCTGAAAAAGAAGATAAAGACCCTCTCCGGGGGCCAGAAGCAGAGAGTGTCCATAGCCCGGGCCCTGACCATGGAGCCGGCGGTGCTGCTGGCGGACGAGCCCACATCCATGCTGGACCCCTCCAGCAAGGCTAATCTCCTGCGGCTTTTGAAGAGCCTGCAAAACAGCCACGGCTTCAGCATGCTGCTGGTGACCCACGATCTGGAGAGCGCCCTGAAGGTGGCGGACCGCTGCTTTTTGCTGAAGGACAGGGGGCTGGAGGAGCTGCGTATCTCCGACTATGTGAGCAGCAGTATAGACAGCGTGTTTGAGGACTGAATACAGGCAAACAGAAACAGCCGGTTTTCCGTGAAGTAACGGAAAACCGGCTGAGAATTTCCTGTTTACTTTGCGTAATCCACGGCCTTGGTCTCACGGAAGACGTGGACCTTTATCTGACCGGGATAGGTGAGCTCCTCTTCGATCTTCTTGGCGATATCCCTTGCCAGCAGGACCATCTGGTCCTCGCTGACATCCTCGGGCTTGACCATGATGCGTATCTCGCGGCCGGCCTGGATGGCGTAGGAACTGGCAATGCCGGGGAAGCTCTTGGAGACTTCCTCCAGCTTCTCAAGACGCTTGACGTAGTTTTCGATGTTCTCGCGCCGGGCGCCGGGGCGGGAGGCGGAGATGGCGTCTGCGGCCTGGACCAGGCAGGCCTCCACGGTGTGGGGCTCCACGTCGCCGTGGTGGGCCTCGATGGCGTGGATGACGGCCTCGGACTCCTTGTATTTTCTGGCGATGTCCACGCCGATGGTGACGTGGCTGCCCTCAACTTCGTGGTCGATGGACTTGCCCAGGTCGTGGAGCAGACCGGCCCGCTTGGCCACGTTCACATCCACTCCCAGCTCGGAGGCCAGCAGACCGGCGATGTGGGAGACTTCGATGGAGTGGTTCAGCACGTTCTGGCCGTAGCTGGTGCGGTACTTCATGCGGCCCAGGAGCTTGATTATCTCCGGGTTGAGACCGTGGATGTTGGTCTCGAACACGGCCCGCTCGCCTTCGGCCTTGATGACGGCGTTGACTTCCTTCTGGGCCTTGGCCACCATCTCCTCGATACGGGCGGGGTGGATGCGGCCGTCCTGGATGAGCTTTTCCAGGGCCAGGCGGGCCACTTCCCGGCGCACCGGGTCAAAGCTGGAAACGGTGATGGCCTCGGGGGTATCGTCGATAATAAGGTCGCAGCCGGTGAGGGTCTCGATGCTGCGGATGTTGCGGCCTTCGCGGCCGATGATGCGGCCCTTCATCTCGTCGTTGGGGAGGGGTACGACGGAGACGGTGATCTCGCTGGCGTGGTCGGCGGCGCAGCGCTGGATGGCGGTGGCTATGATCTCCCTTGCCCGGGAGTCGGCCTCCTCCTTGTACTGGGCCTCGATCTCTTTGACCTTCAGGGCCATTTCATGGGTGACATCGTCCCGGATGTTGGCGATGAGGTAGGCCTTGGCCTCCTCTATGGTGAAGCCGGATATTTTCTCCAGCATTTCCAGCTGGCTCTTCTTCACCATGGCCACTTCCTGCTGCTGGGCTTCCACGGCAGCTATCTTGCTGCTGAGGGTGTCGTTCTTCTTCTCCACGGAATCCAGCTTCCGGTCCAGGTTCTCTTCTTTCTGCTGCAGGCGGCGTTCCTGCTTCTGGAGCTCGGAGCGGCGCTCTTTGACTTCCCGCTCGTACTCGGAGCGGCTTTTGTGTATTTCTTCCTTTGCCTCTACGAGAGCTTCTCTTTTCTTGCTCTCCGCACTTTTTATAGACTCATTGATTATGCGCTTGGCCTCTTCCTCGGCGCTGACGATCTCCCGCTCAGCCACTTTTTTCCGGTACAGGATACCAAGCAAAAAACATAAAACCGCAGCTATTGCGATTATAAGGATCCATAAAGGAGTTGGCATAGTAAGTAAACACACCTCCATTCTTTAAGAATTTTGCGGTGGTTTATTGTTCGTTTTGCTGGAAACAAATCTAAAGAAGACGGACCATAAAACGAATCCGTCGTGTTCTAAAAGAAATATAATGGGGAGCTCCCCGGCACCCCACAATATCGCCTCGTATATTTTAGCCTTTTAGCGTAGTTATGTCAAGTGAAATGCTTAATTTATTTTAAGGATAGGCCAAAAGGCCGGGGGCGGAAAAGATAAAAAATGCAGGCCGTGACCTCCGGCCTGCATTTTTGTTTCTGTGCTCAGCTTCATAGGGCCCGGCTCAGCCGCAGAGAATCGCCGCTGACGGCGGCGGTGACAGTGTCCCCGGGACCTATGGCCCCCTGCAGCAGCAGCTCCGCCGCCGCGTCCTCTATCCAGTGCTCCAGGGTGCGGCGAAGGGGACGGGCCCCGTACTTGTCGTCATAGCCCCGGTGGGCAAGCCACCGGGCTGACTCCTCCGGTACAGCCAGGCTGATGTCCAGGGAGCGGAAGCGCTCCTTCAGCTGGCCCAGCATGGTCTGGGTGATGGAGAACATGTCCTCCTCGCTGAGCCGGTGAAAGACGATGGTCTCGTCCACCCGGTTGAGGAACTCCGGTTTGAAGGTGGCCTTCAGCTCCTCCATGACCTTTCTGCTCATGGCCTCTTCATCCTGCCCGCTGTCCTGGGCAAAGCCCAGGGGCGGACGGTTCTCGGTGATGGCCTTGGCGCCGATGTTGGAGGTCATGACCACCACCGTGTTGCTGAAGTCCACCCGGCGGCCTGTGGAGTCGGTGAGGTGGCCGTCGTCCATGATTTGCAGCAGGATGCTCCACACGTCCTCGTGGGCCTTTTCTATCTCGTCAAAGAGCACTACGCTCCAGGGCTTGCGCCGCACCTTTTCCGTCAGCTGGCCCCCGTCCTCATAGCCCACATAGCCCGGGGGCGAGCCGATGAGACGGCTCACCGAGTGCTTTTCCATATACTCCGACATGTCCAGGCGGATGACGGCGTTCTCGTCTCCGTAGACCGTGGCGGCCAAGGCCCGGCACAGCTCCGTCTTGCCCACACCTGTGGGGCCCAGAAAGAGAAAGCTGCCCACGGGCCGCCGGGGGTCTTTCAGGCCTACCCGGCTGCGGCGTATGGCCCGGGCTACAGCCGCCACCGCCTCGTCCTGGCCGATGATGCGCTTTTTCAGCTGCTCCTCCAGGGCCTTCAGCCGCTGGCTCTCGCTCTCGTCCAGAGAACAGACCGGGATCTCCGTCCAAAGGGACACCACCTTGGCTATATCGGCGGCTCCCACCTCCCGGTGCAGGCCCTCCACATGCACCGCGGCCGCCGCTTCATCCAGAAGGTCTATGGCCTTGTCCGGCAGGAAGCGGTCGTTTATATACCGCACGGACAGGGCGTAGGCCGCCTCCATAGCCTCCTGGCTCAGGCTGACACCGTGGTGCTTTTCCAGGGCAGGCCGGAGGCTCCGGAGCATCTCCAGAGTCTGTTCCCGGTCCGGCTCCAGGACCTTTATGGGCTGGAAGCGGCGCTCCAGGGCGGCGTCCTTCTCAATGTGGCGGCGGTATTCCTCCGGGGTGGTGGCCCCGATTATTTGCACCTCTCCCCGGCCCAGGGCGGGCTTGAGGATATTGGCAGCGTCTATGGCCCCTTCGGCGCTGCCGGCGCCGATGATGGTGTGCAGTTCGTCAATGAACAGTATAACGTCCCCGGCCCGGCGCACATCCCTAAGCA
>CASFJB010000028.1 GCA_949294945.1 uncultured Eubacteriales bacterium
TGATGGAGGATTTCTTTGCCCAACCGGGGCTTATCGACCTGGGGGTGATGATCGTGGACGCCAGACACAAGCCCACGGCGGACGACGTCACCATGGCCCAATGGTTCAAATCCTCCGGCTGCGCCCTGGTGGTGGTGGCCAACAAGCTGGACAAGCTGAAGAAGAGCGAGATAGAGCCCAACCTGGAGCTTATACGCCGGACTCTTGAGCTGCCGGAGGAGGTTTTGCTCATTCCTTTCTCCGCGGAAAAGGGCCAGGGCAGGGAAAATCTCCTCTCCCAGATAGTCAATCTTATATAGTTTGTATAAGAGCGAGGCAAAAATTCTGCTTCGCTCTTGTAATTTCTATTCAATTTTGTTAGAATATTTTCAAATTGGAGGTGGCTCCTATAGACGGCGTTCAATCCTTTTGGGACGGTTTCGATTTCACTTACATCCTGAGCATACTTCTCGGGGTGATACCCTCCCTCCTCTGCATCACTCTCCACGAACTCAGCCACGGCCTGGTGGCCTATAAGCTGGGGGACGACACCGCCAAAAGCCGGGGACGGCTCAGCCTCAATCCCCTGAAGCACCTGGACCCGGTAGGATTACTGATGATGCTGGTCTTTCACGTGGGCTGGGCAAAGCCCGTGCCAGTGAATATGTATAAATTCAAAAACCCCAAGCGGGGCATGGCGGTGACGGCCCTGGCCGGACCGCTGAGCAACCTTATTATTGCGGCCCTTTTTATGCTGATCTACGGAGCGGCTTTTATCCCCCTGAATCAAAGCGGCGTCGGCCGGTATTTTTTGCAGATGATACAGCTCACCGCCGTTTTGAGCATTGGCCTTGCCATATTCAACCTTCTGCCTATCCCTCCCTTGGACGGCTCAAAGGTGCTCTTCTCCCTGCTCAGGGACGAGGACTACTACAAGCTCATGCACTATGAGCGCTACGGCGGGATAATCATGCTCGTCCTGGTGGCTACGGGAGTGCTGGGGAGGCCGCTGAACTATGCCATCAACATGGTATACTCATGGCTGGTCCCTCTGGCCCAGGCCGCTTGCGCCGGGATAATATATCTCTTTTATATGTGAGTGCTAATGGAAAATCCTAATTTCTTTCTGGAAGGTATAGTCAAGGATAAAAACGAGCTTCAGGACTTTGAAGGGCCTTTGAGCCTGATTCTGATGCTCCTTTCAAAAAACAAAATAGAGATCCGGGATATCAAGATAGCCGACATCCTGGACCAGTACCTGGAATATCTGGACAAGATGCAGAGCATGGACCTGGAAGTGGCCAGCGAGTTTGTACAGATGGCCTCCCATCTGCTCTACATCAAGACCAGGATGCTTCTGGCCGGGGACAAGGAGGTCACCGAGCTGGAAGTGCTGATGGAGTCTCTGGAGCAGCTGAAATGCCGGGATATCTTTGCGGCGGTGCAGCAGGTGGTGCCGGAGCTGAAAAAGGCCTCGGAGCAGGGCCTGCTGTATTACGCAAAGCTGCCGGAGCCCCTGCCCAAAAGCGCCAGGGAATACGAATACCGCCACGAGCCGGTGGATTTGCTGAAGGCCCTGTACAGCATATATTCCCGAGGCGGCAAGGCTCCGGAGCCGGACATCAGTCAGGCGGTGCCCAAGCGGATAATATACAGCGTCAGGGACAAGAGCCGCCAGATACTTATGAAACTGAAAACCGGCAGTTCCACCCTTCACGAGCTATACCGGGCCTGCCGTTCCCGCTCGGAGATCGTGGCCACCTTTATGTCCATACTGGAGCTTTGCAGCATGGGCAGCGTGCACATCCAGCGCCAGAACGATGACTACAGCCTTGTGTTTACCGGCGGAGATGTGGACGAGATAATGGAAAAGATTCTGGAGTAAAGCATGATAGATATTGTATCCGTAATAGAAGCCATACTTTTTGCAGCAGGGGACAGCGTGCCCATTGCCCGCCTCTCCCTCATCCTGGGCGTCAGCGAGGAGGAGGTCATCTCCGCTGCCGCCGAGCTCCGGGAGCAGTACAGCTCAGGACAGAGGGGCATGAGGATACTGCGTCTGGAGGACAAGCTCCAGATGTGCTCGGCCCCGGAATTTGCCCCGTATATATCCAAGGTGCTGGAGCAGAGAAAGGCCCCCGCCCTTTCCCAGCCGGCCCTGGAGACCCTGGCCGTGGTGGCCTATTTCCAGCCTGTGACCCGGGCCTATGTGGAACAGGTCAGAGGGGTGGACAGTTCCTATACCGTGGGCATGCTCTGCGAGAGAGGGCTTATCGAGGAATGCGGACGTCTGGATGTGCCCGGGCGGCCTGTCCTCTTCAGAACTACAGACGTTTTCCTGCGCACCATGGGCATAAGCGAACTTTCTCAGCTGCCGCCTTTGCCGGATATGACCAATGGTGAAGGCATAGAGAAATTGCAGTCCGCCATAGATAAACTTCAGGGCGGCAGCAACAGTGAACAGATATCCTTGAGTGAGATCACGGGAGAGACCGCGGAGGAGTGATGTAATTGGTCTGGTTGATCGTGCTGGGCATCATTGTCGCCATTATAGTGCTGATAATGCTCATCCCCGTAGGGGCTGACCTGAGCTATGTGGACGGGCAGCTGGGCCTTTCCGCCAAGGTATGCGGGGTCCTTATAAAGCTGCTGCCTAAAAAGCCTAAGGATGAATCCGCCCCACCAAAAGAAAAGAAAGCCAAAAAAGAGAAAAAGCCCAAGGAACCCAAAGCCGAAAAGCCAAAGAAGCCCAGGAAGAAGCTGGAGCTGAACATGGACGAAAAGCTCTCCCTGCTAAAGGCGGCTTTGAAGGGCCTGGGCAAGTTCGGCAAGCTCACCGTGGACAGGTTCATGCTCCACTATGTGGCGGGAGGCGATGACCCCTATAACACGGCAATGACCTATAACTATGTCAACGCCGCTCTGTCCTCTCTGGCTCCTATCTGCAGCCGCAGCTTTATTGTAAAGGACAGCGATGTGCGCACCGATGTGGACTTTACTCTGGACAGATCCAAAATAGACCTGGGCGTCTGCCTGGTCATCCGCATAGGCCAGGTCTTTCGCATGGGCTTTGCCCTTGCCTTCGGGGTGCTGGGCATACTGCTTAAAAACAAGCTTCGCCTATTCAAAGAGAAAATCAGAAGAAAACGCAGTGGTGAGCAAGTCACTGACGATACCTGTGATAATGAGATAAATACAGAACAAAATATACAGCAAGAGGAAAGGATGGACTCTAATGGACAATAACCCTATCGGAACTCTGATGCAGAACACTATGGAGAGCGTCAAGAATATCCTCAAGGTGGACACCGTTGTGGGCGACCCCATTTACACTCCCGACGGGATAACCCTGGTTCCCATCTCCAGGATAAGCGTGGGCTTCGGCGGAGGCGGCGTGGAGTTCAGCGGCAAGAAGCCCGGCGATGAGCGCCCCTACGGCGGCGGAAACGCCACCGGTGTGAAGATAGACCCCATCGGCTTTCTGGTGATAAAGGATGGCGTGGTCAGGATGATAAACGTGACTCCTCCCGCCAGCAACACCGTGGACCGTATCATTGACTTGGTGCCCCAGGTCATCGACCGGGTGGACGCCTTTATCGCCAAACAGAAAAACGATAAGGTCTGAAAAACTCATATTATCTGAATATGTGTAAATAATAAGCACTGCCTGAAGAAAGGCGGTGCTTATTATTAGGAAAATCATTTCAGCGCTGGCTGCGCTGTCCCTGCTGCTGCCAGGAGGCCCGGCAGCTTATGCCGAGGCGCCCTGCCCCAGCGCCCGGTCGGCTATTGTGATGACTTCAAAGGGCCGCATCATGTATGAAAAAAATGCCGACGACCGGTCACTTATCGCCAGTACCACCAAGCTGATGACGGCCATTGTGACCCTGGAAAATGCCCGGCTCAACGAACTGGTTGACATAAGACCAGAGTGCTGCAATATAGAGGGCTCCTCCATGTATCTGAAGGCCGGGGAGCGCTATACGGTAAAAGAGCTGCTGCTGGGCCTGCTGCTGGTTTCGGGCAACGATGCGGCCCAGGCTCTGGCTCTTCATGTGGCAGGGAGCGTGGAAAACTTTACCCAGCTGATGAACGGGAAGGCCAGGGAGCTGGGCATGGAGGACAGCAGCTTTGAAAACCCCCACGGCCTGGACGCTCCGGGGCATTATTCCACCGCCAGGGATATGGCAAAACTCATGTGCTACTGCATGGAGAACGAGAGCTTTCGGCAGCTGTGCTCCACCAAGAGCTGCCTTATCAAGGGCCAGACCCTGGTAAACCACAACAAGCTGCTGGACATGTACCCCGGCTGCATAGGTGGAAAGACCGGTTACACCCAGGCGGCAGGACGCTGTCTTGTGAGCTGCTGCGAGAGAAATGGACTGAGGCTGATATGCGTCACCCTTTCCGCTCCCGACGACTGGAACGACCATATTCAGCTTTATGAGTGGGCCTTTTCTCAGTTTGAGCTGAGAGATGCCGTGGAGGGACAAAGCTTCCAGGTGCCGGTGATATCCGGCTGCGAGAAAAGTGCCCGGCTTGTGCCGGAGAGCAGCATAGAACTTCTGCTGGACCCGGAACAGGAGCTGAGCTTGAAAGTTGAATACCCCAGATTTGTCTTTGCACCGGTAAATAAGGGGGAGACAGGCGGCACAATATGGGTTATAATAGACGGAGTTACAGTGGGCAGCTGTGCGCTGGTTTATGAAGACCAGGTGCCCCTCTATATACCTCAGGAAGAAAAAGACAGCGGGTGAAATTCATAATGGCTGAAAGACTGCAAAAAATAATAGCAGCCGCCGGGCTGATGTCCCGAAGAACGGCTGAGGAATATATCAGCGCCGGACGGGTCTCCGTCAACGGCCGGACCGCCGCATTGGGCGACAAAGCCGACGCTGAAAACGACCGGATTCTGGTGGACGGAAAAGAGCTTCCGTCCACCGGGGAGAAGGTTTACATAATGTTAAACAAGCCTAAAGGCTACGTGACAACATTGAAGGATGAGAAGGGACGGAAGGACGTGAGCCGGCTGGTAGATGAGCTGGGCGTCAGAGTATATCCGGTGGGCAGGCTGGACCTGAATTCCGAGGGCTTGCTGCTGATGACCAACGACGGAGATTTTGCCAACAGGCTGATGCACCCGTCCCACGAGGTCACCAAGACCTATCATACCTGGGTGCTGGGAAAGGACATGGCTCAGGCGGTGGAAGGGCTGCGCCAGCCTATGGAGCTGGAGGGCTATACCACCCGTCCTGCCCGGGCCGAGATCATAAAGCTGCTTCCCGGCGGAGCGCTGCTGTCCATCAGCATACACGAGGGCAGGAACCGCCAGGTGAGAAAGATGTGCCAGGCTGTGGGATTGAAGGTCACAAGGCTCAAGCGGGTGTCCGAAGGCGGACTGGAGCTGGGGGATCTGGCTCCGGGACAATGGAGGCATCTCAGCCGCGACGAACTGGAAAGGCTCAGGTGAAGTAAATGGGGGAAGATCTGCTCCAGCGTCTGGCCGGAGAGAGCCAGAGCTATTCCAAAAGGCAAAAGGCCATTGCCAGATACATATGCGAAAACATGGAGACCGTACCCTTTATGACCTCCCGGATGCTGTCAAAGGCGGCTCAGGTCAGCGAGTCATCGGTGGTGCGTTTTGCCCGCCAGCTGGGCTTCAGCGGATATTCTCAGCTCCGCAGGGCTTTGCAGCAGCTGGTCAAGGACAGACTGGGCAGTGTAAAGGAGGCTGAGGCGGAGGCAGAGGCCGGAGCTTTGAAACAGACAGTGGATCTGGGCAGGCTCAGCCTGGGCTCCGTTCTGACTGCTCAGAACCGGCTTGCCCTGGAAAGAGCCGTGGAGCTGCTGCTCCAGGCGGACAGGATAGTTGTGCAGTCGGGTCTGGGGATGGACGGCATAGACAGCTACTTTGCCTCGGGACTGAGGGCCCTGGGACTTAACGCATGTCCGGCCTCCCCGGGCCTGTCCCGGGAGATTTTTGAGCTGGACGAAAAATCCGCTTTGTTTATTGTAAGCGGCGGTTTCTTTTCGCAGCTTTCTGCTCCGGCCCGCTATGCCCGAGAAAAGGGGGCGCAGGTTCTGGCGCTGGCAGACGACGAGGCGGCGCCGGTGGGGCGCTACGCAGACGTAATGCTGCTGGGCAAGGGGATCATTGCCCTTGCCGCTTTAATGGAGGCTCTGTTCACTGCTTTGGAGAACAGCTGCGGCAGGAGCCTAGATACCAATCTTGCAGAGCTGGACGCCCTGCACAGGGAGTTTGATACATATGAATCTGGAGAGAGCTGACTTAGCGATCATCGGCGGCGGCGCCGCAGGACTTATGTGCGCCTGTACCGCTGCTGCCAGGGGGCTGGACACACTGCTGCTGGAGCCCAACAAAATGCTGGGCCGAAAATTGAGAATAACCGGCAAAGGCCGCTGCAATGTGACCAACAGCTGCGATATAAAGACCTTCATGGCAAACATTCTGGGAGACGGCAGGTTCCTTTACAGCGCCCTGAACAGACTGTCCCCGGCGGATACTATGGCCTTTTTTGAGGATGCCGGCTTGCCTCTCAAAGTGGAACGGGGCAACAGGGTGTTCCCAGTGTCAGACAACGCCAACGACGTGGCGGGACTGCTGTCCAGGCTCTGCCAGCGCAGGGGCGTACGGGTGCTGCACAGCAAGGCCCGAGAGATATGCGCCGACGACGGAGCGGTCTCCGGCGTGCTGACGGAGCAGGGGCTTATAGAGTGCCGGGCTGCGGTGCTGTGTACCGGAGGCCTGTCATACCCGCTCACCGGCTCCGACGGCACGGGATTTTCCATGGCCGGGAAGCTGGGCCACAGCGTCAGCAGGCTCAGGCCCTCCCTGGTGCCTTTGGAGAGCGGAGACGGATACTGTGCAGAGATGCAGGGCTTTGCCCTGAAAAACGTGAGCCTGTCTGCCTATGAGGACGACAGGCTGATATATAAAGAGCTGGGTGAGATGCTCTTTACCCACTTTGGAGTGTCAGGCCCTCTGGTGCTTTCCGCCAGCTCCCATATGCGGAATATGGGCAGCGCCCGGTACAGGCTGGAGATAGATCTAAAGCCGGGACTGGACGAAAAGAAGCTGGACGCAAGGCTGCTGAGGGACTTTGAGAAATACGCCAACAGGGAATTCAAAAATGCCCTGGGGGATCTGGCGGGCCGGGCGATGATACCGGTGCTGGTCCGGCTGTCCGGAATACCTGAGGACACCAAGGTCAACAGCATCACCCGGGAGCAGCGCATGAAGCTGCTGCATCTGTTCAAGGCTTTTCCGGTTTCAATAAGCGGCACAAGGCCCGTGGACGAGGCCATAGTCACCGCAGGGGGTGTCAGCACCAGAGAGGTGAATCCCCGCACTATGGAATCCAAGCTGGTGAAGGGATTGTACTTTGCCGGAGAGATATTGGACCTGGACGGGTACACCGGGGGATTTAATCTGCAAATTGCCTGGTCCACGGGATATGTGGCCGGGATGTCTGTTTTGGGGGATGAATATTTATGAAGGAATTTTTTTCCATAGCCATTGACGGGCCCTCCGGGGCCGGGAAGAGCAGCCTGGCCAGAAAACTGGCGGAGGCCTTCCGCTTCATATATGTGGACACCGGGGCAATATACCGCACACTGGGGCTTGCCGCCTACCGCCGGGGCATAGACCGTAAGGACGAGGCGGCGGTGATGGAGCTGCTGCCCAAAATCAGAATAGAGATGGGCTATAATGAGGCGGGGGAGCAGAGAATGTATCTGGACGGGGAGGACGTGTCGGAAGAGATACGCCTGCCGGAGATATCCATCTGCGCCTCCGACGTGTCCTCCCATCAGGCGGTGAGGAGCTATCTGCTGGAGATGCAGAGGGAACTGGCCAGGACCAACAACGTTATAATGGACGGCCGGGACATCGGCACCGTGGTGCTGCCGGATGCGGAGCTGAAAATATTCCTCACTGCCAGCAGCCAGGCCCGGGCAAAACGCCGTATGCTGGAGCAGAAAAGCAAGGGCATTGAAGAGGATTTCCAGGACGTGCTCCGGGAGATAGAATACCGTGACAAGCAGGACAGCAGCAGGGCTGCGGCCCCCTTGAAGGCGGCGGAGGATGCTCTGGTGGTGGACACCAGCGACATTGATTTTGAAGAGAGCTTCAGGCTCCTGGCGGAGCTGGTGGTCACCAGACTTGCTCCGGAAAAGGAGGAGCGGAAATGAGAGAGCTGAGAGTGGCTCAGAGCGCAGGCTTCTGCTTCGGAGTCAGCCGCTCGGTGGAGATGGCGGAAAAACTGCTGGGAGAGCAGGGCGGCTGCGCAAGCTACGGCGAGCTCATACACAATGAGGATGTGGTGCGCCGGCTGGAGTCCGGAGGACTGAGGGTCATACAGAGTCCGGAGGAGCTGGCGGCAGGGGAGCAGGTGCTCATCCGGGCCCACGGCGTTTCCCGGGAAATATATGAGCGGCTGGAAAAAGCCGGAGGGAGAGTTTCCGACGCCACCTGTCCCAAGGTGAAGGCCATACATACCATAGTCAGCCGGGCAGCGGCGGAGGATCGCTTCGTCATTATAATTGGAATGCCTAAACACCCGGAAGTTGAAGGTATCTGTGGCTGGTGCGGGGACCACGCCGTATTTGAAAATTCTCAGGATTTGGAAATATGGCTGGATAAAAATACAGAATATTGGGGAAAACCAATAACAGTCGTGGTACAAACCACACAGACTCGCAATAATTTTACTGAATGTTGTAATGTAATAAAAAAAAGATGTACAAATGCGAAAATATCTGATACAATATGTCTTGCTACGTTCACGCGGCAGGAGGAAGCGGAAAGGCTTGCCTCGGAATGTGATGCCATGGTGGTCATCGGCGGAAAGCACAGTGCCAACAGCATTCATCTGGCACAGATATGCAGAGAGCATTGCGCCAATGTCCAGTTCATAGAAAAAGCCTCGGAGCTGGATTTGGACAAGCTTGCAAACGCCGATATTGTCGGACTCACAGCCGGAGCATCCACACCTGCGTGGATAATTAAGGAGGTAAGAAACAAAATGAGCGACGAAATCAAAATCGAAGAGACCCCAGTTGAGAAGGAAATGTCCTTTGACGAAATGTTGGAGGAGACTCTCAAAACTATATATAATGGAGATAAGGTAACCGGCATTGTAGTTGCTATCACCGGCACTGAGATCAGCGTTGATCTGGGTGCCAAGTACTCCGGCTTTATCCCCACTTCCGAGTTTACCGACGACGGCGTCAAGGTGGAGGACGTTGTCAAGGTAGGCGACACCATCGAGGCCGTTGTGGTTCGCGTCAACGACGTGGAGGGCACCGCTATGCTGTCCAAGAAGCGTCTGGATGCCGCCAAGATGTGGAACGAGGTGGAAGAGGCTGTTGACAACGGCACCGTTCTGGAAGGCGTTGTCACCGAGGAGAACAAGGGCGGCGTTGTGGTCAACGTCAAGGGCGTGCGCGTCTTTGTGCCCGCCTCCCAGACCGACCTGCCCCGTGATGCCGAGATGAGCCAGCTGCTGAAAAAGACCGTGCGTCTCAAGATCACTGAGGTCAACAAGGCCCGCAAGCGGGTCGTCGGCTCCATCCGCCGTGTCGCTCAGGCCGAGCGCCGTGAGCGCACCGAGGCTATCTGGAACGAGATCGAGATCGGCAAGCGCTACCACGGCGTGGTCAAGTCCATGACCAGCTACGGCGCTTTCGTGGACATCGGCGGCATCGACGGTATGGTCCACGTCTCCGAGCTGAGTTGGGGACGCATCCACCAGCCCTCCGAAGTCCTCTCCGTGGGCGATGAGGTGGAGGTCTATGTCATCAACTTTGACCGTGAGAAGCGCAAGATCTCCCTGGGCTACAAAGACCCCGATGCCAACCCCTGGACTGCTTTCACCAACAAGTACCAGGTGGGCAGCGTTGCCACCGTCACCATCGTCAAGCTCATGCCCTTCGGCGCCTTTGCCGAGGTACTGCCCGGCGTTGACGGCCTTATCCACATCTCTCAGATCGCCAACCGCCGCATAGGCAAGCCCGAGGATGTGCTCACCGTGGGCGATGTTGTTGACGCCAAGATTACCGCCATCGACGAGGAGAAGCACAAGATCTCCCTGTCCATCCGCGCTCTGTCCGAGCCCGCTCCCGCTCCCGCCGCCGAGGTGGAGGAAGTGGAAGAGGACGACGGTGAGGACGCTCTGGTCTATGAGGTCTCCGCTACCGGTGAGGCTACCGGCATCGCTCCCGACATGGGCGACGACGAGTAATCCTTAATATTAGAAAAGCTGAAGGCGCTGCATAAAGCAGCGCCTTTTGACTTATGTCTTTACTTTTTCTCTGCCTGGGCCAGCCTGTCATCCAGCCAGGCCAGGATATCCTTATACACCTCATACTTGTTTTCTTCGTTGAGCATCTCGTGGCGTCCGCCGGGGTAGAGGCGCATGAGCACATCGTGGAGCCCGGCTTTGCAGAAGGCCTTGTATGCCCGCTCCACTCCCTTGCCATAGTCTCCCACCGGGTCCCCGGCTCCGGACATGAAGTACACAGGCTGGGTCTTACTCATGCAGTCTATATTTTTCTGGTTTGTTATAAACTTGATGCCGCCCATCATATCCCGGAAGAGGCCCACCGTGGCTACAAAACCACAGAGAGGATCGGCGATATATTTGTCCACCTCGCTGTCCACCCGAGTGAGCCAGTCAAAGGGGGTGCGGGGATTTTCTATGCCCTTGGTGTAAGCTCCGAAGGCCAGGTCGTTGAGAGCGTCGCCCTCTTTCCTGGGGCCGTAGAGCTTCACGGAGGCAGCAGCGGCGGCGTACCCACCCAGGACCAGGGCCTTTGCCTGGTGGCCGGTACCGCTGAGGATCACCGCGTCATATTTGTCCGGGTGCCTGATGATATAGGTGCGGGTGAGAAAGCTGCCCATGCTGTGACCGAACATCACATAGGGCAGGCCGGGATGTTCAGCGCTCATCCTGTCATGGAGCTTTTCCATGTCCCGGACAACATAGTCCCAGCCGTCCTCGTCGGCAAAAAAGCCCTTCAGCTCTCCGGGGCGTATGGATTTGCCGTGACCCAGATGGTCGTTGGCTACTGCCAGATAGCCCTTGGAGGCCAGGTGCTCCATAAACTCCGTATAGCGGTCCACGTGCTCGGCTATGCCGTGGGCGATCTGCACCACGGCCTTAGGCTCGCCCTCAGGGCTGCACTGCTTGACCCGTATCTGGTTCATGCCGGTGGACGAGGTAAAATAAAATTCCTTGAAACTGGGCATGGAATTATCCTCCTTTATGTGGTATTATCGTTTCTGTTATTATGATTTTACACGGCAGGCAAATTTTAGTCAATACACATAAGGAGCCCATATGGAAAAGGTACTGGTAGTAAAAACGGACAAACTGGCAAAATTCATCTCCGGTAAAACCGGACTGCTCACCGCTGACCGGGAGGAGATGCTGGACATCATCGTAAACCACCACGAGTTCATGGATCGCCCGGCGGCGGAGGAGGACCCCTCCTACAAGCAGATAATCCCCTATGTGGTACTGACCCAAAAGGGGCAGGTGTTCAGCACCCGCCGTCTGAATAAGGGCGGGGAGAGCCGGCTCCACGGCAAGCTGTCCATAGGCATTGGGGGCCACATCAACCCTGTTGATGAGACCGACCGGCGCAGTGTGCTCATGAAGGGCTTGGAGCGTGAACTGGACGAGGAAGTGTACATCCGGCACCGGGGAGAGCTGGTGCCCCGGGGCTTTATAAACGACGACGGCAACGGCGTGGGAGCCGTTCACCTGGGCCTGTGTTTTTCCATGGAAGTGGAGGGCGAGGTCTCCGTGAAGGAGACGGAAAAGCTCAGCGGCGCCTGGATGAGCCTTCAGGAACTGAAGGCGGAATACCACAACATGGAGACCTGGAGCCAGATAGCCCTGGCCGTTGCGGAATGAGGGCAGGGTTCAGGACGACTTATACGAAAATCACCCGGGCACTGCCCGGGTGATTTTCGTATCTTAAGAATTCTTAATTTTCTGAAAGAATTGCAACAATGGCCAGTATTTTCCGTTATTAAAAGTATAGAACAAAAATCGGGAGGCCGGAACAATGAAAAAATCAAGGATACTTGCGGCGCTTCTCTGCCTGGTTTTCATATTCAGCGCCTGTGGGAAGGACGGGAATTCTGCCGAGGACAGCCAGCCTGCATACTCCGGCGGCCTGGACGAGGCCACCATGGAGTGGACGGGCCAGGGCGGGGCCTATAAAATGGAGAACATAGAGCTGCCGGAGCTGTGTCAGGATGTGGATGTATACGGCGGGGAGCTGTACTATCTTGTCCAGAGCGAGATTGACATCAGTCCATATCATATCCTCAGGGGAGACAAAGAGCTTGGCACGGTTGAGCGGGACTTCAACGTGGAGTTCTGTGTCAAGGAAGACGGCATATACATGCTGGATGTGAGCTTTGAGGAAGAGGGACAAGAGATAAGTCTTAGCAAATACAGCCCGGAGCTGGAGCCGGTGTTTACCGCAGAGCTCAACGGGATGTATGAAAGCGAGAGATACGGATATGGCGACGTGCAGTCAGTAAAAATCACCGGGGACAGGATATATTTGCAGGTCAATCAGACGGAGCTGCTTATCCTGGACAGCCAGGGACAGCTTACGGGAAGCGGACGGCTCCCCGCCGAAGGGCTGAGCCTTGTCCTAAGTGAGGACGGGACGCTGTACGCCGCCGGGGAGACGGCGGAGGGGCTGACGCTATACAGGCTTGACGGAGAGACAGGAGAATTCACCCAGGCCTTCGCCTGCCCGGCAGGGAGCCTTTTTGACGGCGGGGACGGCAGCTATCTGCTGCTGCTCACCGACGAGGGGATATATTCCCTGGATGCGCAAGGGACGGCTTCTCCCAAAGTTATCTGGTCCGAATGCTATCTGAACCCGGGGAGCATATATAAAGTGAAGGCCGACGGGGGCAAATTCCTCTGCCTGGGCAGCGACAGCTGCTACCTACTGACTCCTACGGAACCTGCGGAGCTTCAGCCCAAGACGGAGCTGCTTATCGGCTGCATGGACCCCAACGGCATGGACATCCTGGCGGCACGCTTCAACGCCCACAGCGACGAATACTATGTGAGGGTGGTGGACTACTCAGGGGGCATTTATGCTTCCGCCGAAGAGGTACAGCTGAGGCTGAACACGGAGCTTATCTCCGGCAAGGCTCCGGACATGTTCTGCTTTTTCAGCGGCTGGATATCTCCCAACATCTACGCCGGAAAGGGACTGCTGGTGGACATGAAGCCCCTGATAGAGGCGGACGAGGAGCTGAGCCCGGAGGACATCGTGCTGTACAAGGCCCTGGACTACAACGGCGGCATATATGTGATGGGTGAAAGCTTCTATCTGGATACGCTGGCGGCCAGAGAGTCGGACTTCGGGCAGCGTTATGGCTGGACTCTGGAGGAGTACCGGCAGATAGACGCAGGGCTCCGGGAAGACCAGATGTGTATATACAACCTCAGCCGTGAACTCTTTATATATAATGTCATAGGCCGCTATGTGCGCTCAGCAGTTGACTGGACAGGCAGCAGCTGTGATTTTGACAACCCGGAATTCGTGGACCTGCTTAGGACGGTACTGGAACTGAGGGAGACCCCTGAGGACCCCAATAATATGGTTTTTGGGCCCGGTGAACCCAGAGTGGCCGCCGGGGAGCAGACGACAGTGGCAGTATTTGCCATGTTTGTCAGCTCACTTGCAGAGTCCGAGCAGATGGCGGGCTGCCCTCTCAGTTTTATCGGATGGCCTACCCCGGACGGCAGCTGCGGCACTGACGCCAGTCTGAACACCCAGCTTGCCATATGCAGCCTGAGCCAGCACCAGGAGGGCTGCTGGGAGTTTATAAAGTACATGCTGATGAACGCAAATACAAACAGAGGCGTAATGCCCGGCTATCCTCTGCTGATGTACCGTCCGGCTCTGGAGGAGTCCATAGCCAAGGCCATGGCCGACGAGGATGCCCAGGTGAAAATGACCCAGGCTGATGCCGACAAGCTGCTGGACTTCCTGGACGCAATTGAGAACCTGTCAGATTACGACAGAGCAATAATGGACATCATCAACAGCGAGTGTCAGGCCATGTTCGCCGGCGACAAGACGCCGGAGGAGACGGCAAAGCTCATCCAGTCCCGGGCTAGCCTATATGTGGCCGAGCAGAGCTGAGAAGGGACAGGGACCGGCGACGCCCCTGTACTTGAAATCGTAACAAATTGATGGTATAATGCCTCACCAAGCAGAAATGCTAATTTGTTATGAAAGGAAGCAGCGGGGTATGAAAAAGAAAGTTGCCTGGTTACTGTGCATGGCCGGTCTCTGCCTCGTGCTTTATACCATAGTGGTCTCCCGTATGGAAAGCAGCACCGACGTTATCTTCGGCGGTGCCGAGGGCGCCTACGTCAAATCCGACAGTGTCACCTTCATAGACATGAATGCAACTCCCACTCCGGAGCCCACCGTGGATATATGGCCGCAGCTGACCCAGTCCGACTTTGAAAATAACAGATACCTGGATATCGTCAATAATGACAATCTTCTGTCATCCGCCTATGAGCCGGACTCCGTCTCCAGGATAACTTCCACAAAGTATATGCTTTTCAGCACCGAATACCTGCCCTATCTGGACGCTTTTATCGAGGCCATCAATGATGCGGGCTTCGATGTCTATGTGGCAGGGGCATACAGGTCCTACTCCTATCAGAACGAGCTCTTTAACTCCAAGGCCAGCCAGATAGCCTACGAGATGGCCGGCGGCGTGGATGTGGACTACACCGATCCCATTTACCAGGAGGCTGTGGAGGAGGCCAAAAAGATCACCGCCTATCCCGGCAGCAGCGAGCATCAGCTGGGTCTGGCTGTGGACCTGCTGGACAAGAACTACTCCCGCATGGTGTACAGTGAGATGAACCAGGACTTCTTTGCCTGGCTGGATGAGCACTGTGCCGAATACGGCTTTATCAAGCGCTATCCCACCAAGAAGCTGCTGCTCACCGGCTGGGACGAGCCCTGGCACTACCGCTATGTGGGCAAGGAAGTGGCCACCTTTATCATGGAGCAGGGCATTTGCTATGAGGAATTCTATGCCCACTATTTCCCGGACTTTGAATACTGAAGACTGTGCCGGAGGGATTTCTTACCCGCCGGCACAAAATATAAAGAATATATTGAAAAAATGCTTGCAATTACTACCATATAGTGTTATTATCTCTATGGTAAGCATTATGGTTTTCTCGGAGTGGGTTTCGACCCACTCTTTTTTGTGAAGCTTTTTGGAAACACAGGATCAAATGAAAGTGAGAGACAAATGAGCAAAATTACCGACAAGGTCTTTGAACTGGCAAAGCCGGTGGTGGAAGAAGCGGGCTGCTCCCTCTGGGATGTGGAATACGTCAGGGAGGCAGGAAGCTGGTACCTGAGAGTTTTCATCGACAAGGAGGGCGGCGTCAGCATCAACGACTGCGAGACCATCAGCCGTGCCCTGGACCCCATCCTGGACGAGGCCGACCCCATACCCGACAGCTACGTTTTTGAAGTGGGCTCCGCCGGCGCTGAGCGGGAGCTGAAGCGTCCGGGAGACTTTCAGCAGTTCATGGGCAGCGAGGTTGAGCTGCGCCTCTATCAGCCCCTTAAAGGCAGCAAGGTCTTTGTGGGAAAGCTGGCCGCCTATGAGGACGGAGATGTCACCGTCACAGTTGGAAAAGAGGACATGCGCTTTGACAAGACACAGATCGCCCTTGTCAAGCTGCATGTATCAATATAAGACGTATATAAAGGAACGGAGTAGTTGAAATGAATGCAGAATTTTTTGAAGCCGTAGAGGATATCGAAAAGGAAAAGGGCATCCCCAGAGCCTACATGTACGATAAAATAAAGCAGGCCATGCTGGCCGCTTTCCGAGCAGGCCATGCTGGCCGCCTTTCGCCGAGACAATCCCGAGTGCGAGGACAACGTGGAGATCATCCTGGACGAGGATAAAAAGCGTATAGAGATGAACGTGAATAAGGTCATCGTGGACCAGGTTGAGGACCCCAGCCACGAGATTATTCTGGACTCCGCCAAGAAGATAAGCCGCCGGGCCAAGGTAGGGGATACCATCGGCGTGCCCGTGGAGACCAAGAAGTTTGGACGTATTGCCGCCCAGGCTGCAAAGCAGGTCATCATCCAGGGTATCCGGGAGGCCGAGCGGGGCATCATCTACGAGGAGTTCACCTCCAAGGAGCATGAGATACTCACCGGTGTCGTCTCCCACATCGAGCCCAGGAACGGCAGCGTTTCCATCCGCATCTCCTCCAACAGCGAGTTCACCGAGGCGATGCTGGCTCCCAACGAGCGCATCAAGACCGAAGTGCTCACCGAGGGCGATCACATAAAGGTCTATGTGGTGGAGGTGAGAAACTCCACTCGCGGCCCCCAGGTGCTCATATCCCGCACCCACCCCGGCCTGGTAAAGCGCCTTTTCGAGCTGGAGGTGCCTGAGATCTACGACGGCACTGTGGAGATCAAGTCCATAGCCCGTGAGGCAGGAAGCCGCACCAAGATGGCAGTGTGGTCTGCCGACCCTGACGTGGACCCCATCGGCTCCTGCGTTGGCCCCAAGGGAGGCAGAGTCGCCAGCATTGTAAACGAGCTGGGCGGCGAGAAGATAGACATCATCAAGTACAGCGAGGTGCCGGAAGAGTACATCGCCGCTGCCCTCTCCCCCTCCGAGGTGATAAGCGTCACCATGTTGGAGGACGGCAAGAGCTGCCGGGTGATCGTGCCCGACTCCCAGCTGTCCCTGGCCATAGGCAAGGAGGGCCAGAACGCCCGCCTGGCCGCAAAGCTCACCGGTTACAAGATAGACATCAAGCCCGAATCCGAGGCATAAGAAAAGGAGGCGGCAGTTATGGAAAAGAAAATACCCCTGCGGCAATGCCTTGGCTGCCGCGAAATGAAACCCAAAAAGGAACTTATCCGTGTGGTCCGCTCCCCGGAAGGGGAGATAAGCCTGGATTTTAAAGGCAAAGCTTCCGGGCGGGGGGCTTATGTCTGCCCCGACAGCGCCTGCCTTAAAAAGGCAATTAAGGCAAGAGCCCTGGAGAAGGCATTCTCCACCGCTATCCCGCCAGAGATCTATGATAAGCTCCAGGCAGAGATGGAGGGCGGCGGAGATGGATAAGATACTGAATATGCTGGGCCTGATGCGCCGGGCCAACGCCATCCAGATAGGTGAGACAAACACCGGCTCCGCCGTGAGAGCCGGTAAGGGAAAGCTCCTTGTTCTGGCTGCCGACGCTTCAGACAATGCCAAAAGCAGGGCCCAGGGCTTTGCCCGGGGGAGAAATGTGACCACTGTGTCCCTGCCCTACACCAAGGAGGAGATCTCCGCCGCGGTGGGACTCAACGGCTGCTCCATGGCGGCGGTTACGGATCTGGGCTTTGCCAATGCCCTGATGAAGGCCCTCTCGGAGGCTGACCCGGAGATATATTCCCAGACCGCCGGAGAGGTGGAAGAGCGTTTCCAAAAGGCGCAGCGGCGCAAGACCGAGGCCGACGCGCACCGGAGGAACAAGAGATTTGGAAAGAGGAGGACTAACGTATGAGCATGATTAAGTACAGAATACACGAGGTGGCAAAGGATTTTAACGTATCCTCAAAGGTCATCAGCCAGATACTCACAGACTACGTGGCCGCCCCCAAGAACCACATGCAGGTTCTGGAAAATCATGAGCTGGACGTTATCTTCGAATATATGACCCAGCACAACCAGGTGGCCAGCCTGGAGGACATTTTCAAGGTGGCTCCCAAGGCAGAAAGCCCCAAGGCTGCCGCCCCGGCCAAGACAGAAGGCGCCAAGAAGCCTGAGGCAAAGGCCGCCAAGCCCGCCGAGAAGGCCGCTGCTCCCGCAGTGGCTGCCGCTCCCGCCCCTGCTGCCGAGCAGACTCCGGCGGCCGAAAAGAAAAACAAGCCCCATGTGCCCCGCCAGGTCGCAGAGAAGCGGGTGGTGGACACCAGAGGCGGCGCCGCTGTCAACATCGAGAAGTACAACGAGCGCTATGACGATATGGCCGGAAACAAGGCCAACACCAACAATATGCGCCGGGGCAACAAGGAGAAGATCCAGAGCAGATCCAAGCAGCGCCCCAACCAGCAGGCTGCTTCCGCCAAGCGCCGCCAGGAGGAGAGGGACAAGATGAACCGTCTCCAGCTGGAGATCGCCAAGAAGCAGCAGCTGAAGGTGGAGATACCCGACGAGATCAGCGTGGGCGAGCTGGCCTCCCGTATGAAAAAGACTGCCGCCGAGGTGATAAAACAGCTCTTCAAGCTGGGCGTCTTTGCCTCCATATCCGACGTTATCGACTACGACACCGCCGCTCTGGTGGCCATGGAAATGGGCTGCAAGGTGGAGAAGGAAGTCATAGTCACCGTGGAAGAAAAGCTCATAGACGACCATGAGGACAAGGCGGAAGACCTGGTGAGCCGGGCTCCCGTGGTGGTGGTCATGGGACACGTGGACCACGGTAAGACCTCTCTGCTGGACTATATCCGCCACGCCAACGTGGCCTCCGGAGAGGCCGGCGGCATTACCCAGCACATCGGCGCCTACACCGTGGAGATAAACGGCAGCCCCATCACCTTCCTGGATACTCCGGGACACGAGGCCTTTACTTCCATGCGCGCCCGTGGCGCCATGGTCACTGATATAGCCATCCTGGTGGTGGCCGCCGACGACGGCATCATGCCTCAGACCATTGAGAGCATCAACCACGCCAAGGCCGCCAATATCCCCGTTGTGGTTGCAATTAACAAGATGGACACCGTGGGCGCAAACCCCGAGCGTATAAAGCAGCAGCTCACCGAGTATGACCTGGTCAGCGAAGAGTGGGGCGGCGACACCATCATCTGCCCCATATCCGCCAAGACCGGTATGGGCATAGATAATCTGCTGGAGAACCTGGTTGTCCTGGCCGAAGTCCAGGAGCTGAAGGCCAATCCCAACAGAGCCGCCAAGGGCGCCGTCATAGAGGCCCGCCTGGACAAGGGCCGGGGCCCCATTATGACCGTGCTGGTGCAAAACGGCACTTTGAAGCTGGGTGACATCATCATCGCCGGTACCGCCGTGGGCCGTGTGCGTACCATGATAAACGACAAGGGCCAGAGAGTCACCGAAGCCGGCCCCTCCACCCCTGTGGAGATATCCGGCCTTTCCGAAGTACCCAGCGCCGGCGATACCTTCAATGCGGTTGCCGACGAGCGTATGGCCAGGGAGCTGGCTGAGGAGCGCCGGGTAAAGATGATGAACAACAGCCTGGGCGGCACCAAGAAGGTGAGCCTGGAGGATCTGTTCAGCCAGATCCAGGCCGGCGAGATGAAGACTCTGAATATCATCGTAAAGGCCGATGTCCAGGGCTCCGCCGAAGCTGTAAAGGCCTCTCTGGAGAAGATCTCCAACGACGAAGTGAGAGTCAAGGTCATCCACAGCGCAGTGGGCGCCATCAATGAGTCCGACGTCATGCTGGCCGCCACCTCCGGAGCCATCATAGTAGGCTTCAATGTACGGCCCGACAACGCTGCCAGAGACAACGCCGCCCGCAACAAGGTGGATATGCGGATGTACCGGGTCATCTACGACTGCATCAACGAGATAGAAGCCGCCATGAAAGGCATGCTGGCTCCCAAGTTCAAGGAAGCCATCATCGGCCACGCCGAGGTGAGAGAGACCTACAAGGTGTCCAAGGTGGGCACTGTCTGCGGCTGCTACTGCACCGACGGCAAGATACAGCGGGGCTGCCAGGTCCGTGTCCTGAGAGACAACATCGTCATCCATGAGGGCGAGCTGGCCTCCCTGCGCCGCTTCAAGGACGATGTCAAGGAAGTGGCCAGCGGCTACGAGTGCGGCATGCAGATAGAGAAATTCAACGACGTCAAGGTGGGAGACGTTATTGAGTGCTTTGTTATGGAGCAGATAAACAGATAACAGTTTCAGATCATAGGCGCTTTTATAAGCGCCTATGCCGATATACAGGAGATAAATTATGGCCTCAAACAGACTTGCAAGAACCAATGACGATATTCAGCGCGTCGTCTCCTCACTGCTGCGGAACGTCAAGGACCCAAGAGTGCAGCAGGGGATGATAAGCGTTACCAGAGTGGAGACTACCGGCGACCTGCGTTACTCCAAGATCTGGCTGTCCGTTATGGGCATGAAGGACGAAAAGGAGTTCAGGAAGGGCCTCAAGTCCGCCTCAGGATGGCTGCGCAGGGAGCTGGGCAGCGCAATGAATCTTCGCTATACCCCTGAGCTGGTTTTCGAGATCGACCACAGCATAGAATACGGAGCCCACATCAGCCAGGTGATAAGCTCTCTGGATATAAAGCAGGACGAGGGTGAGAGCGATGAACTATAAGCAGTGCGCCAAGACCCTGCTGGGTCACGAAAACATCCTAATACTGACTCATAAAAATCCGGACGGAGACACCATGGCCTCCGCTGCGGCCCTTTGCAGCGCCCTGAGAAGGGGAGGACGCACCGCCTGCCTCTATGCAAATCCCCAGGTGAATGATAAGCTGCGCCCCTTTGTGGAGGAGTTTTTTGCTCCGGCTGGATATAAGTACAAATATGTGGTGGCCGTTGACATCGCCACTGAGGGGCTGCTGCCCAAGGGCTATGAGGGTCTGGTGAATTTCTGCATAGACCACCATCCCACCAACAGCCACTATGCAGGGGCTGAGCTGGTGCGCCCTGAGAAGTCCTCCTGCGCCGAAGTGGTCATGGAGCTTATACAGAACATCAACACGGAGATAAGCAGGGAGGAGGCCACTTTGCTGTACATCGGCCTCAGCACCGACACCGGCTGCTTCCAGTACTCCAACACCAATGCCGCCTCCTTGCGCGCCGCCTCCGACTTGCTGCGCCTGGGAGCGGACAACGCCATGGTGAACCTGCGCTTCTTCCGCAAGGTGTCCCGGGCCAGACTCATGCTGGAGAGCATGATCTATGCCGGAATGGACTACTACAGGGATGGCAGGATAAGCGTTGCCACCGTCACCCTGGACATGATGGAGAAGGCCGGAGCCACGGAGGACGACTGTGACGATCTGGCCGGGCTTGCCGGCAGAGCCGAGGATTCCGTGGTGAGCATAACCATAAAGGAGCAGGAGGGCGGCAGCTGCAAGATTTCAGTGCGCTCCAATCCTGAGGTCAGCAGCAGCGATATATGCGCGGTGTTCGGCGGCGGCGGCCACGCCATGGCTGCCGGCTGCACCATAATGGGCACGCCCCGGATGGCAAAGGAGCTTCTTATCCAGGTCATCGACGAGGTCTGGAAATGAACGGTATCCTTCTGATCGACAAGGAGCCGGACTGGACCAGCAACGATGTGGTTGCAAAGCTGAAGGGCATGCTTCATCAGCGCCGGGTGGGACACTCCGGCACCCTGGACCCCATGGCCACGGGACTGCTGGTGGTATTTGTGGGCAGAGCCACCCGGGCGGTGGAATTTGCCGAGGGACACGACAAGCGTTACCTGGCCTCCCTGCGCCTGGGACTTATCACCGACACTCAGGACATCAGCGGTTCCGTCCTGGAACAGCGGCCCGTACCCGTCACACGAGAGCAGCTGGAGGCTGCTCTGGAGGCATTCAAGGGCCCGCAGGAGCAGGTGCCCCCCATGTATTCCGCCATAAAGCACAAGGGCCGTCCCCTGTATGAGATAGCCCGCAAGGGCGGCGAGGTGGAGCGCAAGCCCAGAAAAATCACGGTGCAGGATATTCGTCTGGCAGGGGAAGAGCAGGGGGACTACATTCTGGATATCCGCTGCTCCAAGGGTACCTATGTACGCAGCCTCTGTCATGACCTGGGCCTGTATCTGGGCTGCGGCGGCTGTATGAGCAGCCTGCGCCGTCTGGAAGCGGGGCAGTTTAATGTGGAGAATGCCTGCAAGCTGAGCCGGGTCCAGGAATATGCGGATCAGGGCCGGGCCCAGGAGTTGCTGCTGCCTGTGGACAGCCTCTTTGCCGACCTGGGCCGCTGCACCGCTGAAGCCTGGCAGGAGAGAAAACTGCGCTGCGGCAACGATTACGGCGTGGATCTTCCGGAGGGAGACTACCGGGTCTACTCCGCCTCAGGGGAATTTCTCATGCTGGGCCGGGTGGAAAATAACAGGATGAAAACTCTGAAAAGTTTTTTTGAAGTATAAGAGGTCAGATATGTCAGATAAAAAGAGAGCCATTGCCCTGGGCTTTTTTGACGGCGTCCATGTGGGACACGGGGCGCTGCTGGAAAAAGCCAAGATGAGAGCCGGAGAAAACGGGATGAACCCGGCGGTGCTCAGCTTTGACGTTCACCCGGACAACCTGGTTTTCGGACGGGAGACGCCCCTTATAAACAGCGCCCAGGACAGGACGGACATTATACAGCGGATATACGGCATCGATGACGTGGTCTTTCTCCATTTCAACCGGGAACTTATGCAGATGCCCTGGCGGGATTTTATAGAAAATATAATCTCCCAGCTGAACATCGGCTGGATAGTGGTAGGTCACGACTTCTGCTTCGGATACAAGGGGGAGGGGACGGCGCGGCGGCTGAAGGACTACTGCCTGGCCCATGACATAGGCTGCGACATTATCCCTGCGGTTATGCTGGACGGGAGGGTGGTCAGCTCCACCTATATACGCAGCCTGATATCCCAGGGGGACGTGGCTGAGGCCGGAAGATATCTGGGCCATCCCTATTTCCTCACCAACAGGATCTGCTCTGGCTACCATCTGGGCACCAAAATGGGCACCCCCACTACCAATATCTATTTTCCCGAGGGCGTCCTTGTGCCCCGCCACGGTGTGTACGTCACCAGAGTCGTCCTGGAGGACGGCAGCAGCTATGCCGCCGCCACCAATGTGGGAGTTCGTCCCACGGTGTCAAACAGCAACAGAGCCAATGTGGAGAGCCACATTCTGGACTTTTCCGGCAATCTCTACGGGCGTAGGGCCAGGGTGGAGTTCTATGACTTCATTCGCCCGGAAATGAAATTCGACGATGTGGAAACTCTGGCCATGCACATCAAGGAGGACTCCCAAACGGCAAAAAATTACTTTAAGTAATTTGCCAAACTTAATCAGGCGTTCATGTTTTCTCTTATTATTTGTGGTAGATTCATGTACAGAATAGTGCAGGAGGTATAAGTATGCCTGAAAACGAAAACAATCCCAGCCCAGAAAAGAAAAAAAGAGGCTGCCTTTGGACGATCATTATTATCCTCATCATAATCCTGGCGGCTGTTGCAGGCGGCTATGCCCTGTTTTATTACAACGCTCTGCCTTCCTGGATAACGGACATGCTCCCCAACCCGGGCTTTGACACTCCCCAGCCGACATACACTCAGCCGGCGGCCATCATGCAGTCCGAAGAAGAGGAGCCGGAGCCTAGTCCCACCCTCAGCCCCGAACCTGAGGATATTGTAAGCCCTTCTCCTTCCCGGGAGAATCAGGAGACCTTGCCCGCTTCCGCCGAGGCCAAGGATGACAGCAGCAGTGAAACTGCGGCTGCTCCGGCAGTCACCGCCGTGCCCTATATAGGGGCCGACGCCGCAGCAGAGGCTGCGCTGAAGCACAGCAAGGCTGCGGAAAAGGATGCGGATTTCAGCTCCGTTATGCTCACGGAGCAGAACGGCATCATGCTCTATGAGGTGGTTTTTACCGCCGGGGATTACAGCTATGAATATTACATAGACAGCCTCAGCGGCCGGGTGGAGAGCTGGAAGAAGACCGACATCAGCCTGCCGGACCAGGATGCTCTGGCCGCCTCCGCTATGGATGAGCCGCAGACTTCTCCTGCGCCGGATACCGGCCTGCCCGCCTCTTCCCAGACTACCCAGACCACGGGAGCAACCGTGCTGCTGGGAGAGGATGAGGCCAAAAAGCTGGCTATGGCCCATGCCAATATTACGGAGAAGGACATAAAGAGCATCAGCTGCAAGATCGAGCTCCAGGGCCTGAACCTCATCTATGGGGTGGACATGGAGACCACGCTGATGAAGTACGAATACGAGATAGACGCCATCACCGGGGACATAGTCGGCTTTGAAGTGGAGCCTATAAAGGGCGCCGTCTGATGCCGGAGCCTTCCCTAAGGGCCTGTTGCAAAATACAGTTTTCAGGCCCAAACTGGAAAATTGTGCATTAAAAAAGTTATCGAGAACCGTCACATTGACAGGTTCTCGATAACTTCGGGCCCTTATATAAGTTTGAATGGCGGGCGGAAGCCTCACTGCTTGTTGGCCGGACGGTTTTTCCTGCGGGTATGGCCCCGGCCACGGCGGCGGGACTGGGTGGATTTGGCCTTGTAAAAGTCCAGCATGGCCTCATCGGCCTGGTAGACCAGCTTGTTTGCTATCCAGCTGTTGTCCTCCCTGCATTTTCGGAACTTGGCACGGACCAGATACTGGCCGTGCTCCGGGCAGCTGTACAGATTCATGTAGCGCTGGTCGCCCTGATTTATCCACTTCAGGGCCTTGGTCTCCCCGCCGCAGACGGGGCAGGGCAGCGCGCTTATACGGCTGTCGGCAAAAGCGGCGGCCTTGCTCTCAAAGCCGTCATAGCAGCTGTGGGAGAGAGCCTCGGGGCCCTCGGCATCTGCGTGAGGCTTATAGTTGGGCATGCGGCTGGCCAGAATCCTGGCTGCGTCCGGGTAGAGGCGCAGGCCCTCAGACATGTCCAGCTTGGAGGCTACGAGAGCGGTATTATAGGCATCGCCCAGAGCATCATGTGCTACCCGGGTCTGCTCTATCTCAAAGTGCTCCATGGCGCTGGCCAGGGACTTCTGGTTCTTGTCGCCGCCGGTCTGGAGGTTGTATATCAGCTGAAGATTCACCCAGCCGGCTATCCAATCCCAATCCAGGTCGTGGATGATGATGTTCTGCTCCATGATGCGCTGGTCGTCGTTGCCCCAGGTTATGAAGGTGACATCGTCGCCGCACCACTGGTGCAGCTGCTCCAGAGCATCGGCAAAGGCTATGCCGTGGGCCAGCCGTTCTTTATCAAAGCCGGTTATCTTTTTGACCTTATAATGCATGCGCCGAAA
The DNA here is from genome assembly GCA_949294945.1 of uncultured Eubacteriales bacterium. Lineage (GTDB taxonomy): Bacteria > Bacillota > Clostridia > Oscillospirales > Oscillospiraceae > Limivicinus. The sequence continues at coordinate 25,082 of CASFJB010000028.1, forward strand.
ATAAACGGGCTTGACGTCTATGGTGAACTCTTCCCCGGGACTCATATCTTCCTTGAGTTTGACGGCGCCTATCTCTATGATTTCCCCGCTGAGGTGTATGGGGAGCTTGTTGAATACGGAGGATTTGGAACTCATTGCCTGATTCCATTCCAGATCCACCACTACATAATTCATAGCCAAAATCCTTTTTCACAAATATAGTCAAATTATTATAGCACAGTCTCCCGGCATATGCACGAGTTTTTTTCATATAGTGCTGGAAAGAGGACAAATTGTTTTGCTTGTTTGGCAGAGGTATGTTATACTCAGATGAATCGGAGATGATGTTATGAAAGATATTACTGTGAGCAAGGCGGCCCGGCTGTGCTCCGGCCGCATTATGGGAGAAAACTATGAGGACCAGGAGATAGGGCGGGTGATGATCGACAGCCGCGCCGTAGAGCCGGGAGACATGTTCGTGGCCTACAGAGGGGAAAAAGTGGACGGTCATGACTACATCCCGGCTGCCTTTGCCAGGGGGGCAGCCTGCTGTCTTGCGGAACGGGTGCCGGAGGGAGCCCAGGGCCCGGTCATTCTGGTGGAAGATGTGCAGAAAGCCCTGGAGGCCCTGGCCGGGGCCTACAGGGAGACCTTGAATATTCCGGTCATAGGCATTACGGGCAGCGTTGGAAAGACCACCGCTAAGGAGATGGTATGGTGGGTGCTGAGCCAAAAGCTGAATGTACTTAAAACAGAGGGGAACCTGAACAATCAGATCGGTGTCCCCATGACCCTTTCCCGGATACGGCCGGAACACCAGGCTGCGGTGGTGGAGATGGGTATTTCCGGCTTCGGTGAGATGCGTCAGCTGGCTCAAATGGCAAGACCGACTATTGCCCTTTTCACCGTTATCGGCCATGCACACCTGGAATTTCTCCACGACCTGGAAGGCGTGTTCCGGGCCAAAACGGAGATGCTGGAGCTCATGCCCGATGACGGGACGGTAATAGTAAACGGCGACGACCCCTGGCTCAAAAAGATAAACTGCCGCCAGCGCCTCATTCGCTGCGGGCTGGGGGAGGACTGCCAGCTCCGGGCAGAGAACATCAGCGCCCTTGCCGACGGCACAACCCAGTTTGACATAGTATACGGCGGCGGACGCTTCAGTGTACACATCCCGGCCCATGGACGGCACCTTGTCTATGCTGCCCTGGAGGCTGCTGCCGTGGGCATGAGCCTGGGCCTGTCCCGGGAAGAGATAGCCGCAGGCATTGCCGCCTATCAGGTGATGGGCCGCCGGGGCGCACTGTGGACAGGGGAGAAGCTGACCCTGGTGGACGACAGCTACAATGCCAATCCGGACTCTATGCGCTGCGCCATAGACTCCCTTCGGGATATGCCCGGCCGCCATGTCTGCGTCCTGGGAGACATGCTGGAAATGGGCCCTGAAGCCGGACAGATGCACTATGATCTGGGGAAATATGCCGTGGAAAACGGAGTGGAGCTGCTGCTCTGCTGCGGTGAGCTGGGCCGGGAAATAGCCCGGGGCGCCGGAGACAGGGGACACTGGTTTGAGAGCCGGGAGCAGCTGGCCCAGGCCCTGCCCGGATTCATTGTCCGGGGGGACACCGTGCTGGTCAAAGCCTCCAGAGGCATGCATCTGGAGGAGATAGCCGAAGAACTCAAAAAGTTTTGACAGGAGACAGAGATGACAAAACCTATCGTCCTTTTTGATCTGGATGACACTATACTGGATTTCCATAAGGCCGAGAGCATAGCCATAGCCAAGACCTTCGTGGAACTGGGAATTGAACCCACCGAGGAAATCATTCGGCTCTATAGCCGCATAAATGCCTGCCAGTGGAAGCGCCTGGAGACCGGGGAGATAAACCGGGAGCAGGTGCTGGTGGGCCGTTTTGAAATACTTTTCAAGGAGCTGGGCCTGGATCTGTCCAGCAGGCAGGCAAAGGCCCTGTATGAGAACTTCCTGTCTCAGGGACACTATTTCATCCCCGGTGCGGAGGAACTGCTGAAGAAGCTCCAGGGGGAGTGCAGGCTTTTTATCTGCTCCAACGGCACGGCTGTTGTCCAGGCCGGAAGGCTTAAGAGCGCCGGCATCTCCCCGTTTTTTGAGGAGATCTTCATCTCCGAAGAGATAGGCTGCAATAAGCCCGACCCGGAGTTCTTCCGCCGCTGCTTTGAAAGGATACCGGATTTTGACAGGGAGCGCTGCATAATCATCGGGGACAGCCTCAGCTCCGACATCCTTGGAGGCGTCAACGCGGGGATAAAGACCTGCTGGTTCAATCCAAAACACAAGGAAGGGGAAGGGTACGCTGTCCCGGACTATGAGATTGGGGAGCTTGAACAAGTGCCGGATTTGCTGCGCAAAATATTCTGGTGAATTTTCATATAAAATCTTACAAAATTTTGTAATTTATTCCCATTGTAAAATTTTTCGCTGATGGTATAATACCCGAAAGAAGCGACCAAAAGTCAGAACGGAGCGCTGGAGCTTTCAGCGCTCTGTATATTTTTAAGGAGTTACAGGATGAGCGGAGCACTGTCTTATCTGCGTGAACTTAATATGTGCTCGATGATGCTGCGGGTGGTGCTGGCCATGTTGGTTGGCGGCATCGTGGGCTTTGAGCGGGAGAAAAAGGGACGGCCGGCAGGATTTCGCACCTATATGCTGGTGGCAGTGGGCGCCACGCTTACAGTTATACTCAGCCAGTATCTGGACTATATGCTCAACAACCGCTGGGTCCTCACCGCAGATACCATAGGCATCAAGACCGACCTGTCCCGCTTCGGGGCCCAGGTCATCAACGGCGTTGGCTTTCTCGGCGCAGGCACGGTCATAGTCACCGGCAAGCAGGAGGTAAAGGGCCTGACCACAGCGGCGGGGCTATGGGCCTCCGCCTGCATGGGCATCGCCATTGGCACAGGCTTCTACGAGTGTATGATAATGGGCACTCTGCTTATCGTAATAAGCATGAAGCTGCTGCCCTTTATTGAGACCGTCATCACCAGACGGGCCAGGAACATGTCCATATACGTGAGTATGGACAGCATGGAGAACCTGGGGTCCGTGGTCAGCTATCTTAAAGCCTCCGGAATCAAACTTTTCGACGTGGAGCTGGACAAAGCAGAGAAGGACCACAAAAAGCAGGTAAGTGCGCTTTTCAGCATCCGCCTGCCCAAGCAGCTGCAGCACACCGTGGTTTTGGCAAAGATAGCCACCATGGACGGCATTATTGCCATTGAGGAAGTCTGAGAGGAGGGCGGAAGATGCTGTCGTGTTTTGATTTCGTAAGAGATGTAAATATGCTGTCCATCACAGTGCGCATGGTGCTTGCGGTGCTCTGCGGCGGATTGATAGGCATAGAACGGGAATTTAAAAGGCGTCCCGCCGGTTTTCGTACCCATATTCTCATATGCCTGGGCGCCGCCATGACCACACTCACCAGCCAGTATCTGTACCTGAATATGGGCATGTACACAGACATTGCCCGTCTGGGCGCCCAGGTCATCGCCGGCGTTGGTTTCATAGGCGCAGGAACGATAATAGTCACCAAGCACCAGAGAGTAAAGGGCCTGACCACGGCGGCCGGACTATGGACGGCAGCAATCATCGGCCTTGTATGCGGCGCAGGCTATGTGGAGTGCGCCATATTCTCCACCCTGATGGTGCTCGTGGCTGAGCTGGTGCTGATACGGTTTGAGTACCGCTATGCTTTGAAGGCGGACGACGTGCACCTCTATATCGAATACACCGATGCAAACGTGATTGAGGAGATCGTGCGAATAATTCGGG
>CASFJB010000029.1 GCA_949294945.1 uncultured Eubacteriales bacterium
ACATGGGTTACGGCCTCATCATGATCATTGCGGCTTTGGTAGCAATGAAAAAGATCAAGCCCAGGAAAGGCACCCTGTCCTTTTGCCAGCTGCTGCTCTACGGCGGCATCTCCACCTTTGTCATGGGCACCCTCACCGGCGGCTTCTTCGGCAATGCTCTGGAGCAGATAGGCATAATCCTGGATCTGGGCGAGGGCTGGGGCGTTCTGCCCTCCCTGTTCAACCCCATGACCGACAGCATGATGGTGCTCATAGGCGCCATGGTGCTGGGCCTCATCCACCTGAACACCGGCATGGTGATAAACTTTGTGAAAAAGACAAAGCGGGGCCAGCTGGCCGACGCCATCTGGGAAGAGGGGGCCCTGTGGGTCACCTTCATCGGCGCCGGGCTCATGGCTCTGGGTCTGGGCAACATATCCGGCGTACCGGTGGTGCTGGTGATAGGCCTGCTCATGGTGTTCTACGGCGGCAGCCGCAGCGCCAAGGGCTTCGGCAAGCTGCTGAGCATCTTCACCACCTTCTACAATACCGCCACCGGCTGGTTCGGCGATATCCTGTCCTACTCCCGTATCATGGCTCTGATGCTGGCCGGCTCCGTTATAGCCACGGTGTTCAACACCATAGGCGCCATAGCCAACAACATAGTCTTTTTTGCCGTCATCTTTGTCATAGGCCACAGCCTGAACTTTGCGCTGAACCTGCTGGGCTGCTATGTCCACGACCTGCGACTCCAGTGCCTGGAGTACTTCGGCAAGTTCTATGAGGACGGCGGACGGCCCTTCCAGCCCCTTGAAGTTAAAACCAAATACTACAATGTAGCAGAATAAAAACAGGAGGAAATTAAAATGGAATTTTTGTTTGCACACTCTGGCCTGGCAATAGGCCTTCTGGGCGCAGGTCTGGCAGCATGCCTTGCCGGCGCAGGTTCCGGCGTAGGTACCGGCATAGCCGGTGAAGCCGGCGCAGGTCTGGTTTCCGAGGACCCCAGCAAGTTCGGTAAGGTCATGATCCTTCAGGTCATACCCGGCACCCAGGGCCTGTACGGCCTGGTGGTCTTCTTCGTGGCCATCATGAACATGGGCCTGCTGGACGGCAGTGCTCTGAACCTCAGCTTTGTGGACGGCTGCCGCTACTTTGCGGCCTGCCTGCCCATAGGCATCGGCGGTCTGGTGTCCGCAATAGGACAGGGCAAAGTGGCCGCAGCCTCCGTCAACCTCCTGGCCAAGAACCCGGACCACTGGGCAAAGGGCATGATCCTCTGCATCACCGTTGAGTTCTACGCCATCCTTTCTCTGCTGGCATCCATGATGATGCTGCTCTTCATCTGATAGCTCACCCTTATCACCAACAAAAAATTTATATCAGATTGGAGATCGTCAATGAAAGGCACTGAAAAAATAATCGCGCACATCCAGGCTGATGCCAAGGCTCAGGCCGACGCGATACTTGCTCAAACCGAGCTGCAGTGCGCTGAGATCCGCAAGAGCTACGAGGCACAGGCCAAGGAACGCTACGCCGAGAAGATCCGCCGGGGCGTGAAGACCTGCCAGGACAACATAGACAGCGTGGAGCGCATAAACCAGATGGAGGCCCGCAAGGCCATTCTGGCGCTGAAGCAGGAGATGGTGTCCAAGAGCTTTGAAGAGGCCTGCCGTATGCTTACCCAGCTGCCCAGGGACAAGTACATAGAGCTGCTGGCCAAGCTGGCCGCCCGCTCCAGCGTCACCGGGGATGAGGAGATAGTCCTCAACGCCGCCGACCGCGCTGCTGTGGGAGCTGCCGTGGTGGAAAAGGCCAACACCCTTGTCTCCGGCGGCAAGCTCAGCCTCTCCGCCGCAACGGGAGATTTTGCCGGCGGACTCATCCTCAGACGGGGCAGCATCGAGGCGAACTGCACCATAGAGCTGCTGGTGGAGCTGTGCCGGGGCGACATGTCCGCACAGCTTGCCAAGGTTCTGTTTGAATAATCCCCATGCAGGGAGGGAAAAAATTGGCTAATAAAAAAGAAGCATTTCTCTGCATATCAGCCATGCTTCGCTCCAGAGAGCCCAAGCTTCTCACCCGTGAAAAGGCGGAGAGGATGCTGGACGCCGCCGCCTTTGAGGATGCGGCCAAGCTTCTGAGCGACTGCGGCTATGAGGACATGTCCCAGATGGGCGCCAAGGAGATAGAGGAGAGCCTGGAAAAGCACCGCTCCCGGATATACGAGGAGCTGGGCCGCTTTTGCCCGGACAGCCGGCTGGTGGACATCTTCAAGCTGCGTTACGACTACCACAATGCCAAGGTCATTCTGAAAGCCGAGGCCATGGGCCAGGACCCCAAGCGCCTGCTCAGCGATTCCGGGCGCATCCCGGGGACGAAGCTGCTGGAGCTGTACAATGAAGAAAAGCGGGTGCAGCTGCCGGAGACCATGGCGGCGGCCATGGAAGAGGCCAAGACTGTCCTGGCCCGCAGCGGCAATCCCCAGGCGGCGGACTTTATTCTGGACAAGGCCTATTACGCCGAGCTCCAGGCTCTGGCAGAGGCCATGGAGAGCCCCTTCATCCAGTCTTATGCCCGCCTGCTCATAGACAGCAGCAATCTCCGCAGCCTGGTGCGCACCCTGCGCATGGGCAAGAATCAGGACTTCCTTTCCCAGGTCCTGGTGCCCGGGGGCAACGTGGGCGTGGAACGCCTGGCGGCAGCCGGCGACAAGGACAGCCTTGCCGCCCTGTATGTCCATACGCCGCTGGAGAAGGCGGGAGCCCTGGGGGCCGAGTGCCTGGCCGGAGGCAGCATGACCGCCTTTGAGCTGGCCTGCGACAACGCGGTGAACACCTATCTCAGGGGTGCAAAGCTCATAAGCTACGGAGCCGAGCCGGTGCTGGCCTATATGGCCGCCGTGGAGGGCGAGATAACCGCCATAAGAATGATTCTTACGGGACGGCTTGCGGGCATAGCTCCTCAGGTCATCCGGGAAAGGCTGCGTGATATGTATGCTTAAAATTGCAGTTATCGGCGGCAGAGATACCGTCATGGGCTTCAAGGCTCTGGGCCTGGAGACCTATCCGGCGGCGGACGCGGCGGAAGCCGGGCGGGTGCTGAAAAGCCTCACCCGGGGCAGCGGCGAGTATGCCATCATCTACATCGAAGAAGGCTTTGCAGCGGAGCTGAGTGCAGAGATCAACAAATTCAAGGACAGCCCCACCCCGGCGATAATCCTTATCCCCGGCAGAGAGGGCTCCATAGGTCTGGGGCAGTCTGCCTTGAAGGCGGCTGTCGAGCGTGCCGTGGGCACCAACATTCTGGGCGACTGAGACCCGCCGCCCACCAAACTCTGAAAAGGTAGGTAGTTACATGAGCGGAACTATTACTAAAGTATCGGGACCGCTTGTCGTGGCCGAGGGCCTGGCGGACGCCAACGTCTCCGACGTTGTGCGCGTTGGCTCTCAGCGGCTGATAGGCGAGATCCTTAATATGACCGGCGACCGGGCCTCCATCCAGGTCTATGAAGAGACTTCCGGCCTTGGCCCCGGCGCCGAGGTGGTCACCACCGGCATGCCCATGTCCGTGGAGCTGGGCCCCGGCATGCTGGATAACATCTATGACGGCATCCAGCGCCCCCTGCCGGAGATGCGGGCCATGTCCGGCGACTGCATAGCCAGAGGCATCGACGTGCCCGCCCTGAACCGGGAGAAGAAGTGGGACTTTGTCCCCGTGGCGAAGCCCGGCGACAAGGTTGGTCCCGGCGACGTGCTGGGCACCGTCCAGGAGACCAGCGCCATCCTCCACAAGATCATGGTCCCCAACGGCATCAGCGGCCAGGTAGTGAGCGTGGAGAGCGGCGAGCATGTGGTGGACGACGTGGTGGCCGTGGTGAAGGACGCCAAGGGCGTGGAGCACAAGCTCACCATGATCCAGCGCTGGCCCGTGCGTATCGCAAGACCTTACCAGAAGAAGTACGTCCCCAGCCGCCCCATGAACTCCGGGCAGCGTATAATCGACACCATGTTCCCCATAGCCAAGGGCGGCACCGCCGCAGTCCCCGGCCCCTTCGGTTCCGGCAAGACCGTGGTGCAGCACCAGCTGGCCAAGTGGTCCGACGTGGACATAGTCATCTACATAGGCTGCGGCGAGCGGGGCAACGAGATGACCGACGTGCTTATGGAGTTCCCCGAACTTAAAGACCCCCGCAACGGCGAGCCTCTGATGAAGCGCACCGTGCTTATCGCCAACACCTCCGACATGCCGGTGGCAGCCCGTGAGGCCTCCATCTACACCGGCATCACCATAGCCGAGTACTTCCGTGACATGGGCTACGACGTGGCCGTCCTGGCCGACTCCACCTCCCGTTGGGCCGAGGCCCTCCGTGAGATGTCCGGCCGTCTGGAAGAGATGCCCGGCGAAGAAGGCTATCCCGCCTACCTGGCCTCCCGTCTGGCCCAGTTCTATGAGCGTGCCGGCGTTGTGGAGTGCCTGGGCAGCGACGAGCGCCAGGGCTCCGTCACCGCCATCGGCGCCGTGTCGCCTCCCGGCGGCGATATATCCGAGCCCGTGTCCCAGGCCACCATGCGTATAGTCAAGGTATTCTGGGCTCTGGACTCCAGCCTGGCCTATGCCCGTCACTTCCCCGCCATCAACTGGCTCACCTCCTACTCCCTGTACCTGGACTCCCTGGAGGGCTGGTACACTCAGCAGTTCGGCGAGACCTATATGGCAAACCGCAGCAAGGCCATGCACATCCTCCAGGAGGAGAGCGAGCTGCAGGAGATCGTCCGCCTGGTTGGCCAGGACGCCCTGTCCGCCTCCGACCGTCTCACCATGGAGACTGCCAAGATGATCCGCGAGGACTTCCTGCAGCAGAACGCCTTCGTGGATGAGGACGCCTATTCCTCCTACGCCAAGCAGTTCAGACTGCTGGATATCGTTCTGAAGTATGACGAGCTGTGCCGCGAGGCTCTGGACAAGGGCGCCAACATGGACGGCCTCTTTGCCATAGACGCCAGAGAGAAGATCGGCCGGGCCAAGATGGCCGATGCCGAGACCTTTGCTGCCGACTACGATGCAATCGAAGCACAGATGAAGGACGAGATCGCAAAAGTGATAGCCGGAGGTGAGGAAGCATGATAAAAGAGTATAAGACTATAAAAGAGATAGCCAGCCCTCTGATGGTGGTTGAGCACGTTGAAGGCGTCACCTACGACGAGCTGGGCGAGATAGAGCTTCCCAACGGCGAAGTCCGCCGCTGCAAGGTGCTGGAAGTTGAGGGAGACAGAGCTGTTGTCCAGCTCTTTGAGTCCGCCCAGGGCATCAACCTTGCCCAGTCCAAGGCCCGCTTCCTGGGCCATCCCCAGCAGCTGGCCGTCTCCGAGGACATGCTGGGCCGTGTTTTCAACGGCATGGGCCAGCCCATAGACGGCGGCCCGGACATCCTGGCCGAGGCCCACATGGACATCAACGGCCTGCCCATGAACCCGGCAGCCCGTGCCTATCCCGCCGAGTTCATTCAGACCGGCGTCTCCACCATTGACGGCCTGAACACCCTGGTCCGCGGCCAGAAGCTGCCCATCTTCTCCGGCTCCGGCCTGCCCCACGCCGCCCTGGCCGCCCAGATAACCCGCCAGGCCCGAGTGCTGGGCGACAACGAGACCTTCGCTGTGGTGTTTGCCGCAATAGGCATCACCTTTGAGGAGTCTGAGTACTTCATCAACGACTTCCGCCGCACCGGCGCCATCGACCGTACCGTGGTCTTTTCCAACCTGGCCAACGACCCCGCCGTTGAGCGTATAGCCACTCCCCGTGTGGCCCTCACCGCCGCCGAGTACCTGGCCTTTGAGAAGGGCATGCAGGTGCTGGTCATCCTCACCGACATAACCAACTACGCCGAGGCCCTCCGTGAGGTCTCCGCCGCAAAGAAGGAAGTCCCCGGCCGCCGCGGCTACCCCGGCTACCTGTATACCGACCTTGCCACTCTGTATGAGCGTGCAGGCCGCCGCCAGGGCAAGAAGGGCTCCATCACCATGATCCCCATCCTCACCATGCCTGAGGACGACAAGACCCACCCCATCCCCGACCTCACCGGCTACATCACCGAGGGCCAGATAATCCTCAGCCGTGAGCTGCACCGCAAGGGCATAGTTCCCCCTGTGGACGTGCTGCCCTCTCTGAGCCGTCTGAAGGACAAGGGCATAGGCGAGGGCAAGACCCGTGAGGACCATGCCGGAACCATGAACCAGCTCTTCGCCGGCTACTCCCGGGGCAAGGACGCCAAGGAGCTTATGACCATACTGGGCGAGGCCGCCCTCTCCGAGGACGACAAGCTCTTTGCAAAGTTTGCCGACGAGTTTGAAAAGCGCTACGTGTCCCAGGGCAACAACACCAACCGCAGCATCCAGGAGACTCTGGACCTGGGCTGGGAGCTGCTGAGCATCCTGCCCCGCCGTGAGCTGAAGCGTGTCAAGCCCGAGATGATAGAAAAGTACATGCCCAAGAAGTAAGACTTCTAATTATTCTAAACGGAGGTGATGCTTTTTGGCAGGTACAGCGATAACCCCCACCAGAATGGTGCTCAAACAGCTCAAAGGCAGACTTAAGACCGCCCGCCGGGGCCACAAGCTCCTGAAAGACAAGCGGGACGAGCTGATGCGCCAGTTCATGGACGTGGTGAGGCTCAATAAGGAGCTGCGTACCAAGGTTGAGGAGGGACTCACCGGGGCCTTTGCCTCCCTGCAGGTGGCCAGCGCCATCATGTCCCCCGAGATGCTGGAGCAGGCTCTGCTCTATCCCAGGCAGAGCGTTGAGCTGGGCTTGAAGTACAAGAACATCATGAGCGTCAATGTGCCGCTTTACAGCTTCCAGACCAAGAACAACGACCCTTCCGAGATTTACCCCTACGGTTTTGCCCAGACCTCCGGCGAGCTGGATGACGCTCTAGACAAGATGGCCAGAGTGTTCCAGGACATGCTGGAGCTGGCCCAGGTGGAGAAGACCATGCAGCTGCTGGCGGAGGAGATAGAGAAGACCCGCCGCCGTGTCAATGCGCTGGAGTACGTGATGATACCCGAGCTGGAGGAGAATATCAAGTATATCTCCATGAAGCTGGAGGAGAACGAGAACTCCACCAAGGTGCGTCTGTTGAAGGTCAAGGAAATGGTGCTTCAGGAAGCCCATAACTTCAAGTAAAACGCCAAATAAGCAAGAAAAATTCCTCAGGCCACCGGCCTGAGGAATTTTTTGCAGTTAATAGTGAAAAGTAAAGACTCCTCATTCTTCGCTCTTGCCCTCATCATCCCTCTGAGTTTCCCTTGCCGGGGAGGGCTCTTCCTCCAGCTTTTTCACCCGCTCCCGCAGCTGCTCCAGCTCATCCGACTGGCGGTAGAAAAGGTGGGTGACGGTGGCCGGGACCAGGGAAAAGACCAGGGTGGCGCCGTAGATGTGCCGCCCGGAGAGGAGAAAGTCTCCCAGGAAAAAGAGAACCAGGAACATTATCACTATCCATATCGCCAGGGCCTTGAGAAAATCCTTCATGCCTCTCTTCCTTTCAGTATTCGTAGATACCCCCGCCGATGAACTCCCGGATGAGAGCGTCCGGGGCCACCAGGCTCTCGTCAATGTCCCCGAAGAGCTGCAAAGCGGGCAGCACGGCCCTCAGCTCCTCAAAGCGCTCTATGCCCTCCGGCACGGACTTGAACAGCTCCGTGGCCGTGTGGTTGAACACTGCCGGCTCATAGGGGGCAGCGGTGTCGAACTGGAAGTCCGCCTTGTCCTTGAAGGGGGAGATGTACAGCTTTTCCCCGTGGCGCACATTGGCCCACATGCTCATGGTCTCCGCCGCGTCGGAGCCACGGAAGTTGTAGTCCCGCACCAGGCGGCGCACAAGACGGAACCAGGTGCGCTTGAACACTATGCGCCCTTCAAACTCCACGTCGCTGCGGGCGGAGATATACAGCTTGAAGGCCTCCGGGTGCACGTCGGTGATGCTGCTGTTGAGAGCGTGGATGCCCTCGAAGATGACCACTTCGTCGGCCTTCAGCTTGATGGACTTGGAGGGCTCCTGGACTCTCATCCGCCGGGAGAATTCGTACTTAGGGATGAACACCCGCTCTCCCCGGCTGAGCATCTCAAAATGCCGGTTCAGCAGCTCCATGTCCACGCACAGGGGTGACTCCAAATCCAGCTGTCCGTCGGCGGTGCGGGGGCTGTTCTCGTCAATGGTCTTGAAGTAGTCGTCCATGGCCACGTAGTAGGTGTTTATTCCCCGGCGTTTCAGTTCCTCGGCTATCTTCATGGAGGTGGTGGTCTTGCCGGAGCCGGAGGGCCCGGACAGCAGCACGATGGGGCTGCGCTTGCGGTTGAGTATTATCAGGTCCGCCGCCTGCTCCACCTTCCGGCGGTAGGCCTGGTCACTCTCGGCCATGAAGGCCGCCGGGTCGGACACGGTACGAAAGTTGATATCTTCCAGCTGGTATATCATAGTCAGCCCTCCTCAGGCAGAAATTCCCTGTAAAATTCCCCTATCTTTATTTTATCGCCGCAGGTCTTGTCTATATTCTCTATGTATTCCAGAGGGTACTTGGGGGCCATGAGGCGGATGTTCCGCCCCTGGTCCGGGCGTATCAGCTTGGTGGAGCCGCCGCCCCCCAGAGCTATGATGCTGCACAGCTCCTCCATTATACATATGTTGTACAGGTTCACATAGCCCGGCTTGGTCCAGCCCAGGTTCTCAAAGCCCCCGGACATGAACTTCTGCCGGTACAGGTAATAGGGGCTGTAGCCCCGGCCTCTCAGCCGTTCCCCGGCATAGTCCAGCATGGCGGAGACCTCCTCCGCCGGGGGTATGGGGCTGCCCTCCAGGCTGATGCGGGAGCCCTTTTTCAACGACAAGGTGTGCACCGTGATGTTCTCCGGCTCCAGGGAGAGCACCTTTTCCAGGCTGCTTTTAAAACCGGCTCGGCTGTCTCCCGGCAGTCCTGCTATCATGTCCATGTTCACGGCAAAGCCCCCCACCTTCCGCACCAGCTCCAGGGCCTTTACTATGTCCTCCGCCGTGTGCCTGCGGCCGATGAGCTCCAGCACACTGTCCTCCATGGTCTGGGGGTTGACGCTGAGCCGGTCCACCCCATGGCGGCGCAGAACCCGGAGCTTGTCCTCGGTAATGGTGTCCGGCCTGCCCGCCTCCACGGTGTACTCCCTCACATGGGACAGGTCAAATTCCTCCTCCAGCCAGGAGCACAGCTCGTCCAGCTGCCCGGCGCTGAGGGTGGTGGGGGTGCCGCCTCCCATGTATATGGACACCACCCGGAGCCCCAGCTCCCGAAGGTGCGCCGCCGTGGCCTTCAGCTCCTTGTGCAGTGCGGCGTGGAAGGGAGCTATCAGCTTCATGCTCTTTTCCACCGACTGGCTCACAAAGCTGCAATAGGCGCAGCGGGTGGGGCAGAAGGGTATGCCCACATAGAGACACAGGTCCCTTGCCCCCAGGGAGGCGGCGGCCTTCAGGGTCTCCCGCCCCGTGTCCAGGCACAGGGCCGCCCGCTCCGAACTCACATCGTATTCCCTTATGAACTGTCTCAGGGCCTGCCCCTCATCCATGCCGGAGGAGAGCTTTCCCTCCAGCAGCTTTCCCGGCCGTACCCCGGTGAGGGCGCCCCAGGCGGGCTTCTTCACTCCGCTTTTCAGGGCGGCTCTGTACATGGCGTTCTTGATAAGCCGCTGGCGTATCCTGTCCGCCTCCAGCGCCCCCAGCTCCGGCGATATCACAGCCGCCGCACGGCCCCGGAACAGCCGCCCCTCCCGGTACAGGGAACAGGCAGCCGTGGTGTATTTTTCCCCGGCGCTGAGGCTCAGCTCCAGCCTGTCCCCCACCGGCCTGCCCTGGGGGTATTCCGGCCGCTCCTGGGGGAACATGGTCAGCAGCATCTGCTCGGCGGCGTATTTATAGTCATGTCCTTTAAAATAGAGTTTCATATGTACCTCTGAGAAAATTGTTGGCAATTATTATAACATCAAAAGCCCCCGGACACAACAATTCAAAACTAAGTATAAAGCACAATGTTAACAGAATACAGCAAAAAATCTTTAATAAACTGAAAATAGTGTTGGAAATTTCTCCCGTTTTGTTGTAATATATAGACATAAGAATTAACATAGGGGTATTTTATAATGTACGAGATAGGAGAAAAGATAATATACGGGGAAAACGGAGTGTGCACTGTGGAAAAAATTGCCCCCCTGGAATCCGGGGACGGGAAGCTTTATTACTATCTCTGCCCCCTTATAGGCAGCGGCACCTATTTTACCCCCGTGGATTCCAAGGCCTTTATGCGCCCGGTGATGAGCCGGGAGGCGGCGGAGGCTTTTATCGACAGTATCCCGGACATTGAGCCCGCCGTCTGCCGGGACAATCGCTTCAATCATGTGGACGCCTTCTACAAGGAGCTTTTTAAGCAGCACAGCTGCGAGGCCCTGGTGAGCATAGTCAAGGGCCTGAGTGACCGCATGTCCCAGCGCAAGACCAAGAGCAGCCGGGCCGAGGCCATAATGAAACGGGCCAGGGACATGCTCCACGGGGAGCTGGCCACGGCCCTGGATATGGATGTGAGCCAGGTGGAGGCCTACATAGCCAGCCGCCTGGGCGAAGAAAACTGAGAACGGAAAATACAAAAAAGGTTCCCTGCGTCCTGGTGCAGGGAACCTTTTTCATACTTATTTACAAGTTTTCTCAGCCTTTTCCGAAGCCCCGGAGGAACTGGCGGGTGCGCTCCTCGCTGGGGTCGCCCAGCACCTGCTCCGGCGGCCCCTGTTCCACGATCACTCCTCCGTCAATAAACAGCACCCGGTGGGACACGGCCCGGGCAAAGCCCATTTCATGGGTGACCACCACCATGGTCATGTTCTCCTGGGCCAGCTGGCGGATGACGTTCAGCACCTCGCCGGTGAGCTCCGGGTCCAGAGCGGAAGTGGGCTCGTCAAAAAAGAGCACGTCGGGGGTGAGGGCCAGGGCCCGGGCTATGGCCACACGCTGCTGCTGGCCGCCGGAGAGCTGGTGGGGATAATAGTTCAGCTTGTCCCCCAGGCCCACACGGCGCAGCAGGTCTATGCTCTTTTCCTCGATGGACTGGAGCTGAGCTTTCCTGTCCTCCCCGCCCTTGGCCCGGAGCCGGGGGGCCAGAGACACGTTCTGCAGGGCCGTGTACTGGGGGAAGAGGTTGAAGCTCTGGAACACCAGACCGAAGTGGAGCCGGTTTTCCCGTATCTGGGCGGCCTTCAGCTCCTTGCCGGCGCTGCCGTCAAAAAGGGTATGGCTGCCGCCCTCATCGTTTATGACAATTTTGCCGGCGCTGGGCATCTCCAGGAAGTTGAGGCAGCGGAGAAGGGTGGTCTTGCCGCCGCCGGAGGGGCCGATGACGGAGAGGGTCTGGCCCTTCTCCAGAGAAAATCTGATGCCCTTCAGGACCTGGAGCTGGTCAAAATTCTTATGGAGATCGGTAACTTCAAGCAAAGCCATGGCGCAGCCCCCTTAAACCTTGAAATAGTCCAGCTTCTTTTCCAGCCAGCCGAAGAGTATGGTCAGCAGGCCGTTGAAAGCCAGGTAGTAGACGGCGGTGAAGAACAGAGGCCAGATAAGTCCGGAGGACTTTATGAAGGCCTGGCCGTTCCACATCACCTCGTACACGGAGATGACCCGAACCAGGGAGGTGTCCTTCACCAGGGTGATTATCTCGTTGCCCATGGGGGGAACTATGCGCTTTATCACCTGGAGCAGGGTCACCTTGAAGAAAATCTGGGTGCCGGTCATGCCCAGCACCTGGCCCGCCTCCTTCTGGCCCCGGGGTATGCTCTCTATGCCGCCCCGGAATATCTCCGAAAAATAGCAGGCGTAGTTGAGGATGAAGGCCGCCATGGCCGCGGCAAAGCGGCCGGAGGAGCCGGTGCCCCAGATGTTGTAGCCCATCATGCCCGGGGCGTAGTACACCAGCAGCAGCTGGATCATCAGGGGGGAGCCCCGGAATATCCACACCACCGTGCGCACAAAGCCGTTGAGAGGCTTGAAGCTGCTCATGGAGCCGAAGGACATGATAAGCCCCAGGGGTATGGCCCCCAGCAGGGTGAGTATGAAGATCTCCAGGGATTTGACGAAGCCCTCGTTCAGGCTCATTACAACGGTCTGGAACATGGCTGACCTCACTTTATATGTATAGGGTAAATGTTCAATACAATCCGCAAGCAGAGGGAGAATGGGTCTCCCTCTGCTTAACGATTTAACAAGCTATCTTATTATACAGGAACTTTTCTTATTCTGCAACTATGGATTCCTGCACGCCGTAGACGGTGGCTATCTCCTCCACGGTGCCCTCGGCAAAGGCGGCGGCGTAGAACTCATTGAAGGCCGCGGCCAGGTCGCTACCCTTGCGGAAGCCAACGCCGTACTTCTCCTCGGTGAGGGAGACGGTGTAGCTGAGCTGGTCGTAGCTGGTGCCCTCACCTATCATGGCGCCGGCCATGAGCAGGTCGATGACGCAGGCGTCGGCGGTGCCGGCGGCAACATTCATCAGAGCGTCGGCCTGGGTGGGCACGGCGGTGTAATCCTCAAGGCCCAGGTCCTTAACGGCGGACTCACCGGCGGAACCGGCTTCCACGGCAAAGGCCAGACCGCTGAGGCTCTCCACATCCTGGTACTGGTCGGCAACTTCGGCCTTCACAACTACCACCTGGGCGTTGTTGCAGTAGGGATTGGAGCACTCCATGGAGTTGAGCACCTCGTCGGTAAGAGTCATGCCGTTCCACACGGCGTCAATGCTCTTGGAGTCCAGCTCCAGGATCTTGTTGTCCCAGTCGATCTCGATGAACTCCACGGACACGCCCAGGCTCTCGGCAAAGGCCTTGGCCATGTCGGCGTCAAAGCCTATCCATTCGCCGTTGTCGTCCTTGTAGTCCATGGGGGCAAAGTCGGTGATGCCCACGATGAGGCTGCCCTTGCCCTGGACATAGGCCAGGTCGCTTTCGGCGGCGGCGTCATCGGCGGGAGCTTCGGCGGCATCGCCGGCAGTGTCGGAAGCGGGGGCGTTGGAGCTGCCGCAGGCACAGAGGGCAAAGACCATGGAAAGAGCAAGCAGCAGGGCAATTATCTTTTTCATTTTAATATCCTCCATACAGGTTTTTATCACGGTAGTATAATAACACATTAGCGAGATAAAGCAAGAGGAAATTTTGCGTCTGCTGTGCAAATTTTGCACAGCTGCACAGGGGGGGACAGGGGCAGTTTCTAAAAATTGGGACTTTAATTCCTATAAAACTTATGGTATATTAAACCGGTAGGAAATAAGATACAAAGGAGGCGAGTGCTTGAACATAACCAGCAAAGGGCGCTACGCTTTGCAGGTGATGCTGGACCTGGCCCAGCACAGGGATGAGGGCTACATCTCCCTGAAAACCGTGGCCGACCGCCAGGGCTACTCCATGAAGTATCTGGAGATGATAGTGGGGCAGCTGAAAAAGGCGGAGCTGCTCAGCAGCACCCGGGGCAAGGAAGGCGGATACAAGCTGAACCGGCCGCCGGAGGATTACACCGTTGGGGAGATCCTGCGCTGCATCGAGGATAATCTGGCCCCCGTGTCCTGCATCAAGTCCGGCGGAGTCTGCTGCGAGCTGGCCGGAGTGTGCATGACCGCTCCCATGTGGAAGGAGCTGGATGACATCACCAACGGCTACCTGGACACAGTCACCCTCAGCGACCTGCTCAGCGGGGAAAAATGGAAAAAGCCCATTGACAAATAGGAGCACTGTGATATAATTCCCAGTAGAATGATAGGAAATAATAAAGGAAACGGAGATATAAATATGTTCGTATATGCCGACAATGCAGCCACCACCAGCGTCAGCAAGACCGCGCTGAACGCCATGCTGCCCTACCTCACCGAAAATTACGGTAATCCCTCCAGCCTCTATGCCTTTGCCCAGAAGGCCACTGAAGCTCTGACCCAGGCCAGAATTACCGTGGCGGAGTGCCTGGGCGCTGCCAGCCCCAAGGAGATATACTTCACCTCCGGCGGCAGCGAGGCGGACAACCAGGCCATCATGTCCGCCGCCCGTGTGGGAGCCCGCAAGGGCAAGAAGCACCTGATCTCCACCAAGTTCGAGCACCATGCCGTGCTCCATACTCTCAAGCGTCTGGAGAAAGAGGGCTTCGATGTGACGCTGCTGGACGTCCATGAGGACGGAGTGGTGCGCATGGAGGATCTGAAAGCCGCCATCCGGGAGGATACCTGCCTGGTGACCATCATGTTTGCCAACAACGAGATAGGCACCGTCCAGCCTGTGGAGGAGATAGGCGCTCTCTGCCGGGAGAAGGGTATCCCCTTCCACTGCGACGCAGTCCAGGCCGCAGGGCACATGCCCATAGACGTGGAGAAGATGAATATAGACATGCTGTCCATCTCCGGCCACAAGTTCCATGCCCCCAAGGGCGTGGGCGCCCTGTACGTGCGCAAGAACATCCCCCTCTTCAATCTGATAGAGGGCGGCGCCCAGGAGCGGGGCAAGCGGGCCGGCACCGAGAACGTGGCCGGCATAGTGGCCATGGCCGCAGCCCTCAAGGAGTCGGTGGACAACATGGAGGCCGACAGCAAGAAGATGATAGCCATGAGGGACAAGCTCTTTGCGGAGCTTTCCAAGATACCCCACAGCAAGATAAACGGCAGCCTGGAGCACCATGTGCCCGGCACCGTGAACATGTGCTTTGAAGGCATAGAGGGAGAGAGCCTGCTGCTGATGCTGGACGCCAACGGCATCTGCGCCTCCTCCGGCAGCGCCTGCACCTCCGGCTCCCTGGACCCCAGCCACGTGCTGCTGGCCCTGGGCCTGCCCCATGAGGTGGCTCACGGCTCCCTGCGTCTGTCCATCGGAGAGTACAACACCATGGAAGAAATAGACCACATCTGCAAGGTGGTGCCCCAGGTGGTGGAGTACCTGCGGAACATGTCCCCCGTGTGGGATGAACTGGAGAAGGGCGAGAGGCCCCATCTGATATAATTAAAAACAACACCAAGTGTACAGGAGGAAAATATAATGGCACTTTACAGCGACAAGGTCATGGACCATTTCCAGAATCCCCGGAACGTGGGCAAGATGGATGACGCCGACGGTATCGGCGAAGTGGGCAATGCCAAGTGCGGCGATATAATGCGTATGTATATCAAGGTGAAGGACGGCATCATCACCGACTGCAAGTTCAACACCTTCGGCTGCGGCAGCGCCATAGCCACCAGCTCCATGGCCACCGAGCTCATCAAGGGCAAGCCTGTGGAGGAGGCTCTGAAGCTTTCCAACCAGGCGGTGGTGGAGGCCCTGGACGGCCTGCCCGCCCATAAGATCCACTGCTCCGTGCTGGCCGAGGAGGCCGTGCAGGCCGCCGTGAAGGACTATTACGACAAGAACGGCATAGCCTATGACCCGGAGAAGTTCAAGGTCCACAGCTGCGAGCACTGCCCCGACTGAGAAAAACCTATACCGAAACCAAGGGCCGGCTGCGTTTGCAGCCGGCCCTTTCAGCTTGTCAAAAAACTTTCCAAGCGCCCGTGAATACGGTATAATAGAGGCCGGGGGTGTAAAGATGGAAAGCTGGAGAAAAGATTCACGTAGGGAGCCGGTCATAACGGACCTGGATGCCTTGGTACCCAAGGATCATCTGCTGCGGAAGATAGAGAAGGTCATGGATTACGACTGGCTGTATGAGCGGCTGGAGCCGTACTATTGCCATGACAAGGGCAGGCCGGGGACAGACCCGGTGGTGCTCATCAAGATGGTTACGGCATCCCATCCCTGCGGCAGACCTACCAGAGGATACAGGACACCTTGTCCTACCGCTGGTTTCTGGGCTATGGACTGCTGGATGAGATACCCCATTTTGCAACGGTGAGCTATGCTTTCTGTAAACGGTTCCCGGAGGAACTGAGCAGCGAGATATTTGAACATATACTCAACAAAGCGTTGAATAACCGCATGGTAGACCCCAGTATCGTCTTTATTGACGGCACTCACATCAAGGCCAGCGCCAACAAGAAGAAGTTTCAGAAAGAGAGAGTGGCGCAGGCAGCGAGGATATACTCGGAGCAGCTGCGGCAGGAGGTAAACGCAGAGCGAGAGAAGCTGGGAAAGGGCCCTATAGAGGACGAGGATGACGAGGAGGGCACAAAAGGCGGCGGGACTAAAGAGCAGACGATATCTACCACAGACCCGGACAGCGGGATGTTCGTCAAGGGAGAGCATGAACGGCAGTTCGCCTATGAAGCGCACACAGCCTGCGACAAGCGTGGGTATGTGCTGGGAGTGGAGGTAACGGCAGGGAATGTACATGACAGCGTGGCATGGGACGGATTATATGACAAGATAAGCAGGCGGTTTGCAGTAGAGTTTGTAGCAATGGATGCGGGGTACAAGACCCCATGGATAGCAAAGAAGACTCTGGAAGACGGGAAGATACCCATTTTGCCATATACGAGATACAAGGGGAAGAAGGAAGGCTACAAGCCCTGGGAGTATACATATGACCCGGTAAAGGACGAGTACATATGCCCTCAGGGAGAACGGCTGCGGCATACGACAACGGACCGCAGCGGGAAGCGGAGCTACCGCAGCACACCGGGACGGTGCAGGAGCTGTCCCTGCAAAGGGAAATGCGGGGCGAACGAGAAAGGGCAGAAGCTGCTGACCACACATATCTGGCAGGAGTACCTGGATTTGGTGGAGGCGCTGAGGAAAACAGAGCGAGGCAAGGAGATCTACGCAATGCGGAAGGAGACCATAGAAAGGGTCTTTGCAGATGCGAAAGAGAAACATGCCATGCGATATACGCACCACAGAGGCTTGGCCGCAGTCACACGATGGGTCAGGCTCAAATATGCTGCCATGAATCTGAAAAAGATGGCAATATGGAGTTGGAACAACTCCTTTTTCCGCTACATTCTCACGATTTTTAACCCCATATATGCCAAATCCCCGGGATTCTCTTCCTGAATCCCGGGGTTCTTTGACAGGCTGTCCGCTACATTCTCACGATTTTTAACCCCATATATGCCAAATCCCCGGGATTCTCTTCCTGAATCCCGGGGTTCTTTGACAGGCTGCAAGGGCCGGCTGCGTTTGCAGCCGGCCCTTTATTTTTATATTTCCTCATCCCCGTACAGCAGATAGCCGCAGGAGACCTCCAGCACCTGACACAGAGCCACCAGCTCGATATCCGTCACATAGCGCTTTCCGGTCTCTATCCGGGTTATCACGTTCTTGTCCATGTCATAGCCTTCAAGCTGGAGGCGGGCAGCCAGCTGCCGCTGGGACAGTCCCCTGAGCCTGCGCAGCTGAACAAGCCGTCGGGCGATAAGATTTTTCTCCCCGCCCTCGGATTTGGGCTTTGGCATGTCCCCACCTCCCAAAAGGTCTCCTTAATATGTGGATAATCTGTCTATATTTTGAATGACAGAAGCCTTCTTGTCAAGCCGGGAGAGGCTACCTGTCTCTATTAGCTGTTTTTTCAAAAAACTTTCGCCGCCCTATTGACAAACGGGCAGAGCTGTGTTATTGTACTAATCGCTTAATACAATAACACAAAGGAGGGATGACATGGACTGGACGTTCAACAACGACATGCCCATATACAGCCAGCTGGTGGACAAGATAAAGCTGAGCATCGTATCCGGGCAGCTGCCGCCGGGGGAGAAGCTGAACACCGTGCGGGAGCTGGCGGCGGAAGCCAGGGTGAATCCCAACACCATGCAGAGGGCCTTTCAGGAGCTGGAGCGGGAGGGCCTGGTGTTTTCCCAGCGCAGCAGCGGACGCTATGTAACCGAGGATATGGAGGTAATCATGGAGGCAAAAGAGGCCATGGCCCAGAAGTACATCCGGGACTTTATGGACAGCATGGAGAAGCTGGGCTATACCGGAGAGGAGATAATAAGCCTTGTAAGAGGCGGAAAAGAGGAGGATAAGAAATGACGGCTACCTTTGAATGCAAGGGCCTGAGCAAGAATTTCGGCTCTACCCAGGCGCTGGAGGATGTGAGCTTCAGCATAGCTCCGGGCCGTGTGGTGGGGCTACTGGGGCCCAACGGCAGCGGCAAGACGACTTTGATAAAGCTGGCCAACGGCCTTTTGACCCCCAGTGAGGGGGAGCTGCTCATCTGCGGCGGAAAGCCCGGAGAGGAGAGCAAGGCGGCGGTGAGCTATCTGCCCGACAAGACCTGCATGCCCTTGTGGATGAACCCGAAGCAGCTGATGGACTTTTTCCAGGACTTCTATCAGGACTTCGACCGGCAGCGGGCGGAGGATATGCTGCGGCGCCTGGGCCTGGATGAAAAGCAGCGGCTCCGGCAGATGTCCAAGGGCACCCGGGAGAAGGTGCAGCTCATCATGGTCATGAGCCGCAAGGCAAAGCTCTATCTTCTGGATGAGCCCATCGGCGGCGTGGACCCGGCCACCCGGGACTATATTCTGGACACAATAATCAGAAACTACGACCCGGAGGCCAGCGTGGTCATTTCCACCCATCTGATAAGCGACGTGGAGAAGATACTGGACGAGGTGCTGTTCATAAACCGGGGCAGGATAATGCTCCAGGCCTCCGTGGATGACATCCGTCAGCAGTACGGAAAGAGCGTGGACGAGTATTTCAGGGAGGTGTTCAAATGCTAGGCAAACTTATAAAGCATGAGTTCAAGGGCAGCGGGCGCAGCATGGTCCCCTTCATCCTGGTATGCCTGGGTCTGTCGGTGCTGGCAGGGCTGTCCATAAGGGGCATGGAAAATCTTCAGGATTACGGCTGGTTCACGGTGCTCTTCGGCATAGTGATATTCCTTTTTGTGGCGGGGCTGATAGCGGTCTGCGTCATGGCTCTGGTGGTGTGCATAGAGCGCTTCAGGAAAAATCTCCTGGGGGACGAGGGCTACCTGATGTTCACCCTGCCGGTGAGCGTGGATGAGCACATTTTTTCAAAGCTCATAGTCTCCTCGGTGTGGTTCGTGGCGACCTGGCTGGTCTGCATGCTGGCCTTTGTCCTGATGTTCCTGTGCAATGTGGATCTGATAGAGGTGAACTGGTCCGAGTTCGGCTATGTGATGAGTGAAGTCTGGGGCAGACTGGTGGACTTCGGCCTTGTGCACATCATAGGCTACATCCTGGAGCTGCTGGTGCTCATCTTTGCCGCCTGCTGCGTTACCTGCATGCAGTTTTACAGCGCCATGGCCATAGGCTACAGCTTTTCCAACCATAAGCTGCTGCTGTCCGTGGTGTTCTTCTTCGTGATAAATGTGGCGCTGTCCATACTCCAGCCCCTGCTTCTGGCCCTTACCGGCAACGCGGGACTGCTGGACTTCATGGCCAACAGTGCCCAGAATATCAGCGGTCCGGCGGCGGTGCATCTGGTGATGCTGGGCGCTTTCCTGTATGCCCTGGTGTTCTTTGTGATACTCTACATCCCCACCCGGCTGCTGCTGAAGTACCGGCTGAACCTGCCCTGATAAGCCGGGCGTCAAAAAAGTCTCTGCGGTTTTCCGCAGAGACTTTTTAACGCTTATGATTTTAGAATCGGCTCAGTCCATATACCTCTCCGTGTAGCATTCGTCGGGCAGGCAGTCGGCAAGGCCGGTGAGGACGGCTTTCATGCTGCTCTCCTCCATAGGCTCCCCGGGACTGCGCAGCACGGAAGGCTCCAGATGGCGGCTCAGGGAGACACGGACGGTGGTCCCCTTGCCCTGTCGGCTCTCCAGCAGCAGGGTGCCGCCGTGGACATGGGCGGCGGAGCGGGCCACCGTCAGGCCCAGACCGGCGCCGGAGAGCATGCTGTCCATATCGAAGCCGTGGCAGTAGCGGTCAAAGACGCTGCCCAGCTGCTCCGGTGGGATGCCGCAGCCGTCGTCGTCCACGGATATAATAAGACTGTCTCTGGTCTCCACCAGGCTGATGCTCACCCGGGTGCAGCCCTTGGCGTGTACCAGACAGTTGGATATCAGGTTCAGGATGATAAGCTCCACCAGCTGCCTGTCGGCATAGATGGGGTGGACCTGCTCGCCGGAGAGGCGCAGCTCCACCTGGGGGCAGAGCATGGCAGCCGGCTCCACCAGTCCGGCCGCCAGGGCGGCCACGTCCAGCTCCTGAGGGGAGAATATGACGGAGCCCTGACTGAGGGCCAGCACCAAAGAAGCGTTGGTGAGCACCCGCATCATGCGGTAATAGCTGTGGGTGATGGAGCGCAGAGAGTCCAGCAGTTCCCGGTCCTCATTTTCCTCCGCCCGGGTGCGAAGCATATCGGCGGAGAGGCCGAAGTTCATCAGGCTGCTCCTCATGGAGAAGATGAGAGCGTCGTTGAGCAGCAGGGGAGAGTTGTCGCATTTGCGCAGAAAGACCAGCTGGGCGTCCTCGAAACGGCTGACCCGGACGGCGTAGCTGCTGCCGCCCAGGCTGATATCCGCCACAAAAGAGGGAGCCTGAGCTTCGGCGATGCCGGGACCCAGCAGAGCCTTGAGGGACTTGCCCAGACAGTCGGCGCCCAGAATACGGCAGGCGGCGGAGTTGGCAAAGCTCACCTGATTCCGGCGGACCAGCAGGGCCGCCTCCCCGGAAAGAGCCAGGATATCGGTGGAAAGGTCGTGCATTATGGCATTCTCCATTCTGCCGCAAGACTTAACTGGCCCCTTTTTCCCTGCGGCTTTGGAAACAGGGGGGCCGCGGCTGGGCCTATTTTATCAGAAGTGGACAATTTACACAATAGCGCAGGGCAAAAATGGTGGAAAAAGCGCGAAAATTCGGCACATTTTTGGGCAAAATACATAGTAAATGTATTGATTTTTGCAAATATTATATGTTATTATTTAGATGCTAAGCAAGGCATTTATTTCCTGCCCCGGCGGGAAATCTATGTATATATTGTATTTCATTAAAATGGAGGATATTAACTATGATCAAAGTTGGCATCAATGGCTTCGGCCGTATCGGTTCTCTGGCTTTCAGATCCGCAATCAAGTCCGACGACATAGAAGTTGTTGCTATCAACGCTCCCGGTAAGACCGCAGGTCAGCTGGCTTATGCCGTCAAGTACGACACCGTTCACGGCAAGTTCAACGGCACCGTCGCCTTTGACGACGAGGCAAAGACCCTCACCGTCGACGGCAAGACCGCCAAGGTCCTGGATTCCCGCGATCCCTCCCTCCTGCCCTGGGGCGAACTGGGCGTAGAGTACGTCCTGGAGTGCACCGGCAAGTTCCTCACCAAGGAAGCTGCCCAGCCCCATATCGACGCCGGCGCTAAGGTCGTCGTCATGTCCGGCCCCGCAAAGGACGACACCCCCATGTTCGTCTGCGGCGTCAACCTGGACAAGTACACTGCCGACATGCAGTTTGTCTCCAACGCTTCCTGCACCACCAACTGCCTGGCTCCTCTCGCCAAGGTCATCAACGACAACTTCGGCATCGTGGAAGGCCTCATGACCACCGTTCACGCCTCCACCGCCACCCAGTCCGTGGTTGACGGCTTCTCCAAGAAGAACTGGCGCCTGGGCCGCAGCGTGTACAACAACATCATCCCCACCTCCACCGGCGCTGCCAAGGCTGTCGGCAAGGTCATCCCCGAGCTGAAGGGCAAGCTCACCGGTACCTCCATGCGTATCCCCGCCGGCGATGTCTCCATCGTTGACCTGACCTGCCGTCTGGCCAAGGGCGCTTCCTACGATGAGATCTGCGCCGCCGTCAAGGCCGCTTCCGAGGGCGAGATGAAGGGCGTTATCGAGTACGTGGACGAAGAGGTCGTCTCCTCCGACTTCCGCACCGATGCTCACACCTCCATCTTTGACGCCAAGGCCGGCCTGTCCCTGAACGACAACTTCGTCAAGCTCATGGCTTGGTACGACAACGAGTGGGGCTTCAGCTGCAAGATGCTGGACCTGACCCGTCACATCGACTCCGTCCGCAAGGCCTGAGTTCAGGACAAGCAGTCAGAGACAAAATCAAAATGAAAAGCTCCTGCCCCTCGGGCAGGAGCTTTTTTGGCTTTTATGGGAAAAAAACACCTGAGTTTACAGTTCATTAACTTGACATTGCCTTTGGAAAGTGTTAGTCTGTATAAGGATACATTTGGCCGCTTGCCGGATGGCTGTCCCAAAGAGGGACCGTCTCAGGCAGAGCGGCTTTGCTTTTTTTGTAATTTTATAGTCTCAACTATGGAATAAAGAAAGGATGTACAAAAATGACTCATTATGACGTAATTATCGTAGGCGCGGGCCCCGGAGGCATCTTCACCGCCTATGAGCTGGCCAAGGCCGACAGGGGACTGAAGGTGGCGGTCTTTGAACTGGGCAATCCCCTGAACAAAAGGAAATGCCCCATTGACGGCAAGAAGATAAAATCCTGCGTCAAATGCCCCACCTGTGCCATAATGAGCGGCTTCGGCGGCGCCGGGGCCTTCTCCGACGGCAAGTACAACATCACCAACCAGTTCGGCGGCACTCTCTATGAGTACGTGGGCAAGCAGCGGGCCATTGACCTGATGCGCTATGTGGACCAGATAAATCTGGACCACGGCGGAGAGGGCACCAAGCTCTACTCCACCGCCAACACCAAGATAAAACGCACCTGCCTGGAGAACGGCCTGCATCTTCTGGACGCCCAGGTGAGGCATCTGGGTACCGACATAAATTATGTGGTGCTGGATAACATATATAATGAACTGAAGGATAAGGTGGAGTTCCGCTTCAACTCCGCCGTCACCGGCGTGGAGAAGGCGGAGGAGGGCTATATAGTCCATGTGGGCGCCCAGAGCTACAGCTGTGACCGCTGCGTCATCTCCGTGGGCCGCAGCGGCAGCAAGTGGATGGAGAGCGTCTGCGAGAGCCTGGACATCCCCACCCGCTCCAACCGTGTGGACATAGGCGTGCGGGTGGAGCTGCCTGCGGAGGTCTTTGCCCATCTCACCGATGAGCTCTATGAGAGCAAGATAGTCTACCGCACCGAGAAGTTTGAGGACCTGGTGCGCACCTTCTGCATGAACCCCCACGGCGTGGTGGTGAATGAGAACACCAACGGCATAGTCACCGTCAACGGCCACAGCTACGAGGACAAGAGCAAGCACACCGAGAACACCAACTTCGCCCTGCTGGTGTCCAAGCACCTGTCCGAGCCCTTCAAGGACTCCAACGGCTACGGCGAGAGCATAGCCCGCCTGTCCAACATGCTGGGGGGCGGCGTCATGGTCCAGCGCTTCGGCGATCTGGTGAGGGGCCGGCGCAGCACCGTGCGGCGCATTGAGGAGAGCTTTGTCACCCCCACCCTCTCCGCCACTCCCGGCGATCTGAGCCTGGTGATACCCAAGCGCATCCTGGACGGCATCATTGAGATGATCTATGCCCTGGACAAGATAGCCCCGGGCACCGCCAATGACGACACCCTCCTCTACGGTGTGGAGGTGAAGTTCTACAACATGGAAGTGGAGATAGACAACAACCTGGAGACCAGCAGCCCCGGCCTCTTCGTCATAGGCGACTGCTCCGGCGTTACCCACTCCCTGTCCCACGCCTCTGCCAGCGGCGTGCATGTGGCAAGGCACATACTGGGCATCAGGGACTGAGCCGCTTCCCTTGATTTCTGCGCCGTCAGATGCTAATATACGGTAATATCAGCTGAGCGGGGACCGCCGGGTCCTGCCGCAGTCCCCGCTCCGGCGCATACTTTCGCCAGGAGGACCTCAATGTCAAAAGTCAAAGGTCAAAACTATATGCACGGCGCCGCCATACTCACCGTGGGTGTCGTGATAATGAAGATACTGGGCTTCATATATAAAATACCTCTGGGGAACATACTGGGAGACGAAGGCTTCTCCATGTTCACCAGCGCCTACAATATCTACTACGTGTTCTTCACCCTGGCCACGGCGGGCCTGCCGGTGGCTCTGTCCCGCCTGGTGGCGGAGGCGGATGCCAACGGCCGGGCCAAGCAGGAGGAGAAGACCTTCCGGGTGGCGCTGCTGACCTTCTTTGTTATAGGCACCGTTTTTGCCCTGATACTCTATCTCTTCCCCAACTGGCTGGCGGACAATTATCTGGAGAACCCGGACGCCGCCCCCAGCATCAGGGCCATGGCCCCTTCCATACTGCTGGTGTGCCTGGTCTCGGCCTACAGAGGCTACTGCCAGGGCAACGGGAACATGCTGCCCACCACCGTGGATGAGGTGCTGGAGGTGCTCTTCAAGGTCATCTCCGGGCTTATCCTGGCGGCGGTGATAATGAATATGGGCCTGGGTCTGCCCGCCGCTTCCGCCGGAGCCATCTTCGGCGTGTCCATCGGTTCGGTGGTGTCCCTGGGCTATATGATAATCTATAAGCGGCGCAATTACGATGTGCTCTCCGCACCCTATACCGGAGGCCGGGCACCCAACGACATCTCCGAGGATGACGAGAAAGTGGACGATGCGCTGACCATAGTGAGGAAGATACTCACTATAGGTATACCCATAGCCTTCGGCGCCTGCATCATGGCGCTGCTGAACTCGGTGGACTCCAAGCTGTGCATGAACCGGCTCCAGACTGCCGCGGGCTTCAGCTATGTGGAGGCCAAGGTGCTCTACGGAGTCTACGGCAAAGCCCAGACTCTGTTCAATCTTCCCGCAGCCTTCATTACCCCCCTCACCATTTCCATAGTCCCGGCCATCTCCTCCGCCATAGCCCGGGGCAGGAAGGCAGAGGCCATGAAGACCGCCGAGGACTCCATGCGCATCTCCTCCGCCATAGCTCTGCCCATGGGCGTGGGCCTGGCGGTGCTCAGCTACCCCATCATGAATATACTCTATCCCAACAGCAACGAGGCCGGCCCCGGTCTGCTCAGCATCATGGGCATAGCCTCCTTCTTCGTCTGCCTGGTGCTGATGGAAAACGCCATCCTTCAGGCCTCCGGCAAGGAGAAGCTGACCATGATAACCCTGATAAGCGGCGGACTTATAAAGATAGCCGTGAACTGGTTCCTGGTGGCCCAGCGGCCTATCAACATCTACGGCGCTCCGGTGGGCACCCTGGTGAGCTATCTCTTCATGGCGGTGCTGGACTTCGTGTTCATGTGCGCCACTCTCCAGGAAAAGCCCAGAGCCCTGAAAGTATTTGCCGGGCCCATGGCCGCAAGCCTTCTCATGGGCGCTTCCGCCTGGGCCATATACGGCCTGGCGGGCCGCTTCATATCTGACGGGGGCTATTTCGGCATGCTGCTGTCTATGGCCCTGGCCATAGCGGTGGCGGTGCTGGTCTATGCCGTCAGCGTGATAGCCATGAGAGTTATCACAAAAGAGGACATGAGTCTCATACCCGGCGGGGCAAAAGTCGCAAAATTGTTGCATATGCGCTAAAAAATTCTGAATTTATACAATTAACACTTGATTAACCGCCGGAAATATGGTAGATTTTATGCGTTGCCTTTTCGGAGGCCGCAGGAGAATGAGTATTCTGCCGCATTTTCGGGCAGACTCATCATAAACGCGGCATTGGCCGCACAATACATTCAGGAGGTTTTTAACTATGAATAAGGCAGATCTGGT
>CASFJB010000030.1 GCA_949294945.1 uncultured Eubacteriales bacterium
CGCTCACAATATCCAGGAGCTGCGTACCAACAGCAAGTTCGTACGCATCACCAGCGCCGGTCTCAAGGAGAGCCACCCCCACGATATCTACATCACCAAGGAAGCTCCCAACTACACCATGAACCCCTGAAGTATATGACACAGCCGACGGGCCGATACATCCGGCCCGTCGGTTTTTTTTACTGCGTTCCTACAAGCGCTTGGCTTCTGTCAGCGGCAGACGAAGCAGTGCCACTCGTCCTCCGAGCGGTGCTCCAGTATCTCAAAGCCGTTGCCCTTCAGCGCAGCTTCCGTCTCCGGCCAGCGGTGCTCTATTATGCCGGAGCAGATAAAGACAGCATCTTCCGCCATAAAGCGGCGCACCACCGCCGACAGGGGGATGATTACATCGGCAACAATGTTTGCCAGCACAAGCTGATAGCCCCCGCCCAAATACTTCTGGAGCGAGCTGTCGGCAATTATATCCCCGGCGCAGACCTGCATCCGGTCCGGGCCCAGACCGTTGAGGGTGGCGTTGGACATCACCACCTCCGGGGCCTTGGGGTCCACGTCCACCCCGAAGCAGCTGTCACAGCCCAGAATAAGGGCACCTATGCCCAGTATCCCGCTGCCGCAGCCCAGGTCCAGCACCCTGACTCCAGGGGCGGAAAACTTCTCAAGGGCCGCCAGGCACATGCGGGTGGTGGCATGGCTGCCGGTGCCGAAAATAAGTCCCGGGTCCAGGCGCAAGGGCAGACGGCCCTCCTGGGGTATCTCCTCCCATTCAGGCACCACCACCAGTTTTTCCCCGACGGGTATGGGCTTGTAGTATTCCCGCCAGTTGTTCTCCCAGTCGCTGTCCTCCACAAAGGAAGTCTGGATGCCTCCGTAGGCAGCCTTGATTTTCCGCAGTACCTCTTTGCCATCAAGGTCGTCGGTGAGATAGCACTTTATGCGGCTTATGCCCTTAAACTTGTCCTCCAGCTCGCTGTCCACGTAGTCCCAGTACTGGTGGTTGTTTTCCAGAAAATCCCGGAAATCCTCCTCATTCTCGATCACAAAGCCGCCGGCGCCCATGTCCGCCATCTGCTGGCAGCGCAGGTCGATCTCCTCAGCCGGGGTGTTCACAGTTACCTCTATATAACGCATGACTCTTCTCCTTATAAGCTGTACTTTGTCAAAAAGACTGTACCCAGATTTTAAACTATGGAGGGGTGCTTGTCCAGTACCTTGAAGCCATGGCCGGTCTGTGTTACAATCAGGAAAAGGGGGCGGGACCGTGAAAGACAAAAAGAAGCTGAGACTCTGGATACTGCTGATACTTATCGCCCTGGCGGGGATGTTTTCCCAGCGCCTGCTTGGCGGCGGGGATGTGAGTCAGGTCCAGCGCGTGATAGGGGAGAGCAGCCTGTATTCAAAGGCTGATATAGAGCAGATGATGGACACCGTGGAGAGGACCTTCCGCCGGGAGTTTAAAGGCTGCACCCTGCTTGAACTCAAGTACGACGAGGCGTTCTCCCAAAAGCAGAGCGGCGACTGGGCGGAGCAATTCCGGACGGATGAGGCCGTGGTGCTCACCTCCAGCTTCCAGGTGGACGGCAGCGGAGGAGACGGCAGCCTGAACCCAAACAGTACCTACAGCAAGTGGATGTGGGTGCTGACCCGCAATGAAGGCGGCGACTGGAAGATGCAGACTTGGGGATATTAGACAAAAATATAACAAAGTATTTTGCAGGGCAAATACATGGATCAATTTCGGAAATCCAAGCCTTTCCGAAACAAAATCCCCGGGAACACAAAGTAAAAATTACCAAAAGGCAAGCCTGATACATGGCTTGCCTTTTACTTTCTGCACTAAACTTTTATAAATTCATACAAAATGACAACAGAAAATCTATGGAAAATTCACAGAATGTTATTGACTTATAATTAACAAAGTGCTATTTTAAACATGCCGATGGATAAGGCGAGAGCAAACCTGAGGCAAAAGAAAAAAATCGAGGAGGAGATAAGCATGAAATGCCCCCGCTGCGGAAGTGAAATGTATGTGGACAGCCACCGGAAGTACGACCTGCATATGTGTTACGATTGCGGGTATATCGAGGGCCGCAGCTATGACGAAGGCGACAGCGCCATGGATCATAAGCTGACGAATTTCGAACGTATGCGCTCCATGAATCAGAACGAGGTCATTGCCTTTATTGCCGGCGGGATGAATATAGATCCCAGGCTGGTGAGCACATGGCTGGCGGAGAGCCATTCCTGAGATGATCCGGTACCGGGCCTTCACCGCTGTTTGGACGGAGGGGCGGCGGTATACGGAAGATATATTCGTAAGATAAAAACCACATACATGAACCCGGCCACAGCTTAATAGAAGCTGCGGCCGAAACTTTTTGTTCAGATGTACGCTGACCGTGCAAAGAAGCAGCCCGGCTCATTTTTTCCCCAGCAGGCGGAAAATGCCGTAGCACAGAAGGTCGGCAACCACGATGCTGGCTCCGGTAGGAGTCTCAAAGAAATAGGAGAATATAAGTCCGGCCAGAAAACAGACCACGGATATCACTGCCGAACTTATGACCACCGCTTTGAAGCTGCGGCAGAGGCACATGGCGGACAGGGCAGGGAAAATTATAAGGCTGGATATCAGCAGAGCGCCCATCATGCGCATGCCCAGCACCACGGTAACGGCGGTGAGCACCGCCAGCAGAGTGTTGTACACCTCAGTCCTGGTGCCTGTGGCCCGGCTGAAGCTCTCATCGAAAGTGACGGCAAAGAGCCGGGGATAGAAGAGCAGGAACAGACCCAGCACAGCCAGAGACAATATCACGCTGAGCACCGCGTCCTCACTGCTGAGGGAGAGAACGCTGCCGAACATGTAGCTGGACAATTCGGTGTTCATGCCCGTGGAGAGGGACAGAGAGATGACGCCTATGGCCAGGGCGCTGCTGGATATCATCGCTATGGCCGCATCCCCCTTTACCGCTGCGTTCTGCCTCAGCCGCAGCAGCAATATTGCCGCCGCCACCACCACCGGCACCGCCACGGCCAGAGGGGCCAGGTTAAGGGCCGAGGCTATGGCCAGCGCACCGAAGCCCACGTGGCTCAGTCCGTCGCCTATCATGGAGTAGCGCTTCAGCACCAGGGATACCCCTAGCAGGGCCGCGCAGAGCGAGACCATAATGCCCACCACCAGGGCTCGCTGCATGAAGTGGTAGGAAAACATGGAAATAAGTTCGCTCATATACGGCCACCTCCCAGAAAACGCCGGGCCAGACTGCTCTCCCGGTACTCTGCGGCGCTGCCGAAAAAGAGCTGCTTGTGTCCCAGATGCAGGATGTGGGTGGCGTAGCGCACAGCTTCATGGATATCGTGGGATACCATGATAACGGAGATATTGTCGCAGAGGTTAATAAGCTTTATCAGATTGTACATCTCACCGCTGGCTATGGGGTCCAGGCCGGTCACCGGCTCGTCCAGAAGCAGGAGCTTTTTTGTGGCGCAGAGGGCCCGGGCCAGGAGCACCCGCTGCTGCTGGCCGCCGGAGAGAGCCTGGTAGCTCTCGTTTTTGATGTCGTCTATGCCCATGCGCTCCATATTCTCCAGAGCCCGCTGCTTCAGGGCCTTGGTATAGAACAGGGAGGAGCCAAGAGAGTTGAGGCAGCCGGAGAGCACCACCTCATATACGCTGGCGGGGAAATCCCGCTGCACCTGGGTTTGCTGGGGAAGGTAGCCTATCTCCGTGGCCTTCAGCCCGTCGGAGAGGCGGATGCTGCCCTCTTCCGGGGCCTTCAGGCCCAGAAGGCCTTTTATCAATGTGGATTTGCCGGAGCCGTTTTCTCCCACCACGCAGAGATAGTCCCCGGCACTTATGGAGAAGTTCACACCCTCCAGCACCCGCTTCCCCTCGTAGGAGAAGCACAGGTCTTTACATTCCAATATAGCCATCAGCCGAAGGCCTCCCTCAGTGTTTCTAGATTTTTGCCCATAAGGCCAAGATAGCTCACGCCCTCCTCCAGCTGCTGCAAGCTCACATTGTGGCAGGAATGGAACAGCAGCTTTTCACAGCCGGTGTCCTCGCATATGACGTCAGCCATCTTCTGATTGGAAAATTCATTGTAAAATACCGCCGGGGTGTTCTCCTGGCGAACCTTGTCTATAAGAAAAGCCACGGTGCGGGCGGAGGGTTCCGCCTGTTCGGCACAGCCGGGGAAAGCGGCATAATAATCCAGACCGTATTCCTCGACAAAGTAACGCACAGGGAAGCGGTCGGCAAAGATCAATGTGGGCTGTCCGGCTTCCCGGAACAGAGCTCTGAAATCCTCATCCAGGGAGAGGAGAGCGGCAGAGTAGGCATCGCAGCGGGAGGAATAATACTCTGCGTTTTCCGGATCTATGGAGCAAAGGCGCTCCGATATGGCCCCGGAGATGAGGGCGGCATTTTTAGGGGAAGTCCACACGTGCTCGTCGTATTCCGCCTCGTGGTCATGGTCCCCGTCCTCTTCCTCGCCGTGCTCATGGGCCTGGGCCTGCATGCCCTCCTTGACCTCCTCCTCCAGAGCCTGGACGCAGTCCAGCATCACCACCAGGGGAATGTCGCCTTCCAGCCCCTCCAGCATGTCCTCCAGCCAGACCTCCGACTCTCCGCCGTTGCAGATCAGCAGGTCGCAGTTCTGAATGCGCAGGATGTCCTGGGCTGTGGGTTCAAAGCTGTGGGACTCGGTGCCGGGGGGGACCAGCAGACAGACGGAAGCTCTGCCCCCGGCAATTTCCCGGGCAAAGTCAAAAGCGGGGAAAACCGTGGTGACTATGCTGAGCTCTCCGCTGCCGCTCTCATAGCAGCCGCCTGTGCAGCCGCAGAGAGGCAGTGCCAGAGATATTATCAATAAAACCGTAAAAAGTCTCTTCATAAAGGCCTCCAAATCTTTTCAATAATACATTAAAACCCGGCCCTTTTCAAGAGGGGAGGGAGATGCTATAATTCATTTTGTGTGACGGATCAATAATTTTCAAAAAACGGAGACGGAGGACAAGCTATGAATATCTGTGTTTTCGGCGCCTCCAGCAACAGGCTGGACAGCGTTTATTTTGAGGAGGCCAAAGCCCTGGGCCTGGCCATGGCCCAGGCAGGCCACACCCTGGTTTTTGGAGGCGGGGCCAGCGGACTGATGGGAGCCTGCGCCGCAGGAGCCAGAGAGGCGGGAGGAGAGATAGTTGGCATAGCTCCCCGCTTCTTCGATGAGCCGGGAATACTTTTAAAGGACTACGGCAAACTGATTTTTACCGAGACCATGTCGGAGCGCAAATCCATGATGGAGGATATGGCGGAGGCCTTCATTGCCCTGCCCGGCGGGATAGGCACCTATGAGGAGTTTTTTGAGACCCTGACTTTAAAGCAGCTGGGCCGCCACTCAAAGCCAATGGCGCTGCTGAACACCCGGGGATATTACGGACCCATGGTGGAAATGCTGGAGAAAACGGCGGACTCCGGCTTCATGAGCAGAAGCTGCATTGAACTTTTTGCCCTGTGCAGTACGCCCGGGGAGGCCGTGGAGCACTGCGCCAAGGTGGAGGAGAAACCGCTGAGCATACGCCACCTGGAGGAGTACTGCCGATGAGCCGGCTCTGACCTCCGACAGAATACAATTTTTTCCATACGTCCTATCTTTTTTGCCCGGTGCTATTGAATTAGCCGCGCTTTTCTGATAAAATCAATCATTAAAATAAAAATTAAGAGATGTAGAAAGCGTATGAAAAAAGATAAGGACTGGGAGGTACCCTTTGCCAGACCCGAGCCCACGCCGGAGCTGGAGCAGGCGGGCTTTGCCCCCTTGCTTACGGCGGTGCTGGCCCTGCGGGGAGTAAAGACTCTTCAGCAGGCCATGGAGCTCATTTACGGCGGGGAGGAATGCCTCCACGACCCCATGCTCATGCTGGGCATGGACGGAGCCAGGGAGCGCGTCCTCAGAGCTGTTGAGGCAGGAGAGACTGTGGCGGTCTACGGGGATTACGATGTGGACGGCATAACCTCCACCTGCCTGGTCACGGACTATCTGCGCTCCAAAGGCCTGAACTGTATACCCTACATACCGGACAGGAACGAGGAGGGCTACGGCCTCAACTGCGGCGCTCTGGACAGCCTGAAAGCCCAGGGCGTCAGCCTGGTCATCACCGTTGACTGCGGCATCACCGCAGTGGAGGAGGCTGCCTATGCCCGGCAGCTGGGGATAGACATGGTGATAACCGACCACCATGAATGCCGGGCGGAGGCTCTGCCCAAGGCCGCCGCAGTTATAGACTGCAAACAGGATGGGGACAATTATCCCAACAAGAATCTGGCGGGAGTGGGAGTGGCCCTGAAGCTGGTGTGTGCCTGCGAAGGGGACAGCAAAGCAATACTGGAGAAATATGCCGACCTGGTAGCCATAGGCACCGTGGCAGATGTGATGCCTCTGGTGGGGGAGAACCGCTATCTGGTGAGATACGGCCTGAAGCGGCTGGAGAGCCACCCCCGGCCCGGCATAGCCGCCATGCTCCGGGAGTCCTCCATGGACCCCAAGAAGCTCAACGCCTCCGGAGTGGGCTACAGCCTGGCTCCCAGACTCAATGCAGCCGGACGCCTGGGCCATGCGGCCACGGCGGCAAGACTGCTTATGAGCCGGGATATGAGCACGGCAACGGAGCTTGCGGTGGAGCTGTGTGAACTGAACCGCCGCCGGCAGAATATAGAGACGGAGATCTGGCAGGAGGCAAACCAACTGCTCTCCGGCAAGACCCCGGACAGTCCTATAGTCCTGGCCAGCGAGAACTGGCACCAGGGCGTCATAGGCATTGCCGCTTCCCGCCTTGCAGAGCAGTACTCCCTGCCGGCAATAATGATCTGTCTCAACGGCGACATGGGCAAGGGCTCCTGCCGCAGCTATGGGGGCTTCAACCTCTTTGACGCTCTCAATGCCTGCTCGGAGCATCTGCTGGGCTTTGGCGGCCACGCCCTGGCCGCAGGGCTGAATATAAAAAAGGAAGAGCTGGATGCCTTTCGGGAGGCCCTGGCGGAATATTACAGGAATAACAGGCCGGAGAGTACACCGGAGGTCCGGTGCGACCTGCTGATAACCGATCCGGAGCTGCTGAGCGTGGAGAACGTGAGGAGCCTGGATCTGCTGGAGCCTTACGGCAATGCCAATCCCAAGCCTCTTATGTGCATCAGCGCCGCCAGACTGGAGACGGCCTCTCAGGTGGGAGGCGGCCGCCATCTGCGCTTCCGTGTGCGCTTCGGGGCAAAGCATATCGACGGCATCTTCTTCTCCCATAGGCTGGATGAGCTGGGCCTTCACGAGGGGGAACTGGTGGATCTGGCCTTCAGGCCCCAGATAAACGAGTATAGAGGAAATGTGTCTGTGCAGCTGGTGGCCTCGGCTATGCGCCGTCATGACCCCAGGGACCTGTGCCGGGCAATACTCTCCAAGGATGACAGCGCCCTCTGGGCCGCTGCCAGATATTGCCCGGAGCGGGGGGACTTTGTGCGCCTTTGGCGCTCCATGGGCCAAGGCTTTGCCGTAGCCAGAGATACGGTGCATGTGATAGGCCAGTGCCTGGCGGGCATGGAGCCGGAGCGCTTCTGCCTGTGCCTGATGGCGCTGCTGGAGACCGGGCTGCTGAAGAGCCCGGACGGGAATATTTTCTCCGCCGCCCCTGCCGGAATTGAAGGCAAGGCGGATCTGGAGGGCACAAAGCTGATGAGGACACTTCACGGCTATTTGAGTTGAGGGGGACGGAAATGGATAAGCAGCAAGAAAAAAAGAATACCCTTCTGGACCCGGATAAAATGTTCCAGGACCTGATAAAGAAGATAGGGGAAAACTGTCCCGGCATGGACCTGGAGCGGATAAAGGCCGCCTATGAGATGGCCCGCAGCGCCCACCAGGGCCAGCTGAGAAAGGACGGCTCTCCCTATGTGACCCACTGCGTGGCGGCGGCGGATATCACTGTGGACATGGGCATGGATGAGGACTCGGTAGTCTCCGCCCTGCTCCACGACGTAATTGAAGATACCAGCCTTACCCATGGGGATATCGCCCGCCAATTCGGAGATGCGGTGGCGGATATAGTTGAGGGCGTCACAAAGCTGACCCGGGTGCAGTACACCAGCAAGGAAGACGAGCAGATGGAGAATCTGCGAAAGATGCTCATGGCCATGTCCAAGGACATCCGGGTCATCCTGATAAAAATCGCCGACCGGCTCCACAATATGCGCACTATGGCCTACCAGTCTCCGGAGAAGCAGCGTTCAAAATCCCTGGAGACCATGGAGATCTATGCCCCCATCGCCCATCGTTTGGGCATGCAGAGGGCAAAGTGGGAACTGGAGGACCTGTCTCTCCAGTACCTGGATCCGGCGGGCTACAGGGAGATAACCTCTTCCCTGGAGAAAAAGATGGACGATCTGGAGCGCTTCATGGACAACGTGAAGCAAAAGATCCAGACCAGGCTGGACGCCGAGGGCGTGAAGTCCACTATCTTTAGCCGTATAAAGCATGTCTACAGCATATATCGGAAGATGTATGCCCAGAAGCTGGATATTGACGGCATATTCGACCTGTGTGCTTTCCGTGTCATAGTGGACAATATTTCCGACTGCTACAATGTGCTGGGCATTATTCACGACATGTTCAACCCCGTGCCCGGCCGCTTCAAGGACTATATATCCACGCCCAAACCCAACATGTACCAGAGCGTGCATACCACCGTCATCGGCAGCGAGGGCATACCTTTCGAAGTGCAGATACGAACCTGGGAGATGCACTACACCGCAGAGTACGGCATTGCCGCTCACTGGAAGTACAAGATGGGCAGCGGCGCTTCTGCTGTGCGGGAGGGTGACGAGGACAAGTTCGCCTGGGTACGCAGGCTGCTGGAAAATCAGCAGGAATCCGATGCCCAGGACTTTCTTCACAACCTGAAAATAGACATGTTTGCCGACGAGGTCTTTGTGTTCTCTCCCAAGGGAGATGTTATTAATCTGCCTGCCGGGGCTACGCCTATAGACTTTGCCTATAACATCCACTCCGATGTGGGCAACAGCATGGTGGGGGCAAAGGTGAACAGCCGTATCGTCACCTACGACCACGTGCTGCAAAACGGGGACATTGTGGAGATCCGCACCTCCAAGAATGCCC
This sequence comes from uncultured Eubacteriales bacterium, assembly GCA_949294945.1. GTDB lineage: Bacteria > Bacillota > Clostridia > Oscillospirales > Oscillospiraceae > Limivicinus. The sequence continues at coordinate 9,156 of CASFJB010000030.1, forward strand.
CGGGACCCAGCCGGGACTGGCTGAACTATGCAAAGAGCGGCTCTGCCCGCACCAAGATAAAGCAGTGGTTCAAAAAGGAGCGCCGGGAGGAGAACGTCATCCGCGGCCGGGAGATGCTGGAGGCGGAGCTGAAGCACAACGGCCTCACCCTGGACGATGCCCAGGATACGGAGGCCATCGCCCCCATACTCAAGCGCTTCTCCTTCTCCAATCTGGAGGATATCTACGCGGCCATAGGCTACGGCGGAATTACCGCCACCCGGGTGGCTAACCGTATCAGGGACGAGCTGAGGACTAAGCCGGACAAAAAGACTGCCCTGGACAAGGTGGCCGAGGCTGCCGAGCGCAGGGAGACCAACGCCAAAAAGACGGGCAAGCCTGTCCACGGCATATTGGTGGAGGGCTTGAGCAACTGTCTGGTGAAATTCTCCCGCTGCTGCACTCCGGTGCCGGGGGACGATATAATCGGCTTTATCACCAGAGGTCAGGGTGTGTCCATCCACCGGAGAGACTGCACCAACTGCAAGCAGCTGATGAACCAGCCGGATAATCAGGGGCGCTGGGTGAATGTGTCCTGGGCGGACAGCATCACCGACAGCTATGTGACCACCATCACGATAGTGTCCAAGGACCGCTCCGGGCTGGTCCTGGATATTGCCACCATGCTCAATTCCCTTAACGCCAAGGTCCGCTCCCTCACAGCCAGGGATACCGGAGGCGGCCTGGCCCTGGCCACCGTCTCCCTTGAGGTCAAAGGCAGCGGAGAACTGAAGTATATCATGGGCCGCCTCTCCGCCATACCGGGAGTGAGCAGTGTGGTGAGAAACGGCAATAAATAAAGGAGAAAAACAAAATGAGGGCAGTTGTTACCAGAGTCAAGTCCGCTTCTGTGGAGATAGAGGGACAGATACACGGCAGTATAGGAAAAGGCTTCCTGGTGCTGCTGGGTGTCCACCAGGAGGACGGCCCGGCTCAGGCGGAGAAAATAGCCGACAAGATATGCGGACTGAGGGTATTTGAGGACGAAAACGGCAAGATGAACCTGAACCCTATGGATGCCGGGGCCCAGCTGCTGATAATCAGTCAGTTCACCCTTTTTGCCGACTGCAAGTCCCGTCGCCCCGGCTTTTCCAAAGCCGCCAGGCCGGAGACTGCCGTTCCCCTCTATGAGCTGGTGATACAGCGCTGCCGGGAGCGGGGCTTCAAGGTGGAGACGGGGGTCTTTGCAGCCGAGATGCTGGTAGCTTCCGTGAACGACGGGCCCGTGACCATAATTCTGGACACCAACGAACTGTAAACAGGAGGAAGAGAAATGCTCATCAAGACCCTTCCCGTCGGACATCTGGAGACCAACTGCTATGTGGTCACCGACGAGGACACTTTGAACTGCGCTGTGATAGACCCCGGCGAGGAGTCCAACACCATCCTGGACTATATCGAGTCTAACCACCTCAAGTGCAAAGTGATAATGATCACCCACGGCCACTTTGACCATGTGGGAGCGGTAAACGCCGTGGCGGAGGAGACCGGCGCCAAGGTGTACATGAACAAGAAAGACGATGCCCGTTATGACGAGAGCGGCTATATGCGCTTTCAGCTGCCGGAGGGCGGAGCCTACTACGACCAGGGGGACGTGGTGGAGCTGGACTCCTTGCGTTTTGAGATCTTTGCCACTCCCGGCCACACCCGGGGTGGGGTGAGCATCCGCTGTCAGAACGCCCTCTTCACCGGAGACACCCTCTTCAAAGGCAGCTGCGGCCGCACCGACTTTCCCGGCGGGGATATGGACGAGGAGCTAAGGTCCCTGAAAAAGCTGTGCCAGCTGAAGGGAGACTATGAGGTCTATCCCGGCCATATGGACCCCAGCACTCTGGAGCGGGAGCGCCAGTTCAACTACTACTGCCGCGTGGCCATGGACAAGTGAGCCGGGCTAAAAGAGAACATCAAAAAATTCAGCCAATGAGGATGCCCGCTGTGGGGCATCCTCATTGGCTGAAGCTGCTTTCTGAAGAAAATTTACCGCTGTGAAAGAGGGCGGAGGCGGCGGCGCGGTAGTCAGGCAGGCTCTGGGATTTCAGCAGGGCCTTGGACTCCCGGCGGCTGTCCGGAAACTTGCAGAGCATGTAGAACCACAGCTCCTTGAGTCTGGCCATGGCGGCCCTGCCGTCATAGCCTGCCTCCAGATAGGCAGATAGAAGAGCGTCATGGAAGTTTTCCAGTTCCCGTACGCTCAGGGCGGCTCCGCCCTTCATGGCCCTGGGAAGAGCCGGGTCTGCTACCGCACCCCGGCCCAGCATGAGCCCTGCCGTAATATTCCCCTGAAGGCCCAGCTCAATGGGAGAAGAAGGGGAGAAAATGTCTCCGTTATACCACACAGGCCAGGAACAGACTCCCAGACAGGCGAGAAAGCCGGGGATATCCACCGGACTCCTGTACATGCCGGAGCGGGCCCGGGCGTGGACTATCAGCCGTTTGAGGGGGTATTTCCTGTATATCTCAAGGATGGCGGGGAACTCCTCCGTGCTCTCCACGCCCATGCGGGTCTTTATGGATACGGCCAGGGGAGAGCGGCTGAATATCTCATTCAGGCAGGCGTCCAGCCCCTCCATGTCCAGGAGCATGCCGGAACCCTTGTGCTTGGCCACCACCGTGGAAGAGGGGCAGCCGATGTTCAGATTCACCTCGTTATAGCCCAGGGCCGCCAGCTCTCCGGCAACATGGATGAAGGGCTCTGGCCGGTTTACCAGCAGCTGGGGCACCAGCTTTATCTCCCGGTTATTCTCCGGCAGCACATCCCTGAGGGCCGAGGCCTTGAAGCTGCCGCTGCCGTCCGGGGCTATGAAGGGGGCAAAATATTCCTCTACGCCGCCAAAAAGACGGGCGTGGATGCTGCGGTATATATAGGTGCTTATCCCCTCCATGGGGGCAAAACTCAGTTTCACTTGGAACCTCCCAACAGGTCTTGCAGTATTGCTATAAAAATATACACGAATTTAACGGTAAAATAAAGGAGAAATTTTTAGGATATACATGATTTTTTCACAAATGACTGGTATAATACCAAGATAGTATGTAAATCGGGAGGAATGGAATGTGAAGCACCCGGCTCTTGCCAGAGTTTTTGCCATTGTGCTTGCGCTGCTCAGCACCTTTATGCTCATAAATGGCGCTCTTGGCTTCGGTAAGGCCGACGGAACGCTGCAGGAAAGCCTTGAATATTGCCAGCGCGTTGAGGACAAACTCAACGAATACGAGGAACTGGACGCCAAACTGCAAAACTCCATAAGCTATGACGAGGCCTATGAGGAGTTGGAGCGGCTCCAGGACGAGCACGACGAAGAGGCCGCCCAGCACCGCACCGATCTTGCCACCCACACCGCCACCATGGGTGGCTACACCATGGGCGTGGACATGATAATGGACGGCAGGGAACAGCTTAATGCAGCAAAAAAGGAACTGGAGAGCGGCAAGCAGCAGCTGGAGGCCCAGGAGACTTTGCTTAATAATACCGCTGCGGAATTTGAAAAGACCAAAAGCGGCATCAACCAGCTGATGGATGCTATGGAACTCATGCTGCCGGGCCTGCAGGCAAGTGCAGGTACCGTCTCGGCCCTGGCTGTCAGGCTGGATGAATATATAACAGCGCCGGAAGAACCTGGCGGCGGAGATGTGGAAGAGCCCGGCGGCGGGGAAGCGGGCGAAGAGCCTGACGGGGGAGATGTTCAGAAGCCTGAGGGCGGAGATGCGGAAGGACCCGATGGTGGAGATATCCAGGAACCCGATGGCGGAGATGTCCAGAAGCCGGATGGCGGAGATACCCAGGAACCTGAGGGCGGAGATACCCAGGAACCTGAGGGCGGAGACATAGATGCAAATAAGATTCCGGGTGAGACGCCGGCAGGAAATGCCGAGGTACTTGTTGCCGACGGCCTGAGCTTTAAGTCCCAGAACCAATCCCTGGTCGCCAGAACTCTGAGCTCCGTATCAAACGGAGCCACGGGAGATGAGACCGGCGCGGGAGACAGCGGATATAGTACGCTGATAGCGGAGATCAATGCACAGCTGGCGGCTGTAAGACCCCAGGCTTACGGCGTGAACATGATATTGAGTCAGAGCCCTGAGATAGCAGGGATGATCGGTCTCAGCGCCATCACGGTACCTGAGGACTTTACCGCGGATTCAGATCCGGCAGATGTAAAGGCCCAGCTTCAGAGCCTTGCCACCCAGCTTGGCACCGCCGCCCAGATAAACACCATACTGCAAGGCGTCATCACCCAGACCGAGGCCCAGCTTCAGGAGGGCCAGGCGGCGCTGGAAAAGGCCAAGCAGCAGATGGTATCCGGCGAGGAGGCCTTGAAAAAGGGCGAGAACGAGCTTCAGCACCAGCTGGAGCTGCTGTGGTACAACATGGGCCAGCTGGAAGACGAGGCGGAAGAGCTGGAGGAGAACAAGGAAAAGCTGGACGCCGAGGCTGACAAGCTGGACAAGATGCTGGTGAGCGTGGATGAACTGAAGGAGCTGGAGGACGGACGCCGCTCTGCCCGCATTATACTTATGCAGGAGGACGGGATAGAGGCCATGGTGAACGACGGCGGCGACTTGGGCGAGAGCACCAGGAGCTTCCTGGAGCAGCAGCGCAGCACCGCCCAGTATGACCACAGTATCTTGTATGCCATAAACGCCTTGGCGGTTCTGGGTGGAGTGTTCGGTCTGCTGAGTATTCCCGGCAGCTATGAGCTGCTGAAAAAACGGCTGATGCTCATTGCCCCGCCTGGGCTGTGCCTGCTGTGTGCAGCGGCTGCCTGGGGGCTGAACCTGTACCAGGGGCTGGGACAGATGTATACCGCGTTGTTTGCCGGGATTGGGGCAGTGCTCCACCTGCTTATAGTGATACCCAGAAACAAACCGATAAACATTGGGGAAGCGCCTCAGCAGGAGACGCCGGCTTCGACGGCGGAATAAAAAGAACAATTGAAAAAAATAGGTCTCCTAATCTTCCGGAGACCTATTTTTTATATGGGCCTATCCCTTTATCAGCTCCTGGACGGCCGTCTCATCCCATTGGTATTTGTCACTGTCCAACACCTCCAGGGCGAAACGCAGAAAGCCGTACTGCCCGTCGCTGCCTCTGTCGGAGGTGGCGTCGAACCACAGCCAGCGTCCGTCCAGCCGGGCGATGTTCCACATGTGGTACTCGCCGTAATACATGCCGCTCACGTTGAAGCAGGGGATACCCGCCTTCTGGAAGAGCAGCTTCAGGGCGTTGGCATAGCCGCCGCATATGGCACAGCCGTCCCTCAGGGCCCCCAGCGCAGTCTGGGACTCATAGGGCATGGAGGCCTTGTCGGAATAATAGCGCTGATCGTATTCCACATGGGAGCACAGCCAGGAATACAGCGCCCGGGCCTTTTCCTCCTGGACCATGTCCTCACTTGTGAGCTGGGATACAAGAGAGTACGCCAGATCCTCCGCCTGACTCAGGGCACTCAGACAAGCCTCCATGTCCATACCCACGGGAGACGAATATACCAGGGCTGTGGCATCACTGCTTAGCGTACAGTTTATATAACCGCCGCCCACCTGCTGCAAAGCCCGGTTCATGGAGTCCGGTTCCAGGGAGGCCTGGCAGATGCGCAGGGGAAGGGAAGAGCTGCCCAGATTCTCTTCGGCGACCTCAAGAAGCTGGGAGAGGGCGGAGACCTCTATGCCCTCAAAGTCCTGGGGGAACTGCCCGGTTTTGTAGGGCATGTAATATACCCTGCACTGAAGCTCCGTACCCTGGACGCCGGCGGATAGCTCATAGGCGTACTTCAGCTCCGGGGATTCTGCCAGTATCTCATAATACAGGTTCAGCACGTCCAGCTCCGGCTGCTCCAGCCCGGCCCGGCTGATGTCCATGATGGAGGGCTGAGAAAGATTAATAATTGCCGTTCTAAGCTCTGACTTTATCTCCTCTTTGCCGGATACCGGCAGGGGGCCTGAGGGGACGTCCTCCGGCCCTGGAGTAAGTGGACTCATATCGCCCTCCGGTGCCGGGGAGGCCGTTGCGGCGGGAGAGGGGACGGGGACCTCCTCGCTGCTGAGCCCGCAGCCGCACAGCAGGCCGAGGCACAGGGGCAGGGCCAAGAAAAATGCAAGAAGTAGTTTCTTCATGGCTTTACCTTTATAACTATATTTTTCGGCGGCAGCCCAAGGGGCTGCCGCCGATTTGATTGAAAGTTTGAAAGATATGTTCTTATTCGCCGTAGCCCATGGGGTTCTTGGACTGCCAGGCCCAGGTGTCCCTGCACATGTCGTCCAGATCGTACTGGGCTTTCCAGCCCAGGAGCTGAGCGCTCTTGTCGGGGCTGGAGTAGACGGTCGCCAGGTCACCGGGGCGGCGGGGGGCTATCTCATAGGGGATCTTTATACCGGTGACCCGCTGGAAGGCCTTTACCATATCCAGCACACTGTAGCCCATTC
>CASFJB010000031.1 GCA_949294945.1 uncultured Eubacteriales bacterium
CAGGTAACATCGCTGACCCATACACAGTTCGGAGCCTCTGCATGAAACTGCCGCTGTAAAATGTTAGACTTCCGCTCGTAGATATTGGATTTTTTCCACTGTCGTTTAGAAGTGGTGGATACGCTGCTCAGCCCCATCTCACTCATAAGTTCCCGCACCAACGTTGTACCAGCTTTATAACCGCGCTCATGAAGTACCGCACAAATCTTCTCGCTTCCAAATGTTTGCCGACTTTCATCAAAGATGTCTTGAATTGCCTCTCGCAATTCTTCCCGATGTTTGGCATAGGAGCTGTTACCCCGTTTGTTCCGCTTGATGTGGTTGTAAAAGGTTCCCCTCGGAACATCTAAGGCTTTGCAGAGAACATGGACACTAAACTGGCCATAGAACAGCTCCAGTACCGCAAGCTTCTCCTGCGTTGTAGCGTTGGCGATCGCAGGGATGGATTTTAGAACCGCAATGATTTGCTCTTGCTTTTCGCAGCGGCGAAGAAGGCTGTCAAAGTCTTTCGGAGTAACGGTACGGGAACTGTTCTTGGCTTCGACAGGCCGATAAGTCTGAATCCATGTGTAAAAGGTACTTCTGGAAATCTGGTGCTCCCGGCAGATCTCAGAAACAGTCTTGCCGTTGTAATATAGGCTGACCAATGTTCGCTTTTCTTCCTCACTGTAACGCATCGTATGTTATCTCCTTTCACTTTATTTGACTTTTTATGATGATTTAAGTGTATAAGGAGCCCATAAATACGACAAGGTAAAGTTTAAGTGCGAGAAGGACATGGCACAATAAAGGTGTAAAAGAAACCTGCCTTTGTACATCTGACCTTGAGCTTGGGAAAAGATCTGAAAATGCCGGACAGAAATCGATTGTAGAAAGAATGAAACCTTGTTATAATAAAAGTCATAATAATGGAAATAGCATTCAAATAAACCGATAATAAGGAGGTGATGCCGAAGTGTATACCCCTATGACACTTGAAGAATTGATGGAAGCTCAGGAGGGCGAAGGGATTCAGTTTAAGGAGGCAAAGAACCGGTTTGATTTTGGAGAGGCACTTCGTTGCTGCTGTGCGCTTTCAAACTGTGGCGGGGGAAAACTTGTCTTTGGTATTTCGGATAAGCGCCCTCGACAAGTTGTGGGCAGCCAAGCATTTGAACAGCCCGAACGCACACGAAAGGGTTTAATTGATAAGCTGCACATTATGGTTGACTTTCAAGTTTATGAACATGAGGGTAAGCGTGTTTTAGTATTTGTGATAGCAGGTCGACCGGTTGGCCTGCCTGTGCAAGCTGATGGTGTTGCCTGGTGGTACGAAGGAGATAGTCTGATTCCCATGCCAGAAACCATTCGGCGACGTATCTATGCGGAGGCAGGGATCGATTTTTCTGGCAGTATTTGCGTTGGGGCAACTCTTGATGATTTAGATCCGTCTGCTGTAGACGAGTTTCGCAACAAATGGGCTGAAAAAAGCGGCAATCGTCGGATCATGAGCCTTTCGCAAGAACAGCTTTTGCGAGACTGTGAAGCCGTTATTGACGAGGATGGAATTACATATGCGGCACTGGTGCTATTTGGTAAACGAGCAGCGCTCGGAAAGTTTTTGCCACAAGCCGAAATCGTTTTTGAGTACCGCTCGTCAAATGCTTCTGGCCCAGCAAATCAGAGAGAGGAATTTCGGGTAGGATTTTTTTCTTGCTATAACCGTTTGTGGGAGCTTATTAATCTGCGTAACGATAAGCAACACTATCAGGAAGGTTTTTTTGTCTACGATATTCCCACATTTAACGAACGAGTTGTTCGTGAGGCGATCTTGAATGCAGTAAGTCACCGGAATTATCAAATGGGTGGGAGCGTGTTTATCCGACAGTATCAAGACCGGCTTGTCGTAGAGAGTCCGGGAGGCTTTCCGAATGGAATCACGATTGAAAATATCCTGGACCGGCAATCGCCGCGGAACCGCCGTATTGCTGAAATTTTAGCTCTTTGTGGTCTGGTTGAGCGCTCTGGTCAGGGAATGAACTTGATGTATGAGTGGAGCATTAAAGAGGCAAAACAACTGCCTGATTTCACAGGTACAGATCAAGATTTCGTGAAATTAACTTTAAACGGTCTGGTGCTGGACGAAAAAATGTTATCGCTCATCAACCGCATAGGCGATGAGCGGATGGAGTCGTTGACTACTGGCGATTTCTTGGTAATTAACGCAATGTATCATGCAGAGAGCATTCCTCAGAATCTCAGGCAGAACTTAAAACGTTTGGAAAATCTGGGATTAGTAGAGCATATCGGCCGCAACAAATATGTTTTGGCGCGCAGCCTATATGCCGCAGTTGGAAAATCCGGTGTACATACACGAATCGTTGGTTTGGATCGTGAAACAAACAAGGAACTACTACTGAAGCACATTCGCGAAAATGGCGAGCACGGAACGCCATTCAAGGAATTACAACAAGTGCTACCCGGGCAAAGCCGGAATCAGTTACAGGTTCTCATGCGTGAACTTCGGCAGGAAGATCGCGTATATTGTAAGGGAAAAAACCGCGGTGCAAAATGGTTTGCAAATGATTTTGATTCGAGCACGGATGATTAAATGCGACTGAAATGCGACTTAGGTCTCATTTCAGTCGCATTCAAAAGCATTTCTTTTTATTCAAATTACAATAGTTTGGTTTTAAATGCAGGCCTGGAAGCTGGCATCTATAGTGTTGCGATGTTCCAGCAAAAAAGCCTGTAATCTCAGTGATTACAGGCTTTTTCGTTTACTCAGATGCCTCCATATTTGCCCAGCAAATTTCAGATTTTGGGGGTAAAATTGGGGGTATTTCTGACCCTCTGGGGGTATTTTTGGGGGTACTAATTTTGCCCTTCTGCAGCTACAATCTCGCCAAGGATAGGCACTGCTTCATTATACTTCATTTTCTTGATTGCCGCCTCGGCCATACCGGCAATCAGGACGTTTACATCTATTTGTGCTGCACTAAGAAGATCTAGAGTCAGTTGAGCCACCACCCTTAATACGGAGCTTATGGCCCCCATCGCAATGGTATTTATTGCGACATCGTATCACAATACTTAGCTAATACTTCTTAGGACGTCTTGATATGTGAACCGTATTGACATATAATTAATGTACACTTAATTCAAACTCTTGCGTGAGGTGAAATGATGATTCCTCCAAAAGATAATTGGACAGCATTTTCAAATGATTCAGAAAAGTTGCGCTTTATGGTAGAACACAACCTCGCTGCGCCTAGCTCAAAATTTACAAAGTCTTTAATGTATTCTGGTGGTTTCACTAATGTACCTGTAATCTGCACATTAAAGGGCTTTATAAAGGATTTCATATCCGTTATCCAGGTTGGTGATGAACTGCATTGCATTAACACCGACTATCTGGCCGATATGCAGTCTGGTTTTTCTTCCAGTGCATTGGCTGAATCATATGTTGTTCTAGATCTGGAAACAACCGGACGAAACCACAACAAAGACAGCATAATAGAAATCGCTGCCGTAAAGTATGTCCATGGAAATGAGATAGGCACTTTTGAAACCCTGGTCAACCCCAGGAAGCTTATACCTGAGGAAGTAACAGATCTCACCGGGATAAGTAATGAGGCCGTGGCTACGGCGCCTGAGATAAAAGAAGTGCTGCCCGAATTTATTTCCTTTATTGAGAAACTGCCGATAGTGGCACATAATGCTCCATTCGATAAATCGTTTCTCTGTGATGCTTTCTACACATACGGATATAACTTTGATTATTCGGTCATTGATACTTTGAAGTTGTCCCGGAAGGCTTTTCCTGAATTTGAAAATCACAAGCTGGAGAACTTGAAGGTTTGGCTTGAATTGCCTGAACAGCCATCGCATAGGGCTTTGGCCGATGTATATACCTGTGCAGCTCTATATCTGAAGTGCACATCAAAGCTTATGGAAGACCAGCTTATCAAAAACACTTCCGATGATGACAGTGAGAACAATGAGCTAAGTAATGAGGCCTCCTACAGGAAGAGAGGCAGCAGCCGGAAGGTTTCTGCAGTTGTATCCCACTTTAATAATATAAATCCCAGGGACATCAGCCCAACAGTTACCGCATTTGATGAGAGCAATCCATTGTTTGGCAAAAATATAGTTTTCACTGGGGAGCTGAATATGGACAGGGCTGAGGCAATGCAGATTGCAGTAAATTCTGGAGCCATTGTTAAGTCCTCTGTTTCAAAAAAGACGGATTATCTTGTTGTTGGGAAACAGGACAAGGCATTGGTCGGAGAGGATGGCATGAGCACAAAGGAAGAAAAAGCTTATGATTTGAATAAATCAGGTAAAGCTAATATCATTTTTTTAAATGAAGATCAGTTTCTCCAGCTTATAAATTGTGAGGTATCAGTATGAACGAACAAACTTGTTTTTTCGAACCCACACCAATAGAAAAAGTAAAAACAACTGTTCTTAATTCCATAGCTGATCTACTATCTGAAAACGGGCTTTCCGGGATGACTGCCAAGTTTGAAAAATTGACAAGTAAAAGCTCTGCAGAGATATATTCTGTTAGCTTCTCCGGAAATATAATTGTGCGGATATACTGTGGAAAAAAGGTGACGTTCCTTGAATTCCCTAATATTGATGAAATAGGGGCGGATAGTTCCAGGGATTTCGTCAAAGTATACATTAATTCCGTGAAAGAAATACCCGAGTATCTGGATAAGATACGGCTTTCTTGTCAGTACATACTGGATAGACTTCCCAAAGAATTCTCATGTTGCAGCCGGTATATGGAGTGCAGCAACGCTAAGACCTGTATTCACCCGGATAAATCTTTTGCTATGGGTTGTTTTTACAGGAAGGTGCTTCAAAGCGGAAGAGTTTTTTATGGAGTTAATCGGAACATAGATTGACGTGCCCAAATTGGACACAAAAAGGCCGCCTCCGTCGAATGACGGAAGCGGCTTTCAAGTAGTCTATGGGCTCAGATATTCAATTCGGCTTTTAATGCCTTTTGAAGAACAGCAGAAAAGTTGATATCTTCTTTTTCTGCCATGGTGTTGAGCCAAGCAGGTATACTCAAGGTTTTCTTTACAGCCTTACTGTTATAAAATTTGCGGTACTCCAAAGTGTCGCAGGCCACGAGGGTGGCAAACTCGTTCTCCGCAAGCTCAAGATCCTTTATTCCCGACGCTTTCGGAATTGCCTTGCCGTTCTCCTCCATTTCGTAAAGCATCAAGCAGAGCACGTCTTCAGCCATTTTCAAGCCTTCCTCCAACGTCTCCGCAGACGTATAGCAGCTCTCAATATCAGGGAAGTTTATAGAATATCCGCCTTCATCCTCAAGCGTAAATACCGCAGGATAGATGTATTTTGCCATTAACAAACGCCTCCTATTTTTTTTGGATGTGGGCTTTAGAGCCCCGCATCCTTCATGATTGATTTCAAAGTACCGGTTTTTACATCTTCCGTTTTGTGCCGGCCTACTGGGAAATATTACCGGTTATTGGACTGTACCATAATGTGTGATTTGCACCTTCCTTATATACCGTGCAGCCCGCTTTTTTAAAGCTAACTATATTTTATGCCTGGTCACGTCCTTTAACCTTACTCCGGCCACAGCATAGCACGTATTCTTACGTATATCAAGAGCTTTTACGTAATTTTACATGATATTCTCATGCTGCTACAGCCACCAATATAAGTAGGTAAACAATGCCAAAGAAAAATATTCTGGAGTTTTACTTTGACGAAGCCCGGCATCTATACCGGAAAAGGCTCAAGAATCCGCTCACCGGGAAGTGGAGCATTGATGTGTGGGCCGCTACAAAGGCTGAGCTCCGGGAGTCGTAGCTTACAACAGCCGTTCCCCTGGATAAACCATATGTATACGAACGCGCCGCCCAGTGGTACAAGCTCAACGTTACCGGGCTAAGCGCAAGCAAGCCGGAAGGGGCTCTCCTCTTCCGGCTTATTTTATACCGTCTTTCGATTTTTCTCTTTTCTCCCACTGCTCAGTTTTTCAGGCTCTCCTCCAGCAGGGACAGGAAGCGGCGCAGGACGGCGGCGCTGCGGCCGCGGGGATACACCGCCCCAAGGCTCAGCGGTGAGCAGCCTCTCAGGGGAATGTATTTCAGTCCCGGTCGGCGCAAAGGCGGGATATCCACCGCCAAGGCAAAGGCATAGCCCGATTCCACCATGGTCAGCAGCACTTCATGGTTTTCGCAGAAAATCACCTGGTCTGGGGCTCTGGAAGTCACCAGCTGCCCCTGAAGGGCAAAGAGGGGTGGCGGACACACCGGCGGTGGGCAGCTGGCTATCAGGTCGGTGGTTTTCAGGCTCTCCATGTCCGTCTCATCCCAGACTGCCAGGGGATGGTCCTCCCTGCACACACATGTGAGAGGACAGTCCATCAGAGGACGGAAGCTGCAATTAGACGGAGCGGCCTCCCTGAAGCTCAGCATCAGCTGTATCTCTCCCTCCGCCAGCAGGTTTTCCAAGGCGCTTATGGGCACCAGCTTCAGCAGGGGCAGCACGCTCTTCTCCTCCCGGCGCAGACGATCCAGGGCCGGCGTCATCAGCCTCAGATCCCCCACACTGCGGCAGCCTATGCTGAGGAAGCTTGGCCTTTCCCTCCGGCACTGCTTCACCTGGGCCTTGGACAGGCCGGATAGCTTCAGGATGTCCCCGGCGTACTGAAGGAACATGTGCCCCTCCTGGGTCAGCCTCACACTCTTGCTGCTGCGCTTAAAGAGCTCTACCTCCAATTCGTCCTCCAGGGACTTTATCTGGTGGCTGACGGCAGGCTGGGTCAGCCGCAAATGCTCCGCCGCCTTCGAAAAATTCAGACAGTCCGCCACGGCCAAAAAGCACTCCAACTGTGTTGTATTCACAGGGATCTCTCTCCTTCCCGCGGTGCTATAACCGCAAATATTTATAAAAGTTTTTTATTGATTATAGCACATTTGAATTTCACATACAAGGTAACTTGTGCTATAAAAAGTAAGGTACCTAACAATCTCCCCTGTTTTAATTCAAAGGAGGTATCTTTTTTATGACATCTGGCCGGAGGCGTCTTATTCTGGACGGACGGCAGATAGGCATTGGTCTGGACCAGCTGGCCAACAGCTTTCTGTCCCGGGCGGACATTACCGGAGTCCAGGCTCTGACGCTGCTGTACATCCTGCAAAACACCGAAGAGGGCGTATCGGTGACATCCCTGCATCTGGCCAGCGGCCACTCCAAGGCCACTGTTTCCCGGCTGGTAAAGCGGCTGTGGGAAAAGGGCTATATATCTCTGGAACCCAGCCCGGAGGACGGGCGGCAGCGCAGGCTCCTGGGTACGGAGGAAGGCCGGCAGCTCAGGCAATTTCTGGAGCAGTCCATAGCCCGCGCCGAGGAGCAGCTTTACCATGGCTTCAGCGCCGCCGAGCTGAGGGAGCTGGAACGGCTGCAAAGAAAAATGCTGGAGAACCTGTACACGTCACCGGAATCTGTTCAAAAGGAGGAAACAACAAAGTGAAAATCGTATTGAAGCAGCTGGGCCGCTACCGCAAGGAGGCCTGGCTCTGCATAGGCCTGACGGCCCTGGAAGTTTTGATGGAGATACTCATGCCCTTCGTCACGGCCATAATCATAGACCGGGGCCTGGACGCCGGGGATCTGCCGGTGGTGTACCGCTTTGGTGCGCTGATGGTGCTGATGGCTCTGCTGAGTCTGGTCTTCGGCACCCTGGCGGGAAAGTTCGCCGCCGGGGCCTCAGCCGGCTTTGCGGCAAATCTCCGGGAGGCCATATACGCCAATATCCAGCGCTTTTCCTTTTCCAATATCGACAAGTTCAGCGTGCCCGGCCTGGTCACCCGTATGACCACGGATATCACCAACGTGCAGAACGCTTTTATGATGATAATCCGCGTGGCGGTGCGCTCACCCCTTATGCTGGTATTCAGCTATGCCATGTGCCTTATCATCAGCCCCCGCATGAGCCTGATGTTCCTTATCGCCGTTGTATTTCTGGTGGCGGTGCTTGGCAGCATAATGGCAGTGACGCTGAAAATATTCAACCAGGTATTTCACAAATACGACGATCTGAACGCCAGCGTCCAGGAGAACATCTCCGGTATCAGGGTAGTAAAGGCCTTCGTCCGGGAGGACTTTGAGACGGAGAAATTCTCCAAAGCCTCCTCCACCCTGCGGAAGATGTTCGTAAAGGCCGAGGGCCTGCTGGCCTTCAACAACCCGGCGATGATGGTCTCGGTGTATTTCTGCATTCTCTCCGCCTCCTGGCTGGGAGCCCAGTTCATAGTGGCCGGAGACATGAGTACCGGCGAACTCACCAGCCTCTTCAGCTACATCATGTCCCTGCTAATGGGGCTTATGATGCTGTCCATGGTGGTGGTGATGATATCCATGTCTCTGTCCAGCATACGCCGTATCGGCCAGGTGCTCACGGAGGAGCCGGAGCTCGGGTCCCCTGAGGAGCCGGTGACGGAGGTTGCCGACGGCTCCATAGACTTCGACCACGTGAGCTTCTCCTATAAGAAGGGCAGCGGCAAGAATGCCCTTTCGGACATCGACCTGCACATCAAGTCCGGAGAGACGATAGGGGTCATCGGCGGCACCGGCTGCGGCAAGAGCAGCCTGGTTAACCTGATCTGCCGCTTGTACGACGCCACTCAGGGCAGCGTGAAGGTGGGAGGCGTGGACGTGCGCCGCTACGACACCCAGGTCCTGAGAAACCAGGTCTCCGTGGTGCTGCAAAAGAACACCCTCTTCTCCGGCACCATACTGGATAACCTGCGCTGGGGCAACCCGGAAGCAACGGAAGAGGACTGTGTCCGGGCCTGCCGGGCCGCCTGTGCCGACGAGTTCATCGACCGGCTGCCTGAGGGCTACAACACCCGCATAGAGCGGGGCGGCGCCAATGTCTCCGGCGGTCAGAAGCAGCGTCTGTGCATAGCCCGGGCCCTGCTTAAAAATCCCAAGGTCCTTATCCTGGACGACTCCACCTCCGCCGTGGACACCGCCACCGACGCCAAAATACAGAAAGCTTTTGCAAGCCAGATACCCGGCACCACCAAGATAATCATTGCCCAGCGCATCTCCAGCGTGGAGCATGCCGACAGGATACTGGTGCTGGAAAACGGCCGGATAGACGGCTTTGACACCCACGAAAAGCTTTTGGAGACCAACGCCATTTACCGGGACATCTACGAATCCCAGGTCAAGGGCGGCGGCGACTTCGACCAGAGCGCGTGAAAGGAGGCCCTGTAATGAACAAGAAAAAAGCCATACCCGGAGCCGGCAAGGTGCTTGGCCGGGTAATGAAATACATGCTGCGCTACTACCGTTTCCCCTTTATTCTGGTAGTGCTGTTTATCCTGCTGTCCGCCGTGGCCACGGTCCTGGCGGCCACCTTCCCCCAGACTCTGGTGGACGACTACATCACTCCCCTGCTGCAAAGCGGCTCCCGGGACTTCAGCGGCCTCAAGTCCGCCATAATCCAGCTGGCCGGGCTGATGGCCCTGGGCATAATCTCAGTCTTTGCCTATAACCGTATCATGGTGAACGTGAGTCAGGGCACCATGTGCCGCCTGAGAGACGAGCTGTTCCGCAACATGGAACGGCTTCCCATCAAATATTTCGACACCCACTCCCACGGGGACATCATGTCCGTATACACCAACGACGTGGACACTCTCCGTCAGCTGCTGAGCCAGAGCATTCCCCAGGTGATAAACTCCTGCATAAGCATGGTGGCCACCTTTGTGACCATGCTGCTGCTCAATCCAGTGCTCACTGTCATCTCTCTGCTGACGGCTGTGGTGATGCTCACCGTCACCAAGAATTTCTCCCGCCTCTCCGGCAAGTACTATGTCAAGCAGCAGCAGGCTCTGGGGGCCGTGGACGGCTTTATTGAGGAGATGCTGGACGGCCAGAAGGTGGTCAAGGTATTCTGCCATGAGCAAGCCGCCATGGACGACTTCCACAAAGTGAACGAAGAGCTGCGCATCAGCGCCGACAAAGCCAACAGCTATGCCAACATGCTCATGCCCATAAACGCCAACATCGGCTGGCTCAGCTACGCTCTGGTGGCGGTAGTGGGAGCCATGCTTGCCATCAACGGCCTGGCCGGAGTGAGCCTTGGCACCGTGGTGGCCTTCGTGGGTCTGAACAAGAGCTTCACCCAGCCTATCTCCCAGGTGAGCATGCAGGTGAACTTCGTGGTCACCGCCGCCGCCGGAGCCCAGAGGGTCTTTGACCTGATGGATCAGCAGCAGGAGGAGGATCAGGGCTATGTGGAACTGGTCCGGGCCCGGGAGGACGAACAGGGCAACATTGTGGAAACTCAGGAGCGCACCAAGCTCTGGGCCTGGCGGCATCCCCACAAGGCCGACGGCACGGTGACATACACCCGGCTGGAAGGCGGCGTGGTGATGGATGACGTGGACTTCGGCTACGAGCCGGATAAGACCGTGCTGCACAACATAAGCCTCTGGGCAAAGCCGGGACAGAAGATAGCCTTTGTTGGCGCTACCGGCGCAGGCAAGACCACCATCACCAATCTGATAAACCGCTTCTACGACATAGCCGACGGCAAGATACGCTACGACGGCATAAACATCAACAAGATCAAGAAGTCCGACCTGCGCCGCTCTCTGGGCATGGTGCTCCAGGACACCCACCTCTTTACCGGCACCGTCATGGACAACATCCGTTACGGCCGACTGGACGCCAGCGACGAGGAGTGCATAGCCGCCGCCCGCCTGGCAAATGCCGACGGCTTTATACGCCGTCTCCCCGAGGGTTACAGCACCATGCTCACCGGTGACGGAGCCAACCTGAGCCAGGGCCAGAGGCAGCTTTTGTCCATAGCCCGGGCAGCGGTGGCAGATCCCCCGGCCCTGATACTGGACGAGGCCACTTCCTCCATAGACACCCGCACCGAAAAGCTGGTGCAGGACGGCATGGACGCCCTGATGGCCGGGCGCACCACCTTCGTCATCGCCCACCGGCTCTCCACCGTGCGCAACGCCGACTGCATCATGGTCATGGAGCAGGGCTGCATCATAGAGCGGGGCACCCACGATCAGCTCATGGAAAAGCAGGGCAAATACTATCAGCTCTACACCGGCCATCCCGCTCCCGCGGCGGTATAAGCTTCAAAGCTCCTGGCGGAAACTTAACAGCTTTCCCTCCTGTCCTTCTGCTCCGGCAAAAGGGCAGGAGTTTTTCTCTTCTTTTCTCCCCCCTCTCCTTGACAGCCCTGTCCCCCTATGTTATTGTCGGATAAAGACTCTGGGAAAAAAGGCGGCCGTGAACTTTCCGGCCATAAGGAGGACAAGATGTATTGTAAAAACTGCGGAAAGGAAATTCCCCCGGGCAGCCGCTTCTGCCCAAATTGCGGCACCCAGCTCTGGCAGGAAGCCCCTGCAAGGGAGCCGGACTGCCCTGTATCCCCTGCCCCCGTCCGGCCAGCTCCCCCCAAGGCCGAGCCGGAGAACGACGGGAAAAAGCGCTGTATAAAATGCGGCGAGGAGATACCCGACGATTCCGTGCTCTGCCCCTACTGCGGCGCCTGGCAGGAACAGGAGGACTCCGGAAAGAAAGAGGACTTGCCGAAAAAATCCATAGACCGCCGCGCCTTCATAGCCATGGCCGTGGTAGCCGTCCTGCTGCTGGCAGCTCTGATACTGATCTCCGGTATCGTCGCCTCCGGGGCCGGAAAGTCAGAGCCCTCCCTGCCCCGGCCGGATACGGAGGGAAGCACGGAGGCTCTCGGCGACAGCCCCCAGGTGCAGGCGGCCGGCAATGGCCAGTACTTTGTGGAGCCTGACTACGAGCTGATGTGCCCTCTGGAAATATGGGTCAACGGCCAGCGCTCTTACTACCTGTATTTGGAGTATATCGGCCAGCCGGAGGACAGCTACGACTCCCGTCAGCCTCTCGTCTCCTCCCCTGAGGAAGAGGATATGTCCTTTTATGTGGAGGCGGGAAACTCCGCGGAAGTTTATGTTCCGGTGGGGGATTACTACCTCTACTATGCCAGCGGTTATGACTGGCAGGGACCGGAGGACCTCTTCGGCGAGGACACCCAGTACAGTGTGGACAAATATGTGCTGAGCTTCTACACCGATGAGGAATCCGCCTACGGCTATACCCTGGACCTCTGGGATGAGTCGGAGGACAATCCGGATCTGGAGGCCATTGCTCCTGAGGACTTTCCCGGCTGAGAGCCGGTATATGGGCAAAAGCAAAAATTCCGGGCCGCCAAGCCTGGAATTTTTTTGCCCCCGCCTTTTCAAATCCCCCTGGGGGTAGTATAATTCCCCTAAGGATTTTTACACGGGAGTGATATACATGATAAATGAGAATTGTTACAAGCTGGGCGCCGAGCCCTCCGTCATCCGCAGCCTCTTTGCCTACGGTCTGCAGCAGGCGGCCCTCATCGGGCCGGACAAGGTCTACGACTATTCTCTGGGCAACCCCAGCATCCCTGCCCCTGACGCCGTGAACTCCTCCATCCGTGATATCATAGACACCATGGACTCCATCCAGGTCCACGGCTATACCATGGCTCCGGGCCTTGCCGACGCCCGCCAGGCCGTGGCGGAGGATCTGGAGCGCCGCTTCTCTCTGCCGGTGAAGGCTGAGGAGCTGTTTTTTACCTGCGGAGCGGCTCCGGCCCTAATCTCCGTGATAAAGGCCCTGGCTGTGTCCGGAGACAGCGAGATAATGCTCCTGGCCCCCTTCTTCCCGGAATACCGGCCCTTCGTGGAGCAGAACGGGGCAAAGGCCGTCATAGTCCCCCCGGACACCGCCTCCTTCCAGCTGCCTCTGAGCAAGATAGAAGAGCTCCTCAGCCCCCGCACCCAGGCTGTCATAGTCAACTCCCCCAACAATCCCTCCGGCGTCGTATACTCCAAGGAAAGTCTGGAGGCTCTGGCGGCTCTGCTGGAGCGCAAAGGGACGGAGTACGGCCATCCCATATACATCATCGCCGACGAGCCCTACAGGGAACTGGTCTATGACGGAGCGGAAGTGCCCTTTATCCCCTGCATATACAAAAACACCATAGTCTGCTACTCTTACTCCAAGTCCCTCTCCCTGCCGGGCGAGCGCATAGGCTATGTCTATGTGCCCGGCTTTGCCCAGGACTCCCGGGAGCTCTACACCGCCGTGTCCGGAGCCGCCAGGATAATGGGCCACGTATGTCCCCCCTCCCTGATACAGCTGGTGATAGGCCGCTGCGCCGCCGAGAGGCCGGATCTGGCCGCCTATGACGAGAACCGCCGCCTGCTCTACGGCAGTCTCTCCGCCATGGGCTATGAGTGCGTAAAGCCCCAGGGCGCCTTTTACCTGCTGGTGAAGGCCCCCGGCGGGGATTCCATGGCCTTCTCCGAAAAAGCCAAGCTCCAACAGAATCTGCTGCTGGTACCCACCGACGGCTTCGGCTGTCCCGGCTATCTGCGGCTCAGCTACTGCGTGGCAAAGGACATGATAGAGCGCAGCCTCCCTGCCTTCAGGGCCATGCTGGACTGAGGGACAAAGCTTTTCACAAATTCGCCGTAAAAGCAAAACCGGGGTTCCCCTCTCAGGGGAGCCCCGGTTATTTCTTTATTCTGCTCCTGAGCGCTTTTCCCGGATGTACTTTATTCCTCGTGGGCGCCGCAGAGCCAGGAAAAGACCTTGTCCTTATCCACGCCGATGCCCTCGGAGAGGAACACGGCCAGTTCATTCATATTCAGCTTCTTCATATGCTGGAAGTTTGTGGCTCCGGTCTGTTCTCCGTCGCCGATACTGCGCCCCTCGGTATAGCCGCAGTTATAACACATCTCTACATTGTACTTACGGTGGGTATCAACCGTCATCTCGCTGCCGCAGCGGGGACATTTCATGGGACAAGCCTCCTTTTTGTGGTTTATATCATCTTAGCCTGTTTTTCCCGCTTTTTCAAGCAAATTCTTTACCAAGCCGCTTTTTATTTCTGCCCTCCCCTTTTTCCTCAGTATTCCCCGGGCTGAGCGTGGTACAGCTTGCCGGATATGACTATCTGGCACACCTCGGAGCTGCCCTCGGCAATGGTGAGCATCTGGCAGTCCCGCAGGTTCCTCTCCACCGGGGAAAAGCGTCCGAAGCCTCCGGCGCCGTGGAGCTGGGCCGCCGAACGGCAGACCTCCACGCACATCTCCGAGGCGAAGAGCTTCAGGGCCGCCACCTCCATGGTGGCCCGCTGCTGGTTCCGGAACATGTCCGAGACGGTATACAGGGCATTGCGGGCCATGAATATCTTTTCGTACATTCTGGCCACCTGGAAGGACACGCCCTGATAAGAGGCCAGGTTCCTGCCGTAACGGCCGCTGGTGCTGGTGTGCCGGATGCTGCACTCCATGGAGCACTGGGCCATGCCCACAGCCAGGGCGGCCATATCCATGCGCCCCTCGTTCAGCAGCACCTTCATAAGGGGATAGGCCTCGTTCTCCTTGCCCACCAGGCACCGGGATGACACCTTGCAGTTATTCAGCCGGATGGTGCCGGTGGGAGAATTGTTCATCCCCGTGAGAGGTACCCTCACCATATCCTCCAGGCCGGGGCTGCCGGCATCCACATAGAACAGGCTCACGTCCCTGTAACGGCTGGAGCTGGCGCTCTTGGCCGCCACGATGTAGCCGTCGGCCGCGCCCACATTGGTTATCCAGCACTTCTCTCCATTGAGCACCCAGCCGTCCCCTACAAAGCTTGCTGTGGTATCTATGGCCAGGGCCTCGGAACCTCCGCTGGCCTCGGAGAGAGCAAAAGCAAAAAGCAGTTCCCCCTTCAGGGCCGCCGGAAGCAGCTTCTCCTTCAGTTCCTGGCTGCCGTAGAGGGCTATAAGGTTCATGCACTGGATATGGGGACTCATGCTGAGGGCCAGGGAGGGCAGGCCCCGGGCTATCTCCTCCAGGATTATTGCGCTCTCCGTACTGCCGTACTTGGCTCCCGGTCTCAGGTGCCAGAAGCACAGGTCCAGATAGCCCTCTTTTCCCAGCTGCAAAAACAGGCCTCTGGGAAAGCCCCCGCTGAGCTCCAGGCTCTCCGCCTGGGGTATTATGTTTTTGTCCACGAAGCTGCGCAGTTCGCTGCGCAGCTCTTTCTGTCTCTGGCTCAGCTGAAACACTTTTTATTCCCCCTTCTCCTCCCGGGCCGCGGCGGTGATCACCATCTTGGCATAAGATACTTTTTCGTCGTACAGCTCCACTTCCAGCACTGCGCTGCCGGGGCTGTTGGCCTGAATGCGGCTCTCCAGTCTCAGCTCCTCCGTCAGCTCCAGGGCCCGGAAGGCCATGAAGGTGCCGTTGGTCAGCCGGTAGTTTGAAAGCCCCAGCTGCCGCAGGTGGCTCTCCGCCGCCGACAGCAGCAGGTCGTTTTCCAGATGTCCCAGGCCGCCCACGGCGCTGGGCGGCACCTGTACCCGGAACACCGCGTTATAGTCCTGGGATACGGCCACATCCCTGGTGAGGAAGCTGTCGGTAGTGAAGCTCCCCGGCTCCGGCTCGGCACACATATAATACCTGAGCAGATCAATGGCGCTTATCATGCCCATCATCCGCTTTCCCTCCAGCACCGGGGCCACGAACTGCCCGCTCACCACAAAG
>CASFJB010000032.1 GCA_949294945.1 uncultured Eubacteriales bacterium
CCGCCACTTCTTCCCTGGGCCTTGCATATATGAACGAACCTATGATGTTCGCCGCAGGTATGCGCGTGCCTATGGTCATGGTAGATGTTACCCGCGAAACTTCTGCTCAACGTGGGATAAGCACCAGCCGCCAGGATGCTGCTTCCACTCGCGATACAGGTTGGTTGGAGATCGACCCCAGCAATGCCCAGGAACTGCTGGACAGTATCCTGATGGCATACCGCCTTTCCGAGGACCCGGAAGTCCTTCTCCCCACTATGATCGTCAGCGACGGGTTCTTCATGTCCCATCAGTATGAACCGGTGGATGTTCCTGATCAGGAGCTTGTGGACAAATTCCTCGCTCCGGCTCACGAAAAAAAGCGCACCCGGTTCTCCGACGGGAAGTCCATGCAGTTTGCCCTGACATATTCTGGGAAACAATATATTCAGTATCGCTATCAGACTCTTAATGCGATAAATAACGTCAAAAATATTTTCCCAAAAATTGAAAAGGAATTTGAAGAAATTTTCGGGAGAAGCTATGGCGGAATGGTGGAAGAATATCGTACCGAGGATGCCGACTATGTTCTTATGACCAACGGCTCTGCTGCCGGTATGGCTAAGAATGTCATTGACGACGCACGCAATGCCGGTCTTAAGGTGGGTCTCATAAGAATAAGGATGTTCAGGCCTTATCCCAGAGAAGATGTAGTCCGTTCCCTTAAAGGCAAAAAGGCCTGCGGTGTTATTGATCGCAGTATTTGCCTTGGCTGGAACTGCGGACATCTGTTTCAGGAAGCTCGTGCAGCAATTGCATGTGAGAAAGACATGCCCAAAATGCTCAGCTTTATCGACGGTATTTCTACCATGGATATCACTCGTGAGCACATAGAGTTGGCTCTGGGTATGACCATAGCTGCGGGGAATGGCGATCCGGTACAGGAGACCAACTGGCTCAGTTGGGAATAAACGAAAGGAGAGCAAAACGATGGCCATTGACTACAAAAAGCAGATCATTTCTCCCGGCCTGCACATGTGCGGAGGCTGCGGCCTGGAGCTTGTCATAAGAGTTGTTTATGATGTCCTTAAAGATGATTTCATTGAATTCGGAGGCCCCGGCTGCTGTCTTTTGACCGAACGCTGCTCCGTTCCGTGCTATGGTACTCTGTTTACAAATATGGCTCCAAGCGCTTCCGGTGTTTCCCGCCAGCTGCGCCGTGAGGGGAAGGAGACCACCTGCCTCTGTGTAGGCGGCGACGGCATGTTCTCAGACATCGCTTTTGGAAATCTTTCTGCCGCCGCAGAGCGGGGTGAGCATTTAATGGTTGTGTGCTATGACAACGAAGCCTATATGAATACCGGTATTCAGCGCAGCAGCCGCACTCCGGAAGGAAGCTGGACCAACACCACTCCAACCGGAATACACAGCCACGGTAAAACCCAGCAGCAGAAGCCGGTTTCCCTGCTTATTGCGGAACACAACGTCCCCTATGCCGCTACCTGCAGCCCGGCTTATATGAAGGACATGCGGGAAAAAATCCAGAAGGCCAGAGATGCCTCAAAGCGTGGCCTCTCTTTCCTGCATATACTGGCCCCTTGTCCCACCGGTTGGAAAAGCAAGCCGGAAATAATGATAGAGCAGTGCAGAACTGCAGTTCAGACCAATTACTTTCCTCTTTGGGAAGCAGAATATGGTCAATTCCGCATCACCCAGAAAGTGGCATCGCCAAAACCCATTACCGAATTTACCAAGACCCAAAAAAGATTCTCCCACCTCAGCGAAGAAGAGCTTGCCAGACTTCAGGAGACTGTGGACGCAAACCTGGAGCATATAGAAAAGCTCTGCAAATAAATGCGGATCCGTTTTTTACATTTCATTTTTAAAGAGAGCAAAAACAGAAAGGAGATAAAATGGGCAACAAACTTACGTCACCAAAAAAGCTGGGCTTATCTTATGGTCCCGGCAAAATAGTTCTTCTCATTATTGCAACATACTTTATGTTCGGCCTTAAGTATCTGCCCGTTGCCGGGCTTTCCGCATCCGGCGTTCAGGTCCTGGGTATTCTAATCGGCGGAATGATTCTGTGGCTTTCCATGGGCGTCGGCTGGACCAGCCTCTATGTCATCTTCGCGCTGATGACCGTTCCCGAACTTGGCGCAAGCAAGGTCTGTTCGACTTCCTTCGGCAACAGCACTGCCATTCTCATGGTTTATTGCTATATGCTGGCGGCCTGTCTCACCAAAAGCGGCTTTGCCCGCCGCATTGCAATAGTCCTCATGACCAACAAGTTTTCCCGCAGGGACCCCTGGAACACTGTCCTGATGTTTTTCCTGGCCTGCTTTGTGATCGGCCTGTTTCTTCCCTCCTCCGGCAGCATACTTGTAACTCTTCCCATTATGGACGCTATGCTCTCCGAAGTTGGCAACACCAAGGAGCGGCAGCCGGCCGTTGGTGCAATGCTGTCCCTGGGCTCTGTAATTGCCGGTGCTTTGGGCAATGGTGCAACGCCTATCTCCCATGCAATGAGTATTCAGGGCATGGGCCTGTTTAAGGATTACACCGGTCAGACTATTGACTTCTTTACTTTCTGTGCCGTTCTGCTGCCCATTGGCATCATTTGTTTATTCATATACTGGCTCATCTCTCGCTTCCTGTGGCGTGCAGACGTTTCCTCCCTCAGCAACGTCAACTTCGATTCCCTCAGCGAAAGCTGCGGCCCCATGTCCAGCAGGGAAAAGTGGTCCTCATTCATTTATGTAATGGTAATCGTTTTCTGGGCTTTGCCCGGCGCCATAAAGTATATTATCCCCTCTCTGTCGTCCGCATTCAGCAAGATAGGCAATCTCTATCCGCCCCTGGTAGGCCTGTTCGTGCTCAATCTCATCACTCTTGAAGACGGCAAACCCATCCTCGCGTTCAAAGACGCTCTCAACAATGTCAACTGGGGAACCTTCATCTTCCTCGGCGGTATCATGAGCCTTGGCGCCGCAGTTTCCAATGCGGACATAGGCATATCACCTTGGCTCACCGGAATTCTTTCTCCCCTCTTCCAGAACGTCAGCCCCTCTGTTTTCCTCTTCCTGATGGTGGCTATCGGCGCCATACTTACAAACTTCGTATCCAATGCAGTTGCTCTGGCTGTTATGATGGCTGTTGCCATGCCTCTCGCAATGGGTATCTACGGCGATTCTTTGAACACCATGGTCGTCGCTTTGCTGGTCATCAATGCAGTACAGCACGCATGGGCAACTCCGCCCGGAACTCCCAGCGCAGCAGTTGCTGCCGACTTCGGCTGGCTTGACCTGGGCCGTATGTTCAAATGGGGCATGATTGTTTGTCTGGTAAATATTTTCGTCATTTACTTTGTCGGCTCTGCTCTCGGTGCCATCATCTGCTGATTGGTCGATCTGGGCAGCGGGCATCAATAAGTCCGCTGCCGCAACAAAAGGAGGTTTTATTTAATGAAGATAGCTATGATCGGCTCCGGTGCTGCCGGAAGTGTTTTTGCCTGCTACCTGCGCAGAGGCGGCGCAGATATGACCCTTGTGGATAAGTACAAAGAACATATGGATAAAGTTGCCGCGGACGGCATGGATTTCCATATAGATCCCGACGAGCATTATCATCTGGATGGTTTTAAAACGGCCTGTACCGCTGATGCCATTGGCATTATGGATGCCGTTATCTTCCTGACCAAGGCAACTCAGCTTGAAGATGCCATTAAAAGTGCGGCTCCCTGCGTAGGCCCGGATACGGTTTTGATCTCCCTGATCAACGGTCTAGGCAATGAGGACAAACTTGTTAAGTATTACCCGCCTAACAGATGTATGGTGGGCAGCGGTTCAATAGGGACCGTATTGAACGGCCCGGGAGATTGTACTTCCTTCCCAAATTTCGGCGTAGTAATGAACTTCGGCCCAGTCCAGGAAGACCCCAGAATAACGGAAGTCGGAAAGCAGCTGGAGGCTTATTTCCAGGCCGGGGGCTGCAATGCAGTTTTTCGGCAGGACATTCTCCCCTTGCTCTGGTGGAAGATAATAAAAAACAGTTCTCACAGCCCCGTAAGCGCTATTCTCCGCCTTTCTATAGGCGATACGGACAAATGCCGCTATGGACGAGAGCTATATGACCGCGTTATCCGCGAAGGTGTGGCAGTAGCTCACGCCAAAGGGATCAAGCTTATGAGCGCAGAGGAATTCATCGCTCATGATATCGAACAGTGCAGCGAGAATCCTAATTATATCAACTCCATGACGCAAGACATGTGTTGGAAAAAGCTGCCCACAGAAGTGGATATGCTTTGCGGAGCACTGAGTGAGCAGGGTAAGATGCTGGGGATACCTACACCAACATGTGATGTCCTGACCCTTATAGTAAAAGCCATCGAGTCGAATTACGAAAAACAGATCTTTTAACTCTCCCATAGTAAAATTGCCGCATCACTGTATCTGAACAGTGTCGAAAGGAGGGGATCTTTGCTAATAAAAAAGCCCATTTGTGGGCATACTCAAAATCTTCCTGTACAGGGAATCCTCTTTTTAAGCGGAGGGGCGCTGCCTCGGCAGCGCCACTCCTTTTTTCTTGCAATGAGCCTGTATGCCTGGCTTCAAAGGTACACGATCATCCGGCCGGCCCGGATAGCAGACCGATACCTGATTCTCCCTTTCTCTCTGCAGGATTTGTAAAAAAACAAGGGCCGTGTTTGGAATGGTATAGCTCTGCCCCGTTTGACTCAGGGCAGGAAACCATTTAGCCCGTCCCTAACATTTTCATTCCTTGAATTCTCTATACAGCTGCTTATAGAACAGCAGCAGGGCTATCAGAGCTGTGAGGGTATCGGCTATGGCCTGGGAGACCACTATGCCCATATATCCGTAGATACGGTAGGCCAGCATCAAGGCCAGCAGGAAAATAACTCCCTGGCGGCTTATGGACAGGATAAAGGAGCCGGTCACCTTTCCCATGGACTGGAAGATGATGGTCATGAGCAGCACCAGGCCTACGAAGACCATGCTGATGACCTGCCAGCGGAGCATCACCGTGCCGTCGGAAACTATACCGGGATCATCCATAAAGCAGCGCATCAGCAAAGGCGCCGCCAGGCATATCGCCGCCGTCAGCACCAGGGCCATACCGCTTATGAACAGCAGGCAGAACCGGAACAGCCGGGACAGGCGCTCCCTGTCCCCGGCCCCGTAGTAATACCCGAACAGGGGCTGGCCCCCAAAAGCCAGGCCCGTCAGCAGCAGGAGAGCTATCATGCTCACCTTCATGACTATGCCCATGGCCGCTATCTTGTCGTTGCCGTAGGGCAGCAGGAACTGGTTGACCAGCACCACGCTGAGGCTTTGCATCAGGTTCACTATTGCCGCGGGAACGCCTATGCCCAATATCTGACCGATGCTGGAGGCCGGGACACGCAGTTCCCGGACAGACATGGATAGTATGGCGCTGCGCTTTGCCACTATCACCGCAAAGAAAATGTCCGACACCAGGTAGCCTATCACGGTTGCTATGGCAGCCCCGGCAGCTCCCCAGCCCAGGCCGGAGATGAAGATGGGGTCCAGAACGATATTCACCAGGGCCCCCAGCACCGTCCCGGCCATGGACTCCTTGGACATGCCCTGGGAGCGCAGGAGATTTGAATGGATGAAGGACAGCATCACCGCCGGCGCCCCACGGCCAGATATATATAATAGCTGGAGGCGTGATAAAAACTGTCCTCATTGGCCCCTATCAGAGCCAGCATGGACAGACGGAAAAGAAGCATAAGCCCGCCGATGACTACGCCCAGAGCTATGGTCATGTAAAAGCAGAAGGAGCTGACGCGGCGCACGCCCTCCCTGTCACCGCCTCCCAGCAGCCGGGATATCAGAGAGGCTCCCCCCTGGCCGAAGATATTGCCCACCGCCATAAGCATGGTGAACAGCGGCATGCCCAGAGAGACTCCGGCCACAATGTTGGTATCGTTGGTCTGGGCCACAAAAAAGGTGTCCGCCAGATTATATATCAGAGTCACCACCATGCTCAGCACCAGGGGCAGAGACAGGCGGAAATATGCCCGGGAGACTCTCGTCTCGTTAAAAATCTCGTTTTCCATTACCATACCTCGCTTTTTAAACTCCGGGTGATTATACCCCCACAGCTTGATTTTTTCTGTGCCATATGGCACAATACTTTCAGGGAGGCGAGGGAATTTGAAAACGGTCAAAGATGAGAAGCTGCTGGCCCATTGGCTGGAAAAGTCCGGAATAGCAGACTGCTTTTCCACCCCGGGCCTGCGTTTCAGCCTGCGCCGCTACGACAAGGGTGAGCCGGTGACTGTACCCGGGAGGAAAATGGAGGAGCTGCTGTTCGTGGTGGAGGGTACGGTGCGGATATACGGCATACGCAGCAACGGCAGCATATCCCCGGTGAACCAGCAAAGCGCCCCCCTGTTGCTGGGGGATATGGAGCTCTTCGGCCAGGGAGAGACTCCATTTTTCACCGATGCGGTGACTCCCCTCAGCTGCCTGGTGCTGCCGGTGGAAAAACACAGAGAACAGCTGGAGCAGGATGTTCCTTTTCTCCACATGCTGCTGCGCTCCTGCAGCGACAAGCTGCGGCTCTTCGCCTTTGTGGACGTTCCGGCGGAGACCATAGAAGAGAGGGTGCTGCTGTACCTGGAGCAGGTCTGCCCCTCCCATGAGCTGAAGGGCATCGAAGCGGCGGTCTTGCAGCTCAGGTGCAGCCGCCGCCAGCTGCAGCGGGTGCTGGCAAAGCTCTACGCCTCAGGGGAAATAGAAAAGCTGGGCAAAGGCCATTACCGTCTGGCCGGCGGAAAGGGCCGGCGCTGAGCCTGACATGCTCCTTAATAAGCTGTAAGCGCTCCCCGGTATCGGGGAGCGTTTACTTTTAGCCGCTATTGGCTATTCATTATTCCCTATTCTCTATATCACCCCTCCCAGCCAAAGTGCAAATATGGCCGCTGCCGCTCCCAGGGCAAAAACTGACATGGCGGTGGGAAATACCGGACGCACCGGGTCGGCAGGTATGGCTTGGTCTACATAGTCCCGGGCAGCCTTCCGGGCCTGGCGCAGCAGCTCCTGGCTGCTTACGCCGGGAGTTTGAAAATAGTCGTCCCGAAGGATGAACATGGCCTGGGTAAACATGGGGTCCGGGGGCTGCACCACAATGACGCGGCGCATATTGCCCCGCACCACCGGCAGGTTCTCCCGGCGGCCCCGCCTTCCAAGGCGGCCCAGGCGCAGAGGCAGGCTGCCCACCAGGTCCATGAGCCTGTCTCTCAGGCTGTATCTCATAGGCGCTCCTCCACTCTCACGGTGACTACGGTCATGTCGTCGGCTGCTCCGTAGCGCTTTTCCGACTCCTTCAAAACCGCCCGGGCCAGCTCCTTCATGTCCTCCCAGCCCCGGAGCAGCAGCTCTTTGAGCCAGTCGTCCTCAGTATCCGCCAGGACACCGTCGGTGGCTATGACAGCGGTAGAACCGGGGCGCAGGCGCATGCGCACGATGTCCGGGGCTATACCGTCCCCACCGGTGAGGCCCGCCGCCAGAGTCTCACATTTTATGCGTTTTATATTACGGCCGTTCCTTACATAAGAGGGGGCCGCCCCGTATTTATAAAAACAGGTCTCCCCGGAAAACAGGTCCACGCACATCAGATCCACCGTGGCATAGCCCCAGCTGTCCCCGCCCCGGAGCAGCAGCACGGAATTCAAGATCTTCATGGCCACCGCCGGGTCCACCCCGGAGCGCAGGAACTTCTCCAGGATCTCCACCACCTGGCCGCTGTCTTTTGCCGCCTCGTCTCCGCAGCCCATGCCGTCGGCCAGGATGACGCAGAGCACCCCGGCATCGGTCTTAAAGTAGGTGCCTTTGTCTCCGCTTACCCGCTCGCCCCGCTTCTTCAAAGCCGCTATGCCCACGGACACCGCCAGAGGCTCTGCCTCCAGCAGAGTGAGGCTGGAGCTGTCCTCCCCCAGCTCATAGGGCTGGCATAGCCGCGCTCCCACCACCTGGGAGAGCTTTTCCAGATAGTCCTCATCCCTCAGCAGGGGAGCCAGGCTGCCGCACTCTATTGTGATGCGCAGCCTGCCGCTGCCGTCCCGGTACACCGAGGCGTCGGCATCCATATCCAGACCCCTGAGATAACGCAGCAGACGCCGCTCCGTCAGCGGCTCCGCAGCGCCCTTGCCTCCCAGCTCGCCGGCTACGCTGCCCAATATCTGGGAGATGTCCAGATATTGGCCCCAGGCCACGTTCCGGTTCTCCGCCAGGTAGGTCCGCAGCTGACGGCGGTAGGACATGCCCCGCAGCTCTCCGTTCACCGCCGCCACAAAGGCAGGCAGGTTCTCGCACTTGGCCCGGAAAAATTCCGGCAGGTCCTGCACCTCCAGGCTGCCGTGGTCAATCATGGCCTTGGTGGCATCGTTCATGGCAGAGAGGGTGTCCATATACTCGGCATTCCAGCAGCGGTTCTTGTACTTGCAGCGCACGCAGACCTCGTCCGCCGCCCGGTCGTAGATGCGGGCTATGTTCTCGTCGTTATAGGGCTCGGTTATGCTGCGGCGCACAGTGTCAAAGAGCTGGGCATAGGCCTCGCTGAGGTTCTTCACCCGCCCGGCCACAAAGCGCCGCAGGCCCGTCTCCCCGCTGCCCCGCTCCATGCTCTGGAGCATCAGGCCGATATGCATCAGCAAAGTGGAGGGCAGCAGCATGAATATCACCG
Organism: uncultured Eubacteriales bacterium; assembly: GCA_949294945.1. Classification (GTDB taxonomy): domain Bacteria; phylum Bacillota; class Clostridia; order Oscillospirales; family Oscillospiraceae; genus Limivicinus. The sequence goes on from CASFJB010000032.1 coordinate 8,713, forward strand.
AGGCACAGAAGGTCTCAAACAGCGCCCCCACATACACCTGGGTGTTCCAGGCGCATATCACCGCCAGGGCCCCGGAGAGGATGAAGCTGAGAACAAAAAGCACACGGCCGTGCTTGCCGAAAACCCCGGACAGCAGCCCGGAAAAGGAATAGGCCATGGTATAAAATGGCGCGCCCTGATGGGACACGTCCATAGCCAGGCCCAGCACCGTGCCTACGGCGGCCCCGGTGAGCAGGCCCCCCTTCATGGCAGAGGTCATCACCAGCAGCAGAGCCAGCACCCGGCCCAGGGACACCGTTTGGAATATCACCAGGCGGGAGGCCGCCATCAGCAGGCAGGCCGCCATTATCATCACCGATACGCTGTGGCGCAGCTCCGCCGTCTCTGTGGTACAGGGGCGGGAGCTCAGCGCCTCCCGGAAGAAATAGGCTCCGCCAAAGGCCAGGGCCGTCTCCAAAAACAGCTCCGCCGCCAGGGGCACCGCCCCGGAGCTTGTGGAAAAGCTGCCCAGAAAGCCGGTGAAGCCCATTACCAGCGCCGCCGCAGTGGGCATGAAATAGGGGTTTTTATATATGCTCAGCTCGTGAAATACAAAGGAAATCGTATACACCAGCACCGCCGCCGCTATGTAGCGTATGCCCCACTCTATGCCCCCGCTGATGAGATAGCCCAAAGCCGCCCCCGCCAGAGCAAACACCCCGCTGACTCCCGCCCCAGAACAGGCCGCCATGGCCATGCCGAAGGGCGCCCCGTTCTCCAGCACCCGGGCGCAGGCCATGGCACAGCCAAGGCTCATATATATGCCGCAGCGGCCCGCCAAAAGAAAGCGTCCGTCCAACTGACCAAGGGCTCCCCCGCCTTTCAGCGCCCTCAGTTTCTCCTGTCCCCCAAACTCCATCATCTTGCCTCCCTGAGTTTACATAAGATAAATTTATTATAGTTATGTAATATCAAGAAGTCGGTCATACGGCGCTGTTGAATAGGGATTTTTAATCATGAAAAATAAGCGGAAAACACCGGGAGAGTATGCCCCGCAGCATATCTTGTCCTTGTAATAAAAACTTTGGCGTGGTAGAATATTCTGGTGAGAAAAATCGCGGGAGGTATCTGCATGAGCTATATAAGAGACATTAATCTGGCTTCTTCGGGAGAAATGAAGATAAAGTGGGTGGAGCGGAACATGCCGGTCCTTAAGGGCATAGGCGCCGACTTTGCCCGGGAAAAACCCTTCCGGGGGCTGAAGATAGCCCTGTCGGTACATCTGGAGGCCAAGACCGCCTACCTCTGCCGGGTCATGGAGATGGGAGGAGCTGAGATGTTCGTCACCGGCTCCAACCCCCTTTCCACTCAGGACGACGTGGCGGCAGCTCTGGCGGCCGGCGGCATGGAGGTCTTTGCCCGCTACGGCTGCTCCATGGAGGAATATGAGGACTGTCTGTGCAAGGTGCTGGAGGCCGGGCCCAACATCATTATTGACGACGGCGGCGACCTGGTACACCTGATGCACACCAAATACACCTCCCTCATCCCCCAGGTGCTGGGCGGCTGCGAGGAGACCACCACCGGCATACACCGGCTCAAGGCCATGGCCAAAGAGGGCAGCCTCCGCTTCCCCATGGTGATGGTCAATGAGGCCGACTGCAAGCACATGTTCGACAACCGCTACGGCACCGGCCAGTCCGTCTGGGACGGCATCAACCGCACCACCAACCTTATAGTGGCCGGCAAATACGTGGTAGTCTCCGGCTACGGCTGGTGCGGCAAGGGAGTGTCCCTGCGGGCCAAGGGCCTGGGCGCCAAGGTCATAGTCACAGAGACCGACCCGGTGCGGGCCCTGGAGGCCGTCATGGACGGCTATGAGGTGATGCCCATGGCCAAGGCGGCAGAGCTGGGAGACATGTTCATCACCGTCACCGGCTGCAGCGGCGTCATCACCAAAGAGCATTTTGAAGTGATGAAGGACGGAGCCATCCTCACCAACGCCGGACACTTCGACGTGGAGGTGGACATGGCGGGGCTGGAGAAGCTGGCCGTGGAGAAATACGAGGCCCGGCACAATATCCAGGGCTATGTGCTGCCTAATGGCAAGACCCTTTTCACCATTGCTCAGGGCAGGCTGGTTAACCTGGCCGCCGGAGACGGGCACCCGGCGGAGATCATGGACATGAGCTTTGCAGTCCAGGCCCTCAGCGCGGCATATCTGGCAGGCCACAAGGGGCAGCTGCTGCCCGGAGTCATCCCGGTGCCCAGAGAGCTGGACGAGGCCGTGGCCCTGCGCAAGCTGAAGGCCCTGGGAGTGGAGATAGACTCCCTCAGCCGGGAACAGCAGGAATATCTGGGGCTGTGAGCTCCTATTAACTCTCACCGGGGGTGATGATTTTGGACGAGCTGGAAAACAGCGAACATATGGATTTTGAGGCCCTGCAGGAAAAGCGCAGCGATGAGCTCACCGAGCTGCTGGACAGGCGGGACATGAAGCAGCTCCAGCGGCGCATGGAGGAAATGAACGAGTTCGACGTGGCTGAATTCCTCACCCAAATCGAGGACAACCGCATGCCCATGGTGTTCAGGCTCCTGTCCAAGGAAACGGCGGCAGATGTTTTTGCCAATTTCGAGGCTCCGGAGCAGGAGCGCATCATAAACTCCATCACCGACTCGGAGCTGGCAGGGATAATCGAAGAGCTGTACGTGGACGACGCGGTGGACATGATGGAGGAAATGCCCGCCAATGTGGTCAAGCGCGTGATGCGCGCCGCCACCCCCGGCACCCGCAGCCTTATCAATCAGTATCTCCGTTATCCGGAAAACTCCGCAGGCAGCATAATGACTTCGGAGTTCGTGGACCTTAAAAAATACATGAACGTGCGGGAATCCATTGCCCGCATCCGGCGCATAGGAGAGGACAAGGAAACCATCTATGTCTGCTTCGTCATCTCCGCAGACAGGAAGCTGGAAGGCATAGTCACCGTCAAGGACCTGCTTCTAAACGATGACGACACCATAATCGAGGACCTGATGGACAGGAACGTGATCTTTGCCTCCACCACCGAGGACCAGGAGAGCGTCTCCGAGAAGTTCTCCGACTACGACCTTATGGCCCTGCCGGTGGTGGACACCGAGGGCCGCCTGGTGGGCATAGTCACCGTTGACGATATCATAGACGTCATGGAGCAGGAGACCACGGAGGACTTCGAGATCATGGCCGGTATCCTGCCCTCGGACAAGCCCTATTCCCGCACGGGCCCCGCAGAGATGTGGAAAAACCGCATACCCTGGCTGATGTTTCTCATGCTCTCGGCCACCTTCACCAGCATGATCCTCACCAGCTTCGAGCAGATGCTGGCGGTCCAGGCGGGTCTGGTTGCCTTTATCCCCATGCTCATGGGCACCGGCGGCAACTCCGGCGCCCAGGCCTCCACTGCCGTGATACGCAGCCTCTCCATCGGCGACACCGAGCCCAAGGACGCCCTGCGGGTCATATGGAAGGAATGGCGGGTGGCTCTGCTGTGCGGCTTGTCCCTCGCTCTGGTAAACTTCGGCAAGATGCTGCTGGTGGACAGCTGGCTGCTCCACAACGCCAATGTCACCGTCCTGGTAGCGGCCACGGTGAGCCTGTCCATAGTGTTTATCGTAATGTTTGCTAAAGTGGTGGGCGCCATGCTGCCCCTTATGGCAGAAAAAATCGGCGTTGACCCGGCGGTGATGGCAAATCCCCTTATATCCACCGTCACCGACGCTGTGTCCCTGCTCATATATATCTATATAGCAAAGCTCATTCTTAACATTTAAGGAGCCCTGTCCATGGAAGTTTCAGCCCTCATTCCCAAGATGACCATATTCGTTGTCCTGATGGTCATCGGCTATCTCTGCGCCAAGACCAATTTCGCAGGTAAGGAGTTTACCCGGGACACCAGCAAAATGGTGATAAACGTATTTATGACTGCCACCATCATTAACTCCGTTCTGGTCACGGATGCCAGACTCAGCGGAGGAGAACTGGCCGTAGTCATGCTGGCGCTCTGCATTGCCATCGTGGTGGGCTGGGTGCTGGCCGCCGTCAGCTGCCGGGTCATGAGGCTGGGAGAAAAAGCACCCCTCTTCGAGTTGCTCATCGCAGTGGTGAACAACATGTTCATAGCCCTGCCGGTGGTGGAGGCCCTCTTCGGCAGTGAGGCAGTTTTTTACTGTTCCCTGTCCTGCATCCCCTTCAACGTGATACTGTACACCTACGGCGTATACCGTCTCCAGGGGGGAGGCAAGAGCGCCATGAGGCTGAAAGATATCTTTTCCGTCCCCCTGCTGGCTACCTTCCTGGCCCTTATATTGTTCGTTACGCATCCACCTGTTCCCCAGGTCCTGCGGGATCTCTTCAGCACCACAGCTTCCGCCACCATGCCCCTGAGCATGATAGTCATCGGCTCATCCCTGGGCTCCGTGGGTCTGCTGGATGCCTTTAAAAACTGGAAGCTGTACATAATGAGCTTCATTCGGCTGCTGGTCTGTCCGTTGCTAGTGTGGCTGCTGCTGGGCTTCGTCACGGAGGATATGGTGCTGAAGGTCACCTCCACCATAATAGCCGCCAGCCCCAGCGCCGTTATCGTCTCAGTGCTGGCCATTCAATACGACCGGGATGCGGTCTATACTTCCGAGGGTATACTGCTGTCCACTGTTTTATCCATGCTCACCATCCCGCTGGTGGTGTATTTGATAATGTAAAGGAGCTGCCTCCATGCACATTCCCCAGGGCGCAAGCCAGACCATAGACATCCTCAGCTTTGAAGAGGCCCTCAGTCTCTCCGGCCGGGGCGAGGATTACGACAGCGAAAAGTGGCTGTACGTGCCGGATTTTTACACGGAGTACCGTTACATCCTGGGTACCCGGGGCAAAAATCCCCTTATATGCATAGGCATAAACCCCTCCACCGCCCGGCCCGACGATCTGGACAACACTCTCAAGTCCGTCTCCCGCATCGCCGCCGGCAACGGTTTCGACAGCTGGATAATGTTCAACGTCTATGCCCAGCGGGCCACCCGCCCCGACGACATGGACCGGGAGCTGAATCCCCGACTACACAGGGAGAACATGGCCGCCTTCCGTTACATACTGCAAAATGTGGCTCCGGGCATCTCCCCCGCCGTCTGGGCCGCCTGGGGCGCCATCATCGAAAAGCGGCCCTACCTCCCCGGCTGCGTCAGGGAGATGGTGGAGCTGGGGCAGCAGTACGGCGCCCACTGGCTCAGAGCCGGTAAGTGCTCCGTCAAAGGCCACCCACACCACCCGCTGTACCTGCGCAAAGACGAGAAAACAGCGGATTTCGATATAGAAAATTATCTGGAGGGATTGAAATGCCAAAGCTTGCCGTATGTCAGATAAGAACTGAGCTGGATCAGCACCAGACCATGGACAAGGCCTACAGGATGATAGCCCAGGCCGCCGGCAACGGCGCCGAGATCGTGGTGCTGCCGGAGATGTGGAACTGTCCCTACTCCAAGGAATACTTTAAAAAATACGCCGCCCTGGGTCACTATGAGGCGGTGGATGCCATGTCCCGCTGGGCTGCTGAATTCGGCGTGCTGCTGGTGGGCGGCTCCGTGCCGGAGACCGATGAGGGCAGCATATACAACACCTGCTTCGTCTTTGACAGCCAGGGCAGGCAGATCGCCCGCCACAGAAAGGTGCATCTCTTTGACGTGGACCTGCCGGGCATGAAGTTCAGGGAGTCGTCCACCTTTGCCACGGGAGAGAAGATAACCGTCTTCGACACACCCTTCGGCAAGATGGGCTGCGCCGTCTGCTTCGACCTGCGCTTCCCGGAGCTCTTCCGGGCCATGGCAGTCAGAGGGGCCAAAATAATCTTCCTCCCCGCCCAGTTCAACACCTCCACCGGCCCGGCCCACTGGGAGCTGTCCCTGCGCATGAGGGCCGTGGACAACGAGCTGTTTATGGTGGGGGCCTCCGCCGCCCGCTACGAGGGATTCAGCTATCCCTGCTGGGGTCACTCCACCGTATGCGACCCCTTCGGCCAGGTGATTGCCACCTGCGACGAGACCGAGCAGATACTCTACAGCGACATCGACCTGGACAGAGTGGACGAGGTGCGCCGCTCCCTGCCCACCTTCCTGCACCTGCGCCGGGATATATACGCCGTTGCGGAGTGAGAGATGGGAATAAGGGAAGATATAGAGAGCTACCAGCCTTTTAATGAACAGGAGCGCCATGATAAGACAGTCATTCTGGATTTTCTGCACAGAAACGGCGACGCCTTTCTCCGCAGCAATCTCATTGCCCACATGACCGCCTCCGCCTGGATAGTGAACCCACAGCGCACAAAGACCCTGCTGGTATATCACCGCATTTTCGATTCCTGGTCCTGGACCGGCGGTCATGCCGACGGCGAGGAAGATCTGCTGGCCGTGGCCCTGCGGGAGGTGCAGGAAGAGACGGGAGTCAAAAACCCCAGGCCCCTGAGTGAGGACATCTATTCACTGGAAGTGCTCACCGTGGACGGCCACAAAAAAAACGGGGAGTATGTGCCCAGCCACCTGCACATGAATGTGACCTATCTGCTGGAGGCCGACGAGAGTGAAACTCTCCACGTCTGCAGGGAGGAGAACAGCGGCGTGGCCTGGTTCTCCCTGGAGGAGGCTCTGGAGGTCTCCACCGAGCCCTGGTTCGTGGAGCGGATATACAAAAAGCTGAACGAAAAGCTTGAGACGGTATAGAAATAGCGCCGGGACAAGAATAGTCCCGGCGCTGTGTTTATACCAAATTTGAATTTTTCAGTTGTTGACCCTGTCCTTGATCTCCTGGCCGATCTTGGCGGCAAAGTCCTCAAAGGGCATGGCGCCCATG
>CASFJB010000033.1 GCA_949294945.1 uncultured Eubacteriales bacterium
TTCAGGACGGGCTTGTAAAAACCGGGCTTATGAGCAAAGAATCGCAGACGAGAACTGGTAGAGTGACAGCGGAAAGCAGAGATCTTGCACGGCAAGCTTATGTACTCGATGCTTGGCGAGGAACGGTATCACAACAGACTGCTACAACCAACAATCCGCTGATGACCTATTCACAGCCGTCTCTACTTTTCAAGACCTTTGATGACTACACGGCATATAAACCACCGCAGGCGTATCCACTCATGGAGTACGCAAAATAAAAAAACGAGAGAGGGGAGTCGCCCCTCTCTCAATCTATTATGATGCTTTTCGCTTAAGGCACTTAAAGACCCGGTACTGAAGGCGCTTCGGGTGCATCGAATCACCCCTTGCTGTTCAGCTCATCAACAGAGCAGCCGAACAGGATAGCCAGTTTCTTCTGGTACTTCAACAGCGGAACACTTTCTCTGTGCTCCCACCGGCTCACGGCGGACTGCGTTACCTCCACCATTTCCGCCAGCTCGGCCTGGGATAATCCAAACCCTTCCCGGCGGTTTTTAATGTTTTCAGCTATTGTCTGGTGACCGGGGCGTCCTGAAAGAGCTCTGTGTCCACCTGAAGGGGGAGAGGTCATAGCCGTATTTCCCGCATTGGCTGCGGATACCCATGAATTCCTTTTCCGGGATGCCGCTGTGGAGCAGCCAGAGGGAAAAGCTGTCCCCGAGATTGTTCACATGCAGGGAGCAGAGGAGCACCTGGAGCTGGGGCAGATAGTTCCGGTCCAGGGTGGTCAAAAGGGGAATGGTGTTCAAAAATCCGCTGCTCCTTTCTCAGCGCCGCATGCCCATCCTGCTGGCGGCCATTACCACACTGTCGATGCCCAGCAATATGAGGTAGGCGCTGGCAAAGCAGCGTATGGTGTTCACGGTGAATATGGGGCTGAGGAACATCATAACGCCCAGAATGAGCCCGATGATGTTTATCACAAGTGTGAAATAGAAGCTGCCGTCGCCGGCTATGAGCCGGATACTGCTGAGATGGGACAGCCTGGAAATGCAGTGGGCGATGAACCAGATGGGGAACAGGATGGTCAGCATTATCACTCCCGTCCGGGGATAGGCCAGCAGCATGATGCCGGACATGACGCTGAGTATGCCCGAGACCAGAGACAGGCTGGGGCCGAAGCCGGTGAAGCGCTCCACCTGCACGAACAGGAGTATATCCGCTATACCCATAATGATGGCGGCGATGCCGCAGGCGATCACCATGCCGGTGAGGGCCAGGTCCGGGTCGGTGAAGGCCCAGATACCCAATACTATCAGCAGTATGCCTATCAGAAGCTGAAGCCAGCCGAAACCTGAGCGCCTTCTCATTGCTTGTCGCCTCCTGTCAATATGTCCATGAATTCGTCTCCGGTGATGGTCTCCTTCTCATAGAGGAAGCCGGCCAGCTCGTCCAGCTTGGAGCGGTTGTCCTGAAGAATCTTTATGGCCTTACCATGCTGCTTCTTCACCAGCTCCACCACCTTGCGGTCTATATCCCTCTGAGTGTCGGGGGCGCAGGCCAGGGAAGTGTCGCCGCCCAGATACTGGTTCTGTACCGTCTCCATGGCCACCATGTCAAATTCCTCGCTCATGCCGTAGCGGGTTATCATGGCCCGGGCCAGCTTGGTGGCCTGCTCTATATCGTTGGAGGCGCCGGTGGTGACGGAGCCAAAGACCACTTCCTCGGCAGCACGGCCGCCGGTGTAGGTGGCTATCTTGTTTTCTATCTCCTCCTTGCTCATGAGGAACTTGTCCCCGGTCTCCACCTGCATGGTGTAGCCCAGAGCGCCGGAGGTGCGGGGGATGATGGTTATCTTCTGTACAGGGGCAGAGTTTGTCTGCTTTGCCGCCACCAGGGCGTGGCCGATCTCGTGGTAGGCCACCACCTTTTTCTCCTGGTCAGAGAGCACGGCGTTCTTTTTCTGGTACCCGGCGATGACCACCTCAATGCTCTCCTCCAGATCGGACTGGGTGACTATGGTGCGGCCGTTGCGCACGGCCCGGAGGGCGGCCTCGTTTATGATGTTTGCCAGTTCCGCGCCGGAGGCGCCGGCGGCCATGCGGGCGATGGTGTGGAAGTCCACATCCTCGGCGGGCCTTATCTTCTTGGCGTGTACCTTCAGTATGGCCTCCCGGCCCTGGAGGTCGGGCAGCTCCACCGGCACCCGGCGGTCAAAGCGTCCGGGCCTGGTGAGGGCGGGGTCGAGGCTCTCGGGCCGGTTGGTGGCGGCCAGGATGATGACGCCGGTGTTCTCCTCAAAGCCGTCCATCTCGGTGAGCAGCTGGTTGAGGGTCTGTTCCCGCTCGTCGTTGCCGCCGTAGCCGCTGCCGGAATTGCGCTTCTGGCCGATGGCGTCTATCTCGTCGATGAAAACTATGCAGGGGGCTTTTTCCTTGGCCTGCTTAAAGAGGTCGCGCACCTTGGAGGCGCCCATGCCCACGAACATCTCCACAAACTCGGAGCCGGAGATGGAGAAGAAGGGGACGTTGGACTCGCCGGCAACGGCCTTGGCCAGCATGGTCTTGCCGGTGCCCGGAGGGCCTACCAGCAAAATGCCCTTGGGCATGGTGGCTCCGGCCTCGGTGTACTTGCTGGGATCGTGGAGATAGTCCACTATCTCCTGGAGGCTCTCCTTGGCCTCATCCTCACCGGCCACATCCGCAAAGCGGATGCCCTTGGTGGACTGGACGTAGACCTTGGCGTTGCTCTTGCCCAAGCCGAAGGACATGGAGTTCTTGCCGCCGGCCTGCTCCATCATCTTTTTGCTCATGTACTGGCCCAGACCGACGAAGATAAGTATAGGCAGCACAAAGGTGAGCAGGAAACTCAGGATGGGCGAGGTGGGTTCCTCGATGACCCGGTCGAACTTGGCGCCGCAATTGTGGAGCCGCTCCGTAAGACTGGGGTCCTCCATGGGCGCCGTTTCATATATCTGAGTATCGTCCTTGTTGGTGAATATTATCTGAGTATCCTCCACCTGGACGATGCCTATATCCCCTTCGTCGATCATGTCCATGAAGGTCCCGTAATCCACATTGACCACATGGTTTTGAGTCAGCAGCGGTGTTACCAGCAGATTGAAGAGAAAGATTATAAGCAATACGATGCAGTAATAATACAGCAGGGGACGCTTTGGCGATTTAACTTCTTTCATATGTTTCTCCTTCCTGATGTTCCTGTCGGAGCAGCTGGCTGCCGATTGCATCCATGGATATGAGCAGCGCAGTGTCTGCTGCCTGGTGGGCAAAGTCCAGACTGTACTCGGCCAGCAGCAGCTTTGCCTCCACCAGGGAAGCGGGGTCCGGACGCTGCCGGGCCAAGGCCTGTATCTTGGTTTCTGTTTCCTGTATCAGCTGCTGTACCTGTTCATAGGCCGTATATAATACGGAAACATACTCCGATTTGGACAGCTCCAGCTTTTTTCGCAGGGCCAGCTCAGACTGGGCGCCCTCCAGCTTCAGAGCCTCTATCTCACGACAAAGGCGGCTGTGATCGGCGGTCTCGCTGAGATGGATACGGCTGTGCAGTTTTCCCAGTCTGTCCTCCAGTTCATTGAGTTTAAGGGAGAGTATCTCATGTGCCATGGAAGCACCTCCTAACGACTTATATTGTATGCCGGGAGGGCCTCGGCTTCAATTTTCAAAATCGCCGGGATGTAAGGAAGATCCCTTGATAAAACGGCGGAAGTGTAAAATAACTTTACACTTCCGCCGTTTTATCAAACTGTGGGTTTTTGTTTTAGTCGGAGGGGGAAATGCCCTCAGTCATAAGCCGAAAGACGGTGTGGACGATCTGGTCCAGATTTTTTGTGTCCTCCTCGGTCCAGTTCCTGAAGAGCCCGAGAATGGCCTGGCAGTGGTAGCGCAGGATAAGCCCCACCTGAAAGCGGGTACAATTTTGATAAAACCCCTCCTCATCGCAGACCTGCTGAAAGAGGCTCTGAAAATACTGGCTGATAAAACGCTCCAGCTCTTCCCGGTAATTGCCCTCCATACTCTTTTTCACATAGGGCATGGAGTTTATGCCCATAACAAAGAGACTGCGCAGCCGCTCCTCACCGTCTCCGGCGGAGCGGGATTGCATCAGGCTGTGCTGCACATTGCTCTCCAGCATCCAGCGAAACAGGGCGGGGATATCCTCGAAGTGGTAGTAGAAGGCCTGGCGGGTGATGTGGCATTTCTCCACGATATCCTTTACGGTAAGTCTTTTGACGCTTTTGTCCATAAGCAGATCCTTGGCCGCCTGGGATATCGTCTGCTTCATATCTACAGCCACAGAGCACCCTCCTTCCTGAAAACAGATCATGGCAGGATTATACACTTTTCCCGAAAGATTATCAAGGCCATGTTGGGAGACCGGGCCGGAGCGGCGGGCAGGGAACCGGGGGCTTTTCCCGGTATATGTGCAGATACATGAAATAAGCTGCAATGTCCCGGCCATGAGCCGGCGCAGCAGATTTCCCGTTGACCGGGGAGTGGAAAAATGTTACTATTATAAAAGCGGCGAAAGCCGACTTGATTTTGTAAAACGGAGGTTGCCATGACCTATAACGAGATGTTTTCAAAAGTCAAAGGGATGATAGCCGGAGTGGACGTGAGCCGGTTCCGGGAGCACCTGGCCTACCAGTTCAACATTACCGGGGACGCATCGGGTATATTCTATGTGGAAGTCAAGGACGGACAGCTCCACGTGGAGCCCTATGAGTATCACGACAGGGATGCCATATTCACCTGTTCTGCCGATACTCTGTTTAAAATAGCCTCCGGCAAGAGCGACCCTGTGGCCGCCGTGATGCTGGGCAGACTGAAGGTGGAGGGGAATATAGACAAGGCCCTGAAGCTTAAGGACATACTCTCCGGCAAGTGAGCCGGCAGACCGGAATGGCGCTTTGGAAAATTAAAGCAGACATATAATCATTCAGGAGGGATAGCCCGTGGCTAAATCAGACGTATTTTTTACCAGCTTTAAAGCTACCAACAATGAGAACCTTTTGAAGAAGCTCCACCGGCTTATGAAGAGCGCCGGCTTTGAGGGCATAGATTTTACGGACAAGTATGCGGCCATCAAGCTGCACTTCGGGGAATACGGCAACCTGGCCTTTCTCCGTCCCAATTATGCCAAAGTCGTGGCGGACTACGTGAAGGAGCTGGGGGGCAAGCCCTTCCTCACCGACTGCAACACCCTCTATGTGGGCAGCCGGAAAAACGCCCTGGACCATATGGACACCGCCTACCTCAACGGCTTTTCCCCTCTCCAGACCGGCTGCCATGTTATCATAGCCGACGGCCTGAAGGGCAGCGACGAGCAGCTGGTGCCCATCAACCTGGAGTATGTTAAGGAGGCCAAGATAGGCCAGGCCATAATGGACGCGGACGTTGTCATCTCCCTGACCCACTTCAAGGGCCATGAGGAGGCCGGCTTCGGCGGCGCCATCAAGAACCTGGGCATGGGCAGCGGCTCCAGAGCCGGCAAGATGGAACAGCATTGTGACGGCAAGCCTTATGTAAACCAGAAACTGTGTATCGGCTGCGGCGCCTGCTCCAGGATCTGCGCCCACGGCGCACCCATCATCGAAAGCGGCAAGGCCAGGATAGACGAGAACAGGTGCGTTGGCTGCGGCCGCTGCCTGGCCATCTGCCCCAAGAATGCCGTGAAGCCGGTGTTCCAGGATTCCTTCAAGCTCCTCAACTGCAAGATGGCGGAGTATGCATATGCCGTGTGCAAGGACCGGCCCTGCTTCCATGTCTCCCTCATCTGCGACGTGTCCCCCAACTGTGACTGCCATGCGGAGAACGACATCCCCATCATCCCCGATGTGGGCATGCTGGCCTCCTTTGACCCGGTGGCCCTGGACCAGGCCTGCGCCGATCTGTGCAACAAGATGCCCGTCATCGAGGGCAGCTGCCTGGACGACAACCTGAAGAAGTTCGGCCATGAGGACCACAATCATGATCACTTCCATATGAACCACCCGGACACCGAGTGGGAGTCCTGCCTGGATCACGCCCAGAAGATAGGCCTGGGTACCAGAGACTACCAGCTGCATAAGATATAAGCCTTGCCGGACACAAGCTCCGCCGGGCATTGCTGATTTTGCTGCGCACCGGGCACGAGCCTGGGGCAAAGAAGAACTATAAGATTATGTAAATCAAATTATGTAATCAATCTTATGTAGCATAAATTATGTATATTTAATTATGTAAACTCCGGCGGACTGCCCGTCGGAGTTTACATAATGTAAAAATCCTCCCGCCTGCCCGGGGCAGGGGAGAGCAAAAGGGATTAATGGACAGAGAGATAAGAGAGAAATGCAGGAAGACAATAAAAATTTGAAGTTTCAGCGTCCGGCGGCAGTCAGCGGCCTGGCGCTGCTGTGCTGCGCCCTGTGGGGCAGCGCCTTTCCCCTGATAAAGCTGGGCTATCAGATGATGGACATTCAGGGCTCCGGCAGCCAGATACTTTACGGGGGAGCTCGTTTTCTGCTGGCGGGGCTGATGACCCTGGCCTATGCTGCCATAAGCCGCCGTGGCCGCCTGGAGCTGGATGCCTCCCAGCTGCCGGCCATGTGCGGCCAGGGCCTGCTCCAGACCACGGCCCAGTATGTGTTCTATTACATAGGTCTGGCCCACTGCGCCAGCTCAAAGAGCGCGGTGATCAATACCAGTTATACTTTTTTCGCCATAATAATCGCCCATTTTGTGATAAAAGGGGAGAGGATGGATTGGCGCAGGGGCCTGGGCTGTTTGTTGGGCTTCGGCGGCATAGTGGTCATGAATATGGAGGGAGGAGCTCTGGGGGGAGACGTTACTCTTATCGGCGAGGGCTTCATCCTCATCGGCTCCATAGCCTACGGGGCCAGCTGCGTCACCATAAAGCTGCTGAGCCGCCGGATGGACACCACGGTGTTAACCGCCGTCCAGCTGATTTTCGGCAGCCTGGTGATGCTGCTTATCGGCCTTATAATGGGCGGCAGGCTGGAGGGCTTTGACCCGGCCTCCACGCTGCTGCTGTTGTACCTGGCCGCCGCCTCCTCCGTGGCCTTCACTCTGTGGAGCCTGCTGCTTAAATATAACAGTACCGGCCGGGTCACCATATACGGCTTCAGTATCCCGGTTTTCGGCGTGGGCTACTCCGCCCTGCTGCTGGGGGAGCAGGTGTTCACCCTGAGAAATCTTGCGGCGCTGCTTCTTGTCTGCGCCGGTATAATCGCCGTGAACGCCGCTCCGGGTTCCCTGCTGAAGAAGAGGGCCGGAAGCTGATAAAGGTACTTGTTTTAATGGACTTTAAGTATTATAATATGATAAATTCTTATGGAGTTTTGGAGGAATAAAATGGGAAAAGAGACGGACTGGGGCAAGAGCGACCAATCCCGGCTCTATGAGCGCTGGCCAAAGGACAGCAGGGGAGAACCGGAGGCTCCGGCTCTGCTGTGCAACTGCAAAAGCCTGGACCTCAGCGATGAGCTGAGAATAAACATGTTGGAAGCATATGGCATACCATGCTTGAGAATATACCCGGGAGACGGAAGCTTCGGCAAGCTGATACTGGGAATGAGCGGCCAGGGAGTGGACATATATGTGCCCTCATCTCTTCTGGAGGAAGCTCAGGCCCTGTGCCTGGCCGAGGCGGAAGAAGTCTCAGATTAAAAACAAGGGAGGAAAACATCATGGCAAGAAATTATAAGGAAGAATATCAGCATTGGCTGGACAGCCCCGCCCTCAGCGAGGAGGAGTGGAAAGAGCTGGACGCTATTTCCGGAGACGAGAAGGAGATAGAGAACCGCTTCTTTGCCCCCCTGGAATTCGGCACTGCCGGATTGAGAGGCACCATGAAGCTGGGACTGCACCACATGAACGTGCACATCATCCGCCACGCCACCCAGGCCTTTGCCAATGTTATCTGCGCCGAGGGCGAAGAGGCCAAGCGCCGGGGCATAGTCATTGCCCACGACTGCCGCCTCAACGGCGAGACCTTTGCCAAGGAGGCCGCCTGCGTCATGGCTGCCAACGGCGTGCGTGTCCGCATCTTTGACTCCCTGCGCCCCACCCCTGAGCTAAGCTTTGCCGTGCTCTATTATAAGACTGCCGCGGGCCTCAATGTCACCGCCAGCCACAATCCCAAGGAGTACAACGGCTACAAGGTCTACTGGTCCGACGGGGCCCAGCTGCCCCCCCAGAAGGCCGACGCCATAGCAAAGCAGATGGAGGCCATAGATATCTTTACCGGCTTCAAGACCTGCGATTTTGACGAGGCGGTGAAGTCCGGCCTTATCGAGATCCTGGGTGAGGAGACCGACCAGGCCTTCATGGAGCAGGTCATGGCCCAGGCCATCGACAGGGAAGTGGTAAAGGAAGTGGCCGACGACTTTAAGGTGGTCTATACCCCCTTCCACGGCTGCGGTTACAAGCTGGTGCCGGAAGCTCTGGCCCGCCTGGGACTGAAGCATGTCTACCCCGTGCCCGAGCAGATGGTCATCGACGGAAACTTCCCCACTGTGGTCAGCCCCAACCCGGAAAATCCCGAGGGCTTCTACCTGGCCGTGGACCTGGCAAAGAAGGTGGGCAGCGACCTTATCATCGGCACCGACCCGGACTCTGACCGTATAGGCACCATGGTGAGAGTGGGGGACGAGTATAAAGTCATCACCGGCAACCAGATGGGCGTGCTGCTGCTGGACTATATCATCCGGGCAAAGAAGGCCACCGGCACTCTGCCGGAGAATGCCGGCGCCCTGTCCAGCATCGTCTCCACCGGCATGGCCAGAGCCGTCTGCGAGGCCAACGGCGTCCACTTCGAGGACACCTTCACCGGCTTCAAGTTCATGGCCGAGCGTGTGGCCGAGTGGGAGGCTGCCAAGAGCTATAAATACATATTCGCCTTTGAAGAGAGCTACGGCTACATGGTGGGCGACTATGTGCGGGATAAGGACGCAGTCACCGCCTCCCTGCTGGTGGCGGAGATGGCCGCATCCTACCACAAGCAGGGCATGACCCTCATGGATGCGGTGAACGCCCTGTATGAGAAGTATGGCCACTATGCGGAAAAGACCCTGAACCTGGTGATGCCCGGTCTGGACGGCCTGCAGAAGATGCAGCAGCTGATGAAGGAACTGCGGGAGAATCCTCCCACGGAGATCGGCGGCCAGGAGGTCATCCGCATCAGAGACTACAGCGACGGCAGCATATTCGTGCTTGGCCTGGGCAAACTAGGCAAGACTCCCTTCTTAGGCTCCAACGTGCTCTACTTCGAGCTGGCTGACGGAAGCAGCTTTATCGTCCGTCCCTCCGGCACCGAGCCCAAGATAAAGGTGTACCTGCTGGTGCGGGGCGAGAGCGCCGCCCAGTGCGCCGGGAAACTGAAAGCCTATGACGAATTCGCCCAGACCCTTGGAAAATGAGAGAACTGATAGATTTATTTGTCGCCTTTGCAAAAGTGGGGGTCATGACCTTCGGCGGCGGCTACGCCATGATCCCCATCCTTGAACGTGAGATAGTGGACAAACGCAATTGGGCCAGCAGAGAAGAGCTGATGGACTATTACGCCGTGGGTCAGTGTACCCCCGGCGTAATTGCCGTGAACACCGCCACCTTTATCGGCCAGAAGCGCCGGGGCACCCTGGGGGGCGTAATAGCCACCCTGGGGGTGGTGTTCCCCTCCATGGTGATAATCACCCTCATCGCCGGAATACTCACCAGCTTTGCGGACATTCCTGCCGTAAAGCAGGCCTTTGCGGGGATTAGAGTCTGCGTCTGCGTGCTCATCTTCAACGCCGTGACCAAGCTGTGGAAAAAATCCGTGACGGATAAGGCAACCTTGGCCCTGTGCCTGCTGGTCTTTGTGCTGTCGGTGTTTCTGGATATCTCTCCGGCAGTGTTCGTCATCCTCTGCGCCGCTGCGGGCATCCTGTTTACGAAAGTGGGGCTGAGAGGGAAATGATATATCTGCGGCTGTTTTATGAATTTTTCAAAGCCGGACTGTTTGCAGTGGGCGGCGGCATGGCCACATTGCCCTTCCTCTACGACATTTCCGACTCCACCGGCTGGTTCACCCACAGCCAGCTGGCGGACATGGTGGCCGTGTCCGAGTCCACCCCCGGCCCCATCGGCGTGAATATGGCCACCTACGTGGGCTTTACCACCGCCGGAATACCGGGAGCGATCATCGCCACCCTGGGACTTGTGGCCCCCTCCATTATAATCATCCTGCTTATAGCCAAGGCCCTGAAGGCCTTCCGCCAGAACAAGTATGTGGACGCCGGCTTCTACGGACTGCGTCCCTGCTCCGTGGGGCTTATCGCCGCCGCGGGAATACTGGTGCTGAAGCTGGCCCTGTTCAATACCGAGCTCTACCAGAGCACCGGAGTTTTGACGGATCTGTTCAACTTCAAGGCCATCGCCCTGGCGGCGGTGCTGCTCATCCTCACCCGCTATGTAAAAAAGGTGAAGGACCTGCACCCAATATTCTTTATTGCCGCCTCCGCTGTGGTGGGCATTGTTTTCGCCTTTTAAAAGAAAAGCGGCGTGAGCAAATAGGCCAGTACGGCGGCAATAACGGCGCTTATCAGGCGTCCTGCAAAATGCAGGGCGCCTTTTATTTTGCTCCCTGCCAAAACCGACATGGTCTGAAAATGCACCGAGACGCCGCCCCAGCCTAACACCCCGGCAGCCAGAGCCATGTTCATAGGCGTGATCTTAAGCCCCGCCATGGCCCCTACGCTGCTGCCCAGCTCCAGAAGCCCGGTAAAGGCCGCATGACAAAAGGCCAGCTCCAGCCCGAAACGCTCCCCGGCCCAGCCGCAGAATAAAGACACATAGCCCCTCACATCCAGCAGCCCCACCAGCACCGTAAAACACATAACAAAGCCGCATACATTCATCAGCGAGGCCACCGACTGCTTCACCGCCTCAGGAAATGCCTGACTTATGTAAACCGAATCCAGCTGCACCGGCTGGATCTCCCGGCAGTAATCCCTTTGCCGGAAGAACAGGCCGGTGAGCAGGGCGGAGAGGATGTGGATGCCGTAGAGCAGGAAACCGGCGGCGCTGCTGTGAAAGGCCCCGGCCCCCACGGCGCCGATAATAAAGGCGGGGCCGGAGTTGTTGCAGAAGGCCAGCAGCCGCTCTCCCTCCTTTGCCGTGACGGCTCCGCTGCGCTCCATGTCGGCAATATAGGCGGCCCCCAGGGGATAGCCTCCGGTGAGGCCGATAAAGAGGGCGGAGGCGCCGGCTCCGGAGATGCCGTAAATGCGGGAGGCCGCCGGTGCCAGAAGCCTGCCCAGAAAGCCCGGCAGGCCCAGGCGGTTGAGAAGCCCCGAGAGAACGAAAAAGGGGAAGAGAGAGGGTAGGATGAGCTCCAGGCACAGGTCCAGAGCATAGCGGCAGCGCTCTATCACCTGGGCAGAGGCCAGGGCAAGGGCTGCAAAACCGCAGATGCATATGAGCAGGGACAGACGATTTTTCATATAGGGGCACCTCCTTGTCCATGTATCAAGTTATGAGCCGGGGCATAGATATATACGGAATCGAGGTGTTGCCGGTGAAAAGCATAAAGGAGCTGCCCCAGGAGCTGGCGGAGCGGCTGGAGCTGCCGGAGGAGGCTCTGCTGGGGGCTATGAAGCTCACAGTCACCGGCGGCCGGCGGGCGGTGGTGGAAAATCACAGAGGCGTGCTGGAGTACGGGGAAGAGCGGATAGTGGTATCGGCGGGCCGGGGCAGGCTGAATATAAGCGGCTCAGGCCTGCGCATAGAGGCCATGAACCGGCGGGAACTGCTGGTGAGGGGCAGGATACAAAGTGTGGAGTGGGAATGATATGGGCAGAATATATGAAAAACTCAGGGGCAAGCTGCGTATAGAGGCCTGCGGGGCCTATGTGGAGGGGCTGCTGAACGCTGCGGCTCTGGAGGCTGTGGAGCTGTGGGACATAGAGTGCGTGGATGCCTGTACTCTGCGCCTGAACGTATACGAGCCGGACTATCCCCGGCTCCAGGCCCTGGGGGAGAAATGCATGTGTGAGCTGAAGGTACTCAGCGCCAGAGGCGGCAGCCGGGACAGAAGGCTTATAAAGCGGCGCTGGGGGCTTCTGGCTTTCCTCCTGGCTTCGGCCCTGCTGCTGTTTGCCTCCTCCCTTTTCGTATGGGAGATAGACGTGGTGGGCAATGAGAAGCTGAGCCGGGGACAGGTGCTCCGGGCCCTGTCCCGCAGCGGGGTGGACCTGGGCACCTACAGATACTCCGTCTCCGCCGACCTGGTGCGCAGCAGCATGATGCAGCAGCTGCCGGAGCTGGGCTGGATGACGGTGAATATAAACGGCTCCCGGGCCGTGGCGGTCATCGTTGAGCGGCAGGAGAAGCCGGAGATATACGCCCAGAGCGACCCGGCGGACATAGTGGCATCGGAGAGCGGGATAATAAAACGCATGTATGTGGAAAACGGCAAAGCGGTGGTGAGCAAGGGGGCCTCGGTGCTGGAGGGTGAGCTGCTGGTGAGCGGAGTGATGGACTCCCTATCCAACGGCAGCAAATTTGTCCGGGCCAAGGCCAAAGTGATGGCGGACACCTGGCACGAGCTCAGCGCCGTCTGCCCGGCGGAGGAAGAGGTAAAGGAGCCCGGCCTTTTGAGCCGCAGCCGCTTTGCCATAGTATTTGGAAAAAGACGCATAAATCTCTATTTTGATAGTGGAAAAGCTATTGACGGATGTGATAAAATCATTCATGAATATAAACTGGGCGTGGAAGGGCTTTTTGCCCTGCCGGTGACCCTGGTGCGGGAGGAGCTCATCCCCTATGATACTCAGCTTCAGCAGGCCTATGACAGGAATGCCATGGCCGGTCAGCTGGAAAAGCAGCTGCTGGAAGCGGTGGAGGGGGAAGTGCTGAGCCAAAACTTTTCCCAGGGGGAGATCGGCGGAGTGTATGTGCTGACTCTCCGCAGCCATTGCCTGGAAGATATAGCCCTGGCCGTGGATATGCCCGGCTGAGAAAGGAATACACATGATAGATAAGACCATCGAAGTGGAAAGAATGGAGCACGTCATCAGCGTGTTCGGCTCCTTTGACCAGAATCTGCGCATCATCGAGACGGAGCTGGGAGTGAAGGTGCTGGATCGGGATGACATGATACACATCTGCGGCGAGGCGGAGGACGTTATGCTGGCGGAAAAGGCCATCAACGGCCTGCTGACCCTGGCCGCCAAGGGTGAGAATATAGACGCTCAGAACGTTCGCTATATCATCAAGCTGGTGAAGGACGGCAAGGAGACCAAGATAAGCGAGCTGGCCGGGGACGTGATCTGCATCACCGCCAAGGGCAAGCCCATTAAGCCCAAGACCTTGGGCCAGAAGAGCTACTGCGAGGCCATAGCCAAAAACACCATCACCCTTGGCATAGGCCCGGCGGGCACCGGCAAGACCTACCTGGCCGTGGCCGCCGCCGTGGCTGCCTTCCGGGCGGAGGAGGTCAACCGCATCATCCTCACCCGCCCGGCGGTGGAGGCGGGGGAGCGCCTGGGCTTTCTCCCCGGGGACCTGCAGAGCAAGGTGGACCCCTATCTGCGTCCCCTGTACGACGCCCTCTTCGACATGCTGGGGGCGGACACCTATCAGAAATACCTGGAGCGGGGCAATATCGAGGTGGCCCCCCTGGCCTATATGCGGGGCCGCACCCTGGACGACAGCTTCATCATCCTGGACGAGGCCCAGAACACCTCCCGGGAGCAGATGAAGATGTTCCTCACCCGTATCGGCTTCGGCTCCAAGGTGGTCATCACCGGAGACATCACCCAGATCGACCTGCCCGAGGACAAGACCAGCGGCTTGAAAGTGGCCATGAAGGTGCTGGAGGGTATTGAGGATATCGCCATTTGCACCCTCACCGGCTCCG
Organism: uncultured Eubacteriales bacterium; assembly: GCA_949294945.1. Taxonomy (GTDB): domain Bacteria; phylum Bacillota; class Clostridia; order Oscillospirales; family Oscillospiraceae; genus Limivicinus. The sequence continues at coordinate 13,903 of CASFJB010000033.1, forward strand.
ATGTGGTGCGCCACCGCCTGGTGCAGAAGATAATCGAGGCCTACGAGGTCTATGACAAGAAAAATCCCCAGCAGACGCCGGTGAAGAAGGCGCCGCCCAAGAGATACAGAAAGGGATAATATCATGGAGCACGAGATATACGTCAGCCGGGAAGTGAAGAATCTGGGCCACAGGGAGGCCGCCTCCCTTATAAAGAAGGCCGCCGCCATGGCCCTGGAGGCCGAAGGCGTGGACAGGCCCTGCATCATAAGCGTTATGTTAACCAATGAAGATGGCATACATTATGTCAACCGAGAATTCCGGAATGTGGACGCACCAACGGACGTGCTGAGCTTTCCCCAGAATGAGCTTCAGCCGGGGCATTTTGACGCCGACGCCTGCGAGCGGGACATGGACACCGGGGCGGTGCTGCTGGGGGATATGATGATATCCCTGCCCCGCTGCGAGAGGCAGGGGGAGGAGTACGGCCACGGCTTCAAACGGGAGCTGATGTATCTCACGGTGCACTCGGTGCTGCACTTGCTGGGCTACGACCATGTGGACGAGGGCGAGATGAAGGCCCAGATGCGCCGGAGAGAGAAAGCCATAATGGGCGACGAAATTTGAAACGGGAGAAAGAACATATGACAAAATCGGCAATGATAACCATCTGCGGCAGGCCCAACGTGGGCAAGTCCACTTTGACAAATTCCCTGGTGGGGGAGAAAATAGCCATAGTTTCCAACAAGCCTCAGACCACCAGAAACCGTATAACCGCCATTGTGAACCGGGGGGAGACTCAGTTCGTGCTCATGGACACTCCGGGCTTTCACAAGCCCAAGAACCGCCTGGGGGACTACATGGTGAACGTGGTGAGGGAGAGCGTGGCGGATGTGGACTGTGTGCTGCTGCTCATTGAGCCGGTGGCCAGCCCCGGGCCCCAGGAGCTGGCGCTGATAGAGCGCCTGGGCCAGGTGGGAGCCCCTGCCCTGCTGGTGATAAACAAGATAGACACCGTGGACAAGGCGAGGCTTCTGGAGGTCATGTCTGTGTACAGCGGCCTTTATAAGTTCGACGCCATCCTGCCCATCTCCGCCCGCACGGGAGAGGGCGTGGAGGAGCTTATGGCGGAGCTGGAAAAGTACGCCCAGGAGGGCCCCCATTTCTTCCCCGACGACATGATAACCGACCAGCCGGAGCGGCAGATCTGCGCCGAGCTGGTGCGGGAGAAGCTGCTGCGCTGCCTGGATAAGGAGATACCCCACGGCACCGCCGTGGAGGTGACCAAGTTCTCCGAGCGGGATAACGGCATCATAGATATCGAGGTCACCATCTACTGCGAGAAGGAGAGCCACAAGGGCATAATAATCGGCAAGAAGGGGGCCATGCTGAGAAAGATTGGCGAGCTGGCCCGCACGGATATAGAGACTTTTATGGGGGCCAAGGTCTACCTCCAGACCTGGGTAAAGGTGAAGGAGAATTGGCGGGATTCC
>CASFJB010000034.1 GCA_949294945.1 uncultured Eubacteriales bacterium
CGAGCAGTCTTAAGGCGTCTTCCGGGGCGAACACCGCTTCGTCGGCGAGAACCGGGGTTTTGATTGCCCGTCTTACGGTGCGCAATCCTTCAAGGTCACACGCTTTTACCGGCTGTTCCAGGTAGTCGAATTTGAGTCCGGCGCTTTCGAGTCGGTTCATGGCGGCTATCGCCTCATTGACGCTCCAGCCCTGATTGGCGTCGACGCTGATCACCACCTGCGATCCGACGGCGGCGCGTATCGCCGAGAGGCGTTCAACGTCCTCCTCCGCATTATGCCCGACCTTGATTTTCAGGTGATCGAATCCCGCGCTGACCGCCTTAACCGCATCGCCGACCATTTTCTCGACGGAACCGATGCTGACGGTCAATCCGGTACGCAAGTGCGGAGATACCCCGCCCAGAGCGCGGAACAATGGCTCATTGCGGCTCTGCGCCCAGAGGTCATACAAAGCGATCTCCAGCGCCGCCTTGCCGCTGGTGCATCCGGGAATGGAATTATGAACCAGATTCAGGATATCGGCGAAATCCGTCTCTATATCCCGTTCAATCAGCATAGGAGCCATTATCTGCATAGCGGCGGTCATTGACTCGATGGTATCGCCGGTAATGGCGGCGGTTGGCGGAGCCTCGCCGTGGCCGACTCTGCCATCGCCGGTTTCGATAAACACCATGAGTTCATCCATCGCCTCGACGCGGCGCAATGCGGTAACGAACGGGGTCTTCAGCGGAATAGCCAGTCGTCCGAGATAAATTTTCTTTATAATCATAAGTGCTGAATCCTGTATTACAGTGATAAAATTTCATTCAATATATCACGCAAGTGCATTTGAGGCAAATAAAAAAATAATTTGACTAATGGAGTGAAGAGTTCTATATTAGGAAATTATGAGATTACTTCCGTTTATTATATTGCTGTTTCTGGCGGGCTGTCAAACCGTTCCTCCCCGTGCGGAGGGTGAAATTGCGATCCGTCCCGGCAAGCCGTTGAAGGTATGGCGTATCGGCGACGGCTTTGCCCCGGATGTAAACGTTGTCTATATTGCTGCCGACCGTCAGGAAAAGTTATTATTTGACGGGCTGGATTATCCGGTAAAACCGCGGAATCAGCGCAGTGAGAGTGCGCAGTTCGGCGACTGGCAGGTAAGTTATGCGGTTGCGGCCAGAACCGATACTTTCGGGCAGGAGCATATCATGGAATACACGGTAAATGTCCGTTGCGGCGACTACACCAGCCAGCGTGCCAGAAAGATAGAATACAATCCGGCATACACTCCGCCTTATCCCGTTTCAGAGCCGACTCCTGCGCCTCCGGTTGCGGAACCGGAACCATCAGCTGGCGGGATAAAGTGGCATGGGCGCATTCTTCCCGGCAGCGGCGGCCGGGTGCTTGAGATCACCGGCGAAGTGACATCCGGCGCCGGGATTACGGAATTAACGTCAATACGTTCCGGTCGGGAAGTTCGTCTGCGGGTAAAAAGAGGCGGTGCGGCAGACTCAGGAAGCCGGAAAATAAGTCACATTATTTCCTGGAGCGACGGGTGTCAACTGATACTTGATGATTCGGGCGAAAAAATTTTTCCTTTGCCGTAATCAGGAAAAAGATATACTTTTTTATTATTTAGAGTTGAAAAAAACGGCATAATGGCTAAATTATCTTGATTGACTTGTGATGAAAACAAAATAACAATCTTGAATTCTCAACGGAGGCGAGAAAGATGAAAGTTACGTTTACCAAATATATCGATAACGACTCTATCGTTATGTTGAAAGGCAAAACCAAGCTCGAAGTTCTTAACGAGATCATATCCAAGGCGGCACAGCGTTCGCAGCTGGACCGCGATCTGATCTTCCGCCTCACCTGGAAGCGTGAACAGATGATGACCACAGGTGTCGGCAACGGTCTTGGACTGCCGCATATACGGGTAAACAACATTCCGGATCCGATCATCATTGTTGGTGTCTGCAACGAACCTATCACCGACTATCAGAGTCAGGACGACCAGCCGGTACGGGTAATTGTCTATATCATGGCGGCGGACGAGCGTCCGGAAGAGTACCTCCAGCTTCTGGGCTCGGTATCGCGCAAGCTGCGCAATCCGGATGTAATTAATGAAATCATTGCCAACATTGGCAATCCCGGTCAGATACTGAAGGTAATCAAGAGCCAGCAGGACGGCGAATAATTGGTTGTGGAGGGAAGCAGAATGACCGCTGTTGGCAAAAAAGAACCCAAAGCGCAAATAGACTTCAACTGCCTGAACAGCGACTGCGGGGCGGTGGTCAAATTCAATCTTTCCGATGCGGCTGATCCTGATTTTCAGGCGGTCTGCCATGAATGCCATGCGACTTACGAGTTTGACGCGCAGTTGCGGGACAAACTTACGCGGATGCTGAATCTGATCAAAGCGATCCGTGAAGCGGAAGACATTCTCGGGGACGCCAATGTATCGGTGGCTACGGCGCATGACGAGGTGCATATACCTTATTCGCTTTTACTGACGCGTTTGAACAGTGTAATAACGCTGGAGTTTGCGAACCGTCATGTGGACTTCCACTTATGGATTGAGCCGTCATCTCCGGACACATTCAGATAACAACAAAAATTCCATGGTGATGTAAAAATGACAGAACAGGAAATCATAAAAATATTTGAAGAATCCAAAGCGTTGCTCACGGGTCACTTTCAGCTTCGCAGCGGTCTGCACAGCAACCGCTTCTTTCAGGCGGCGCTGCTGGTCTGGGCCGCCGCATTGGAGATAAAAAAGCTGCGCCGGGGCGGGGAGATATCGGAGCTGTGGTGGCTGCTGCTGATAAGCATAGCCGCCGTGATAGCCGCCGCACTGTTTACCTCTTTAAGCATACGCAGCGTGTATCTCTTCACCTATTTCCCCCTGCTGGCCATCTCCACGGCCCTGGTGCTGGAGAAGCTGAGCCCTGCAAGGACGGGCGCTCTGGCGCTGCTCCTGTGCCTGCTGGCTCTGGGCAATATCTACGCCAGCTACATCCCCTCGGTGAAAGAGGCCCTGGAGGGAGAGAAGAGCCCCTTCCAGGAGATAGCCGACTGGGCGGCGGAACAGGGCTATGAGCTGGTCTACGGCAGCCACTCCAACGTGGCGCCTATGGTGGCCGCCTGCTCCGATGGTAAGCTGGTATCCGGCGGCTGGAACGACCAGGCGATGTTCAAAGCCCAGGAGTACCTGAACCTTCAGAATATCTACAGCGTGGAGGATGTTGAGCGGGCGGTCTTTGTCTTTCAGGAGCCCGAACTGGACTACGCCTTTGAGGCCGCCGCCGCAGGCGGGGGCGAGCTGATATTCCATGGGCAATACGGAGAACTTTATGTCTACACCTCCACGGTGCAGCTGATGTACCCCCGCACCTATCCCTGGTTTGAAAAGCAGTGGCCAGACTGGGGAAAAGAACAGGGCTGAATCAAGTAAAGAAAATAAAGGGTCCCGGAGCTTTCGCTCCGGGACTCGTGTTGTTATTTGATATAATCCGTCTTTTTTATGAACTTGTCCTTCTCGTCCCGGACGTACAGGGCCACATCGTCCAGGTCACATTCCAGGATATCGCACAGGTCGGAGAGGGTGTTGGTGGAGACGGACATGTTCCGCTTCAGCCGCTGCACCGTTGCGCCGCTTATACCATACTTTACCCGCAGTGTATAGGTGGTAAAGCCCTTTTTCTTCATCGTTTCCCACAGGGGAGTAAAAATAACCATGCCGCCCCTCCGATTATGCTTGCATTAAATTTTTAAACATAGCTGCGGTCTATGTCCACCACGGCGTAATATTTCTTCCAGGTACTGTGGACCAGGGCCGCTATCTGCTCTTCCAGAGCCCTGTCTCCCAGCTTCAGCTCGGCGGGGACCAGGGCGTCGAATATCAGGTTGGTGTGGGTAGGGCCGGGCACCATGCGGAAATCGTGTATCTTTATCCGGGGGTCTATCTCCGTGAGCTTTTCCGCCACAGCCTGGCGCAGCTCGTTGAGCTGCTCGTTGTCGCAGTCTATGGGATCCATGTGGATGGTGGCCAGGATGCCGAACTTCTCCCGGATCTCCCGCTCCGCCTGATCCACGGCGTCGTGGAGCTGGAAGATCTCCCCCTTGCCGTTGACCTCGGCATGGAGGGACACGAAGCCCCGGCCGGGGCCGTAGTCGTGGATTATCAGGTCGTGGATGCCCACTATCTCCGGGTGGGCCAGAGCGGTCTCCTCTATCTCCCTGACCAGCTCCGGGTCCGGGGCCTTGCCCAGCAGGGGGGAGAGGGTGTCCCGCATGGCGTTGTAACCGGCAAAGATGATGAAGGCGGCCACCAGCAATCCCGCCCAGCCGTCCACGTTCACGTGGAAGAAGTAGGAAACGCCCATGGACAGCAAGACCACGGTGGTGGCTATGGAGTCGGAGAGGGAGTCGGTAGCCGTGGCCTCCATGGAGGGGGAGCTTATCTTTCTGCCCACGGCCTTGTTGTAGCGGCTCATGTAAAATTTCACGGCTATGGAGGCCACTAGGATAAGGGCGGGCAGCAGCCCCGCCTCCACCGGCTCCGGGTGGATTATCTTCTCAAAGGAGCTCTTGCCCAGCTCCACACCCATCACCACGATGAGGGCCGACAGCAGCAGCCCCGCCAGGTACTCCGCCCGGCCATGGCCGAAGGGATGGTCCAGGTCCGGCTTCTTGCCGGCTATGGCAAAGCCAAGAAGGCTGATAATCGAGGAGCCGGCGTCGGACAGGTTGTTGAAAGCGTCCGCCACAATGGCCACGGAGCCGGAGAGGACTCCGGCAAAATACTTGCCTGCAAAGAGCAGCACGTTGAGGAAAATGCCGTAGACGGAGCAGAGGGTGCCGTAGGCACGGCGCACCGCCGGGTCGTTCACCTTATCCCTGTCCTTTATAAATATGCGGGATAGAAGTTCTATCATTTTAAAATCGCCTCTTACAAAATCGGATCAGAAATCCAGATCCTTTATTCCAAAATATTTTTCCGCAAAGTCCACCTGCCTGACGGTAAAGACCCGGCCCCGGAGATAGTTAAGGCTGCCTGCGTCGGTGGGAAAGTCAAAGCGCAGCTTGTAGGAGTAGAGGGCCTGGCCCTTCTCCTCAAAGTCCCGGTTGAAGCTCTCCCGGCCATACTTGCCGTCCCCCAGCAGGGGCCAGCCCGCATGGGCCATCTGGGCCCGTATCTGGTGGGTGCGCCCGGTGAGCAGCTCGCACTCCACCAGGGAGAGCCTGCCGCTGGAAGCAAGCAGCCGGTACCTGGTGACGGCGGTCTTGGCCCCCGGCTCAGGCCGGGCTTTCACAAAGACCTGGTTCTTCTTTGCGTCTTTGAACAGGTAATCCCTCAACTCCCCGGAGGGGGGCTTGGGGCGGCCCTGGACGGCGCAGAGATAGTACTTGGCTATCTCCCGGTCCCGTATCTTGTCGTTCATGATGCGCAGGGCCTCGGCGTTCTTGGCGGCAATGACTATGCCCCCGGTGTTCCGGTCAATGCGGTTGCAGAGGGCCGGGGCAAAGGAATTTTCCTCCCGGGGCTTCCACTGGCCGCTCTGGGCCATATAGGCTTGAACATTGGCAATGAGAGTGTTATAATCCCACTGTCCGGCACTGTGGCACAGGACACCGGGCTTTTTGTCCAGCAGCAGGATGTTGTCATCCTCATAGACGATGTTCAGCCGGGGAGTGCCCACCTTCAGGTAGGAGTTCTCCTCCCGGGGCTTTTCAAAAAACTCGTCGTTTATATACAGCTGCAATAGGTCCCCGGCCTCCAGCCGGGTGTCCCGCTTGGCACCCTTGCCGTTGAGCTTGATGCGCTTTAGGCGGATGTACTTCTGCAAAAGCGACTCTGGCAGCAGGGGCACGGCCTTGCCCACAAAGCGGTCCAGCCGCTGCCCGGCATCGTTCTGCCTGACGGTGAGTTCTTTCATTATATTCCCAGCTGCCTTTCAAAATTCTTCCTGAAAACTTTTAACTTTTTGCAGTATACTATAGAAAATTGTTGTTGACAAGTCTTGACAAGTAAACTATAATACTAGGGCGACTGTGCGAGGTGCTGTTATGCGACTGAACCTGAGAGAGATAATTGAAGTACCCGGGGCGTCCCTGCCTTTCCAATGCGAGCTGGATACCCAGGGCCTGGATTTCCCTTCGGTACAGAAGTATAAGAGCAGGCCCCGGGCCCAAGGCCGGGTGTACAACGAGGCCGGTGTGCTGCACATGGAAGGGACGCTGAAAACAGAAATGAGCTGCGTCTGCGACCGTTGTGGCTGCTTGTTTGACAGTGTGAAGCTCACACAGTTTAAGGCCACCATAGTGGAGGAAGAAGCCGAGGATCATCCTGAATTCTTTGTACTGGATGGGGACGAGATAGATCTTGACGAGATCCTTTCCACCCTGTTCATCCTGGACATGGACATGAAGTTCCTCTGCCGGGAGGACTGCAAGGGACTCTGCTCCACCTGCGGCAAGAACCTTAACCTTGGCCCCTGCGGATGCAGGAAAGAAATTGATCCAAGATTTGCTGTGCTTGAGCAGCTTTTGGATAAATGAAAAATATTAGAGCTGCTCAAAACAGCCGTTATCAGGAGGTGTCAACATGGCAGTCCCAAAAGGAAAAGTATCCCGGCAGAGACGTGATAAGAGACGTTCTTCCGTGTGGAAGCTCACCGCTCCCGGCGTCGTGAAGTGCCCCAACTGCGGTGCTTTCTGTATGCCTCATCGTGCTTGCAAGGCTTGCGGTCAGTACAAGGGCCGTGCAGTCATCAATGTTGAGGAGAAGTAAAACAAGCTCAAGGAGGAAAGGTGCAGTACCTCTCCTCCTTTTGCTTTATTCTGCCCCCTGAGGTGGGGACATTATGGACAATGCAATCAAGGCCATAGACAGGGACAGCCCCCTGGCGGGAAAAGTCTGCCCGGGAGATACCCTGCTGGCCATCAATTCCAATAAAATACTGGATGTGCTGGACTATAAGTTCTTTGCCTACGACACCCGCCTGGAGCTGCGCCTGCGCCGCCCGGACGGCAGCGAGTACAGCCTTCATGTGGACAAGCCTGAGGGTGGAGATCTGGGGCTGGACTTTGAGAGCTATCTCATGGACAAGCCCCGCTCCTGCGCCAACCGCTGCGTCTTTTGCTTTATAGACCAGCTGCCCAAGGGCATGCGTCCCACCATGTACTTCAAGGACGACGACGCCCGCCTCAGCTTCCTGCTGGGCAATTACATCACCCTGACAAACCTGTCCAAAAGGGAGATAGAGCGCATCATCGCCCTGCATATTAGCCCCATCAATATCTCTGTCCACGCAACGGAGCCGGAGCTGCGGCGGCAGCTGCTGCGCAGCCCCAGGGCGGGAGAGTGCATGGAGATAATGGGTCGCTTTGCCAAGGCCGGCATCACCATGAACTGCCAGATAGTCTGCTGCCCTGGCCTTAACGACGGGGAAGCCCTGCTGCGGTCCATGAGGGACCTGGAGGCTCTCTATCCCCAGGTGCACAGTGTGTCTATCGTCCCTGTGGGCCTGACAAAGTTCCGGGAGGGGCTCTATCCCCTGGTGCCCTTTACCAGGGAGCACGCCGCCGAGACTCTGGACATGATAGACGCCTTCGGTGCAGAGTGCATCCGCCGTCACGGCAGCCGCATCTTCTGGTGCGGAGACGAGCTGTACATCAAGGCCGGGCGGGAGATACCTCCCGACGAATTCTACGAGGAGTACACCCAGCTGGAAAACGGCGTGGGCATGCTGCGCCTTATGGAGACGGAGTTCTCCTCAGCCCTGAAGCTGGGGGGAGAACCGGACGGTCGGCCTTTCTCCATCGCCACCGGCGTCTCTGCCGCCCCCTATTTCCAGATACTTCTGGACAAGGCCCGGGAGAAGTACCCGGAGATAAAGGGGAAGATATACCCCATAGTCAACGACTTCTTCGGCCACAGCATAAACGTCACCGGTCTTATAACCGGGGGCGACCTGATAGCCCAGCTGAAAGACAAGGAACTGGGAGAGCGGCTGCTCATCTCCCAGAATATGCTGCGCCGGGCGGAAATGGACTTTTTGGACGACGTGAAGCTGGAAGAGGCCTCCGCCGCCCTTGGCGTCCCCGTCTATCCCATAGAGCAGGACGGCTTTGCCCTCTTCGACGCCATGTGCGGAGAGCTTCCGGAGCTGAGACTGCCGGTGCGGGAAGAAGATAACGAGCAGTTTTACAGGTACAATCAGAATTGAGACAGAATTTTATTAGGAGGGTTTGAGAGTGTCAAGACCTCTTGTTGCAATAGTGGGCCGCCCCAACGTGGGCAAGTCCATGTTATTCAACCGTCTGGTGGGCCAGAGGCTCAGCATTGTGGAGGACACCCCCGGCGTCACCCGGGACCGGCTCTATGCCGAGTGCGAGTGGTGCGGCCGGAAGTTCGATATGGTGGACACCGGCGGCATCGAGCCCAGCACCGACAGCGAGATACTGCTGTTTATGAGGGAGCAGGCCCAGATAGCCATCGACTCCGCCACGGTCATAGTCCTGGTCACCGACATACGCACCGGTGTCACCGCTGCGGACAAGGACGTGGCCAACATGCTGCTGCGCTCCAGAAAGCCGGTGGTGCTGGCAGTGAACAAGGCCGACTCCACCGGGGCCGAGGACCCGGCCATATACGAATTCTATTCCCTGGGCCTGGGAGACCCCATCGCCGTCTCCGCCGTCCACGGCCACGGCACCGGCGACCTGCTGGACGCCTGCCTGGCCCACTTCCCAGAGGAGAGCCAGGACCAGGAGGAACCGGACTGCATCAAGGTCGCAGTCATAGGCAAGCCCAACGTGGGCAAGTCCTCCCTGATAAACCATATCCTGGGGGAAAAGCGCCTGATAGTCAGCAACATCGCCGGCACTACCCGGGATGCGGTGGACACCGTATTTGAAAACAAATATGGCCGCTATATGTTCATAGATACCGCCGGTATCCGCCGCAAGTCCAAGGTGGAGGAGCGGGTGGAGAAGTTCTCCGTCATGCGCTCCCAGATGGCCATAGAGCGGGCCGACGTCTGCCTTATTATGATCGATGCCAGGGACGGCGTCACCGAGCAGGACACCAAGATAGCCGGTCTGGCACATGAGGCTGGAAAGGCCAGCATCATCGTGGTGAACAAGTGGGATCTGGTGGACAAAGAGACCGGCACCATGGAGAAGATGCGCAAGGACATCATGCGGGATCTCAGCTTCATGAGTTATGCCCCCATCCTCTTCATTTCCGCCCTCACCGGCCAGCGCACCGACAGGATATATGAGCTGATAAACTTCGTCAACGACCAGAGCAACATGCGCATAACCACCGGCATGCTGAACAATGTCCTGGCCGACGCCCAGGCCAGAGTCCAGCCCCCAACGGACAAGGGCCGCCGCCTGAAAATCTATTACATGACCCAGACGGGGATAAAGCCCCCCAACTTCGTCATCTTCTGCAACAATCGGGAGCTGTTCCACTTCTCCTACCAGCGCTATCTGGAAAACCAGATACGCTCCGTCTTTGGCCTGGAGGGTACGCCTATACGTATCGTCATCCGCCAGAAGGGAGAGAAGGAATGATAGTCTACTGGCTTTTGCTGCTGCTCACCGCTTTTGTGGCCTATATCTTCGGAAGTCTGGACACTATGGTAATAGCCTCCAACTTCTTCTTCCGCCGCAATCTGCGCAGACTGGGCACCGGCAACCGCTGGCTGTCCAACTTCCGGCGTATTTTCGGCCTGCCCGGCTTTATCAAGCTGGCCATTGCCGAGATACTGAAAGACCTCATACCCATACTCATCGGGGGCATGCTCCTGGGCGTAAAGGACCACGCCGATGTGGGCCGGGCCTTTGCCTGCTTCTGCCTGGTGCTGGGACGGCTGTACCCCGTGTTCTACGGCTTTAAGGGCAGCCACGCCAGCATAGCTCTGATAGTGGGAGCCTTTGCGGTGAATACCTCCGCAGGGGGCGCCGCTCTGGTGGTGCTGGGCCTGGTGTGCCTCACCCGCTATCTGTCCCTGGCCACTGTGGCGGAGGCCATAGTCCTTGCAATGGTGGCGGTGCTGATAATCGACGACGCTTTGCTGATGCGCCTGCTCATCTTCTCCGCCGCCCTGGTCATCTTCAAGCACATCCCCGCCATGATACGTCTGGTGCAGGGCAGGGAATTCCGCTACAGCCTGGAGGAGGACATCACCTACAAGCTGGACGAGCGTTTTTGAGAGGGAGTGTACACATGAGCCTTGAACTGGAACTGGCCTACAGCCATAAAGAGAAAGTGGGAGAGCTGTTCAGAGAGTACACCAATATGCTGGTGGAGCTGGACCCCAAGTTCCAGGAGTCCCTGGACGAGCAGAACTACGACGAGGAGCTGGAGCACCTGGAGGACAAATACGGCCTGCCCGGCGGGCGGCTGTACCTGGCCTGGCAGGACGGCGAGCTGGCAGGCTGCGTGGGTATGAAGCGCCTGGACGAGAGGACCGGGGAGCTCAAGCGCCTGTATGTGCGCCCCAACTTCCGGGGACAGCACCTGGGACGAAAGCTGGTGGAGCGCATCATTGAGGATGCCCGGAGCCTGGGCTACAGACGCCTTATGCTGGACACCATGCCGGAGCTTGTGAGCGCCCGGCACATGTATGAGAACATGGGCTTTGAGCTCACGGAGCGCTATAACAACAGCCCTCTGGACACCACCATATTTATGGAATACAGGCTGTGAGGAGAGGAGCGGGGACTATGGAGGACATACTTGCCAGAATAATAAAGCTCAGGCAAGCCAGAGGCTGGTCCGAATACCAGCTGGCAGTGAAGTCCGCTCTTCCTCAATCCACCATCTCCTCCTGGTACAGAAAGAACCTGGTACCGTCGGTGCAGTCTCTGGAAAAGATATGCGCCGCCTTTGACATCAGCCTGTCCCAGCTCTTTGCCGGAGAGGGGGAGGCCGTGGAGCTCACGGAGAGCCAGCGCCTGCTTTTGGAGCGCTGGGCTGCTCTGGACCATGATCAGCGGCAGGCGGTGCTGAAGCTGATGGAGACCATGGCCGGAGACAAATCATAGAGAACAAAACCGTGGAGGCTCAAAGCCCCCACGGTTTTTACGCCCTGGCCACATAGCCCTCCCCGTCGGAATACATCACCGGGGCCATGCCGGAGACGAGCAGCACCATGTCCTCCACCGGCGTGGCGCCGCCACTGCGGCCGTACTGCTCCCGGAAGCTCAGCTCCTGGCTGAGATAGCCGTGCTCCGCCCAGCTGGGCAGCTGGCCGGTGATGAACTGCCTCAGGGCCGTGAGTAGCTCCTCCCGCTGCTCCACGCTGCCCAGATACACGCTGTTTATATACACGGCCTGGTGCAGCTGCACCTGGGGAGTGCTCTCCAGCAGGGCGCAGCATATATCCGCCGTACTGCCCCCGGCCGGGCGCAGGCTCAGCCGGTAACTCAGCTCCGGCTGCGGCAAAAGGGCAGGCCCCGGGACTATCTCCTCCGCCGCCGCCCGGGCGGCACTGCGCCCCCGATCCGCAGCGGAGAGAGGATAGAGCCCCTCCAGCTCCCGGCCGTCCACCGTGACGGCACAGCACAGTTTCAGGTTGGACAGCCACAGAAAGGCCAGCGCGGCAGCCAGCAGCAAAATTTTCCTCCCCATATAAAACCACCTCCGAAGTTAACATAATACAAAGAAAGCTCCGGGTCAATGGCTTCGACAAAACTGGTGCTATTGTTGAAAACTATTATAAGATAAGCGCTTCTTCCTGAAGCACCGGCTCTATCTCCGTTACGGAGACCTCAAAGGCGGTCTTTTCCACAGGGCCGTCCTGGGTGAGCTTTATGTAGTTGCGGCTCTGTATCCGGCCCTGGAGCTGCAGCTGGGTGCCTACGGTCCACGATGCGGCCTCCCGGGCCTTCAGGCCCCAGCAGATACAGGGCAGATAGTCCGAACGGCCGTAGCGGCGGTTCACAGCCAGCATCAGATCGCAGATGTCCCGGCCCATGGGCGTTGTGCGGAGATTGGGGGCCTTGCACAGGGTGCCGGTGAGCTGCACCAGGTTTTCGTCCTCCCCGTCGCAAAAGCCCAGCTGCCTGGCCAGCACGGTTATCACCAGCTTTGCACCCTGGCCGTGGCGGTTGTTGAAGGTGCGCAGCTGCCCCTCCACCCAGAGCTTTCCGCTGCTCTGCACCGCCAGTTCCGCCAGCTGCTCCCGGCGCACCACTATGTTTATGATGTCCCGGTTGCCGGAGAGCCGCTCTATCTCCAGAGGGAAAATGTAAAACTGCTGTGAGCGGCTGGAATGGGAATATACCGGGCTGCCGGCCATACTGCCGCAGAGCCGGGTGTAGTTGTTGTCGCATGTCATGTCCATGGTCTGTGCCGTCCTTTTCGTTGAGATACTAGAACATATTCCCGGAGCGCTCTTGAATATGACAGGGAAAATGTTATAATGAGTGCAGCCGTTAAAAAAACAAAAGGAGAAACAACATGGATATAAGAGAAATTCTGGAAAAATGCGACCACACCCTGCTGAGAGTGGACTGCACCAGCGAGGAGATAAAGAAGCTCTGCAACCAGGCCATCAAGTATAACTGCGCCAGCGTGTGCATCCCTCCTTGCCACGTGGCCGGAGCAAAGCGCTATGTGGGAGATAAGCTGAAGATATGCACCGTCATAGGCTTTCCCAACGGATATATGACCTCCGCCGCCAAGGCCTTTGAGGCTGCCGACGCTATAGCCAACGGCGCCGACGAGATAGACATGGTCATCAATGTCTCCATGGTGAAGGACGGCTGCTGGGTGGACGTGGCCAATGACGTGAGAGCCGTGCGGGAGGCCACCCGGGGCAAAGTGCTCAAAGTCATCATTGAGTGCTGCCTGCTCACCGATGAGGAGAAGGTGCACATGTGCAAAATAGTCTCCGACTGCGGGGCCGATTTTATAAAGACCTCCACCGGCTTCAGCAAGGGTGGAGCCACCAGGGAGGACGTGAAGCTCCTGCGGGAAAATTGCCCGGAAAAGCTGAAGGTGAAGGCTGCCGGCGGAATATCCAGCCTCCAGGATGCCACGGACTTTATTGAGCTGGGGGCGGAGCGCCTGGGCACCAGCCGCATAGTGAAGCTGGCCATGGAGCTGGAGAACGAGGAAGGCGCTCCCAACGAGAGTTACTGAGACAGAAAAATATGTATGCTGCCGGGGCTAGAACAGCCTGTGCAGCAGCCTGTGCAGAGAGGAACACAGCAGTATACCCGGCAGAGACAGGGCCAGCCACAGCAGCAGAAACTGGGGGCAGACCTGCCCCAGAAGGTTGAAGGGCAGGGCGGAGTAGTCCCAGACCTGCCAGTGCAGCCGGAGATTCACCAGACAGCCGGTGTAAAATTCCACGGTGCTTATGGCCGCGGTGCTGAGAATGCACTTGCGCCACAGCGGCAGCGCCATAAGGGCAATGAGATACATCAGACTGAAGCAGAGCCCGCCGCAAAGGAGCATGGTCCAGTGGGTCCAGCCACGCCAGCACAGCTCCAGCGCACCGTATAGAAAGGCTCCGCTGAGATATACCAATACATATTCCAAGTTCTTCAACTCCCAAAACTAGCTTTTGCCTGTACAGGCATTAAAATACGGAGTGGAGCATAGAATAAAAATTGGAAAATGGAGCATAGAATAAAAATTGGAAAAAGCCTTGACAAAAAGCGCCAAAGCTGGTATATTATCAGCGCTAAAACAAAGAAGGCTCGGCATCCGCCGTCCTCACCCGGGGGCAAAAGCCCGCTGCGGTCAATAGAGCACAGCCCTTGCAGGGCTTGGAGTGTCTTTACGTGCGGATGTCATCATCCGCACTTTTTATTTTCCGGAGGTGTTAACAATAGCAAACGCTGTTCATCAAATCAACGAGGAGATACTTGACAAGGAAGTCCGCCTGATAGGAGATCAGGGCGAGCAGCTGGGTATCATGTCCGCTCAGGAGGCGCTGAAGATCGCCGCAGAGCGGGAGATGGATCTGGTCAAGATAGCTCCCGGCTCCAATCCCCCCGTCTGCAAGGTCATGGACTACGGCAAGTTCCGCTTCGAGCAGACCAAGAAGGAAAAGGAAGCTAAGAAGAATCAGCGGGTCATCGAGATCAAGGAGATCCGTATGTCTCCCGGCATCGGCGAGAACGACTTTAACACCAAGCTGAAAAACGGCCAGAAGTTCCTGAACGACGGAGACAGGGTCAAGGTCTCCGTGCGCTTCAGAGGCAGGGAGATGGCTCACACCGAGATAGGCGAGCAGCTGCTGAAGGACTTTGCCGCCAAATGTGCGGATATTGCCACTTTGGACAAGAACCCCAAACTGGAGGGCCGGAACATGTCCATGTTCCTCTCCCCCAAACCCCAGACTCCGGCCAAGAAGCCGGCCAAGCCCAAGGTTCCCAAGACCCAGGAGCCTAAGGACGAATAAACGCCAGCAACAGGCAGCCCCCTGCCTGTCATGCAGATACGGAAGGAGAAATTATCATGCCCAAACTGAAAACCCATAGCGGTGCCAAGAAGAGATTCAGCCTCACCAAGTCCGGCAAGGTAAAGCGCGCACACGCTTTTAAGAGCCATATCCTCACCAAGAAGGACACCAAGCGCTGCCGCCGTCTGCGTTCCGAGGCTTATGCCGACGCTACCAACGAGGCAACCATCAAGAAAATGATCCCTTACAAATAAGGGCAGACGCTATATAGGAGGATAATCAAATGGCAAGAGTTAAAGGCGCAATGATGACCCGCAAGCACAGAAGCAAAATTCTCGGTCTTGCTAAGGGATACTGGGGCAACAAGTCCCGTCACTATAAGATGGCTAACGAGCAGCTGATGAAGTCCGGCCGCTATGCTTACGTAGGCCGTAAGCAGAAGAAGCGCGACTTCCGCAAGCTGTGGATCACCCGTATCAGCGCAGGCTGCAAGATGAACGGCATGAACTACTCCACCTTCATGCACGGCCTGAAGCTTGCCGGTATCGACATGAACCGGAAGATGCTCTCCGAGATGGCCATCCATGACCCCGCCGCTTTCACCGCCCTGTGCGACATGGCCAAGAACGCCAAGTAATTTTATAAGGCAGATTCTCAGCCCGGACGCTTATGTGTCCGGGCTTTGCTTTTTCCCGGGCGGGAAGGGGAAAATAATGCCTGGACGGCCAGGGGGACAGCGGCTATAATGAAGGAAAAAGGCGGAGGGACACCGCCGGTATTACAGGAGAGATAAAATGAAAAAGGTACTTATACTCATGGAGCTGAACGCCGCCCAGCGGGAAAAACTGGAGGCCGCCGGAGCCGGAGCAGAACTGAGCTTCAGCCGTCCGGACCGGGTATCGGAAGAGGAGATACAGGCGGCCAACGTTATAATAGGGCTCCCAAAGGCG
>CASFJB010000035.1 GCA_949294945.1 uncultured Eubacteriales bacterium
CGTATTCGGTGCGGTGGTCCTTCACCAGCTGGTAGGGCATGAACACATAGGAGCGTATCTGGCTGCCCCATTCTATCTTCATCTGCACGCCCTTTATGTCGCTTATCTTCTCCAGATGCTCCCGCTCCTTTATCTCCGCCAAGCGGGCCCGGAGCATGTTCTTGCAGTTCTCCAGGTTCTGGAAGTGGCTGCGCTCCACCTGGCTGGCCACCACTATGCCCGTGGGTATGTGGGTCAGACGCACGGCGGAGGAGGTCTTGTTCACCTTCTGGCCGCCTGCTCCCGAGGAGCGGTACACGTCCATTTTTATATCCTCGTCCCGCAGCTCTATCTCGTTGTCGTCGCTTATCTCCGGCATGACCTCCACCGCGGCAAAGGAGGTGTGGCGGCGGCCGGCGGCGTCAAAGGGGGAGATGCGCACCAGCCGGTGTATGCCGTGTTCGCTCTTGAGGAAGCCGTAGGCGTTCTCGCCCTCTATCATTATGGTGGCGCTCTTTATCCCCGCCTCGTCTCCGTCCAGGTAGTCCATGACCTTGACCTTGTAGCCGTGGCGGTCGGCCCACATGTTATACATGCGGTAGAGCATGGAGGCCCAGTCCTGGGCCTCGGTGCCGCCGGCGCCGGCGTGGAAGGTGAGGATGGCGTTGTTTGCGTCGTATTCCCCGGTGAGCAGAGTGCCCAGGCGGGTGGCCTCCACCTTCTCGGAGAAGGAGGCAAACTCGCTTTTCAGCTCTTCCAGCATGGAGCCGTCGTTCTCCTCCAGGGCCATCTCGCACATGACGTACATATCCTCCCAGGCAGAGCAGAGCTTATGATAGTTTTCACACTTGTCCTTCAGGTTCTTCAGACGCTTCTGCACCTTCTGGGAGCGTTCCACATCGTTCCAAAAGCCCTCCCGGGCGCTGGCCGCCTCCAGCTCCTCTATCTCTTTCTGGGCCGCCTCCAGCTTGAGGGCGTCCTTCAAAAGCTCCAGAGAAGGTTTGACTGCATTGAGTTTTGCCTTATATTCTTCAAATTCCAGCATGGTATCATCTACTTTCCATATTATCCGTACCTTACATTATACACAAAAATCCAGCATTTGTAAATCGCTTTTTTTATTTGCAATTTCCCCGGGATAAAGTTTCGTTTCCTATTCCAATTTCTAAACTTAAGTGTTATAATAAAATCAACTTTTTTGCCGCCTTGTCTCCGGCGGCCGTATCCGCAGCAGATCCCGCAGCCTATGAATTACGGAGGATAAAAAGAAATGATTTCACACGGCAAAGAGATTAAGGTATTTACCGGCAACTCCAATCCCGCTCTGGCAGAGGGCATTTGCTCCGAGCTGTTCAGGACCCTGGGCAACGCAAACGTGTCTCAGTTTGCAGACGGGGAGTGCTCCGTCTCCGTGGCCGAGCCTGTCCGAGGCAAGGATGTTTTCATCGTACAGTCCACCTGTAACCCTGTAAACGACAATCTGATGGAGCTGCTGATAATGACCGACGCCATGCGCCGGGCTTCCGCCGGCCGCATCACCGCCGTCATACCTTATTTCGGCTACGCCCGTCAGGACAGAAAAGCCAAAAGCCGTGACCCCATATCCGCAAAGCTGGTGGCTAACCTCATCACCGCCGCCGGCGCCGACCGGGTCCTCACCATGGACCTGCACGCCGCCCAGATCCAGGGCTTCTTTGACATCCCTGTGGACAATCTGGTGGGCAGCCAGCTCTTTGTAAAGCACTTTGTCAAGATGTTCGGCAAAGCCAACGAGGACGTTATGGTGGTCTCCCCCGACGTGGGCAGCACCGCCCGGGCCCGGGCCTTCTCCATGAAGCTGGGCACCAACATGGCCATCGTGGACAAGCGCCGGGAACGGGCCAACCAGTCCGAAGTCATGAACATCATAGGCAATGTGGAGGACAAGACCTGCATCCTGCTGGACGACATAGTAGATACCGCCGGCTCCCTCTGCGGCGCCGCCAAGGCCATAAAGGAGATGGGCGGGGCCAAGAAGGTCTACGCCTGCGCCACCCACGGCGTGCTCTCCGGCTCCGCCATCGAGCGGATAAACGACAGCTGCATCCAGGAGCTGCTGCTGCTGGACACCATACCCTATCCCGAGGACAAGCCCAAGTGCGACAAGATACGCTATCTGTCCACCGCCGCCGTATTTGCCGAGGCCATACGCCGCATCTACGAGGAAGTGTCCATCTCCAACCTCTTTGAATGATCCCCGCCTCTGGGGCTGCTTGGCCGCCCCGGGCAGTATTAAGGTGAAGCATAAATGCTCTTTAAAAAAAGCGGCGGTGTGAGCTGGCTTATAGTGTTCCTGGGCAACCCCGGGCCCCGCTATGAGTTCACCCGTCACAACGCAGGTTTCATGGCCGCTGAGGCCATGGCCAAGGAAAAAAATCTAAGCATCAACAAACTCCGCTTCAAGGCCCTTACGGCCCCCTGCGTCATAGGGGACCAATCCGTGCTGCTGATGAAGCCCCAGACTTTTATGAACCTGTCCGGGGAGGCAGTACGCCAGGCCGCCGACTTCTATAAAATAGCACCGGAACACATCATCGTCGTCTCCGACGAGATAAGCCTGCCCATCGGCAAGCTGCGCATCCGCACAAAGGGCTCCGCCGGGGGCCACAACGGTCTTAAAAATATCATCGCCCAGCTGGGTACCCAGGACTTCCCCCGCATACGCATAGGCGTGGGAGCCCCGCCCCATCCGGACTATGACATGGCCGATTGGGTGCTCTCCAGCTTCAAAAACCAGGATGCCGAGGACATGAAGGCCGCAGCCTCCAGGGCTGCCCAGGCCGCCCAGTGCTATATCACTCAGGGGCCGGATCGGGCCATGAACCTTTTCAATTAGTATTTACGGCTGCCCCGCCCTATTCCCAGGCGGAGAGGCCGGAAGATAAAGTACGAAGGAGGAGACCGCTTATGAAGAAAAACTGCATAGCTATGCTGCTTGCTGGCGGTCAGGGCTCAAGGTTATATGCACTGACTCAAAAAGTGGCAAAACCCAGCGTTCCCTTTGGCGGTAAGTACCGCATAATCGACTTCCCTCTCTCCAACTGCGCAAACTCCGGGATCGACACCGTGGGCGTGTTGACCCAGTACCGTCCCCTGCAGCTCAACAGCTATATCGGCAACGGCCAGCCCTGGGACCTGGACCCTGCCGACGGCGGAGTCTATATCCTGCCCCCCTACCAGAGCGCTGGTGAAAAGGGCTCCTGGTTCTCCGGCACCGCCAACGCCATCTACCAGAACATCGGCTTTATAGAGGCCTATGACCCGGAGAACGTGCTCATCCTCTCCGGCGACCACATCTACAAGATGGACTATTCCGACATGCTCCGGGAGCATGTGGAGCGGGAAGCCGCCTGCACCATCTCCGTGCTCCAGGTCTCCATGGAGGAAGCCACACGCTTCGGTATCATGAACCTGGGGGAGGACGGCTACGTCAACCAGTTTGAGGAGAAGCCCAAGCAGCCCAAGAGCGACCTGGCTTCCATGGGCATATACATATTCAACTGGAAGAAGCTGAGAGAATACCTCATCGCCGATGAGAACGACCCCAACTCCTCCAAGGACTTCGGCAAGAACATCATCCCCAACATGCTCGCCGCCGGCGAGAAGCTCTGGCCCTACCGCTTCAAGGGCTACTGGAGAGACGTGGGCACCATCACCAGCCTCTGGGATGCCAACATGGACATGCTCTCTCCCGACCTTATAAACCTCTACGACGCCTCCTGGCCCATCAGCTCCAGAAGCCCCGTCTGCCCGCCCCACTATGCCGGTGAGGAGTCGGAGATAATCCACTCCATCGTCACCGAGGGCTGCGAAGTGGACGGCCATGTGGAGAACTCCGTCCTCTCTCCCAATGTCATCATCGGCCGGGGCGCCATCGTCAACTACAGCGTGCTCATGCCCGGCGCAGTGGTGGAGAGCGGAGCCGTTGTGGAATACGCCATCGTGGGCGAAAACACCGTCGTTCATTCCGGCGCCCATGTGGGAGCCGCCCCTGACGGCACCGATGCCTGGGGCGTGGCCACCTGCGGCCCGGATATAGAGATCAGGAGCGGCGCGGCCGTGCCCGCCGGAGCCATGATCTACACCGGGGAGGAGGTTTAAGCAATGAAGGATTTCCATGGAATTATCTTTGCCTACAGCGCTGCCCCTGAACTGAGAGACCTGGTGGGTGCACGCACCGCCGCCTCTCTGCCCTTCTGCGGCAGATACAGACTTATCGACTTTGCCCTGTCTTCCATGCGCAACGCCGGCATACTGGATGTTGGCATCATCATGCAGAGAGACTACCAGTCCCTGCTGGACCACATCGGCTCCGGCAAGGCCTGGGATATGAGCCGCCGCAGCGGCGGCCTGCGTATGCTGCCCCCCTTCGGCCTGCCCGAATACCACACCGGTAACTACACCGGCACCATCGAAGCCCTTAACGCCGTGGCCACCTACATCCGGGATATCCCCCAGAAGTACCTGGTGCTGCTGCTGGGCAACATGTGCGCCAATATCGACCTTATCCCCGCAATGCGCCAGCACCGCCGCTCCGAGGCGGAGATCACCGCCATCTGCGCCGACCACGACCCCGACGGCAGCCATCACCGCTACGTGCTGGGGGAGGACGGCTTTGTAAAGCAGATACTCTTTGACCGCACCGGCAGCGACGAGGGCCTGCCCTCCCTGGAAGGCTACATCATCAACAAGGAGACCCTGCTGCGGATGATGGACGGCTGCAAGTCCCACAACCAGTACAGCTTCCACAAGGACGCCGTGGCCGCTTTCCTGGCCCGGGGCGGCAAGATGGACACCTATGTCCACCCCGGCTATGCCGTGGCTATCCGCACCGTGGAGGCATATTACAAGGCCAGCATGGATATGCTTAAAACCGAGTACCGCCGCCAGATGTTCCCGGCGGACCGGCCCGTGCGCACCAAGGTCCACGAGGAGGTCAGCACCTACTACGGCGAATCCGCCGTCTCCCGCAACAGCCTCGTGGCCGACAACTGCAAAATCGAGGGCAGCATCGAAAACTGCATAATCTTCTCCGGCGCCAGGATAGAAAAGGGCGCCAAGCTCCGCAACTGCATCGTCATGCGCGGCGGCATAGTGGGAGAAAACGCCCATCTTGACTGTGTCATTGCCGACAAGTTCTGCTCCTTCTCCGCAGGCACCGTTCTCACCGGCAATTCCAGGCTGCCCATAGTGGTGCCCAAGGGCGTAAGCATCTGAGGAGCCCAAACAACTATTTTTGCAGAATTCCCGGTGCGGCAGCTCAATCTCGCCGCACCGGAATTTTGATATTTTACCAAAGGGCCAGGGACGCCCTCCCGGCGTTCCGCAGCCCAGTATGGAGGAAAGAAACTGATGACCAACCAAATTTCCCGCGACGAAGTGCGCAGCGCCATTGAGGATACGCTCTGCGCTCATTTCGGAGTGGCCAGTGAGCTTGCTACCGACGCTCAGATATTCCAGGCGACCGCTATCGTTATAAGAGAGCTTATGAGCCGCCTGCTCACGGCTGAAAACCCCAAGCACGCCACCAAAGAAGTCCACTATATGTCCATGGAATTCCTCATGGGCCGCAGCCTGATGAAGAATGCCTACAACCTGGGCATCTCCCAGGCCGTCATCGGCGCTCTGGAGGACATGGGCCGCAACGCCGCCGACATCTTTGAGGAGGAGCCGGACGCAGGTCTGGGCAACGGCGGTCTTGGCCGTCTGGCCGCCTGCTATATGGACTCCATCGCCACCGAGGGCCTGGAGGGCACCGGCTATTCCATCTGCTATGAGCTGGGTATGTTCAAGCAGAAGCTGGTGGACGGCAAGCAGACCGAGGTGGCCGACGACTGGCGCATCAGCGCCGAGAGCTGGCTGGTGCCCCACTATGAGGACGCCGTAGAGGTCCGCTTCGGCGGCCAGATAGAGGCCCACTGGGACAATCTTGGCCACTACCACGCCGAGCACCGCAACTATGACGCCGTCATAGCCGTGCCCCGGGATATGCTCATCGCCGGCTACGGCGGACGGGAGATAAACAAGCTGCGCCTCTGGGACGCCAAGAGCACCAACTCCCTGGACATGTACCTCTTCTCCGAGGGCAAGTACGTAAAGAGCATGGAGCAGCGCACCATGGCCGAGGTCATCACCAAGGTCCTTTACCCCGCCGACGACCACATGGAGGGCAAGTCCCTGCGCCTTAAGCAGCAGTACTTCTTCGTCTCCGCCACCGCCCAGGACATAGTCCGCAAGCACATCGCCAAGTGGGGAGACATACGCAGCTTTGCCCAGCACCACACCATCCAGATAAACGACACCCACCCCACCCTCATCATTCCCGAGCTGATGCGCATATTCATGGACCAGTACCAACTGGGCTGGGACGAGGCCTGGGAAATGGTCAAGGGCAGCGTGGCCTACACCAACCACACCGTCATGGCGGAAGCTCTGGAGAAGTGGCCCCAGGGCCTGGTGCAGCAGCTGCTGCCCCGCCTGTGGGAGATCATGTGTGAGATAAACCGCCGCTGGTGCGACTACCTCATCAGCTGCTTCGGCAGCAACGAGAAGGTGGGCCGCAACATGATAATCAGCGGAGGCCAGGTCCACATGGCCAACATGTGCCTTGCTGCCTGCTATAAGGTCAACGGCGTGTCCCGCCTCCACGGCGAGATCCTTAAAAACGACCTGTTCAAGGATATATACTCCCTGCGGCCGGATCACTTCACCCACGTTACCAACGGCATCGACCACCGCCGCTGGCTCAGCCAGATCAACCCCGGCCTCCACAAGCTCATCGTGGAGCTGCTGGGCGGAGACGATTACCTCCTCAAGCCCGAAGAGCTCATCAAGCTCATGGCCTTTGCCAACGACAGCCAGGTCCGCCAGCAGGTCAACAAGATAAAGAAGGAAAACAAGGAGAGCTTTGCCCGCTTCGCCCTGAGAAACGACGGCTTTATCCTTAACACCGACGCCATCATGGACGTTCAGGTCAAGCGCCTCCACGAGTACAAGCGCCAGCTGCTGTGCGCCATGAGCATAGCCAGCCTCCAGATGCAGCTGCACGACAATCCCAATATGGACTTCGTGCCCCGCAGCTTCGTCTTCGGCGCCAAGTCCGCCGCAGGCTACAAGACCGCAAAGCGCATCATAGAGCTGCTGCTCAGCATGGCCGACGATATAAACAACGACCCCGTGTGCAAGGATAAGCTCCAGGTCTACTTCGTGGAGAACTACAGAGTCAGCGCCGCCGAGGCCATAATGCCCGCCGCCCAGGTCTCCGAGCAGATCTCCACCGCCGGTAAGGAGGCCTCCGGTACCGGCTGCATGAAGCTGATGATGAACGGCGCAGTCACCATAGGCACCCTGGACGGCGCCAATGTGGAGATGTACGAGCGTCTGGGTGACGAGAACATGTTTCTCTTCGGCCTGCACACCGACGAGATAGCCAATTGGCGCCGCAGCGGCTACGATCCCGCAGGCCTGGCCCAGAGAGACGGGGAGATCATGCGCATCATGTCCCGCTTCCGTCAGGGCTTTGCCGACGGCAAGAGCTACTCCGACCTGGTGTCCAGCCTCCTCTACGGCGGCGACCAGTACATGCTCATCGCCGACTACCGGGCCTATGCCGACTGCCAGAAGCGTATGTATGAGCGCATCAAGGACGAGGGCGAGAGAGCCCGCCTGTCCATCATGAACACCGCCCAGAGCGGCGTCTTTGCCGCCGACAGGGCCATAGCCGAATACGCAAAGGATATATGGCAGATAAAATAAGGCCTCAAACCCAAAGTGTTGGTGCCGCCGTGGTATTCGGCGGCATCAACATGGATATATGGGGCCGGCCGGAAAAAGCCCTTGTGCCCAAGGACTCCAACCCCGGCGCCGTCACCCTGCGCCCCGGAGGCGTGGGGAGAAACATCGCCCATGACCTGCGGCTGCTGGGGCTGGAGGTCAGCCTCGTTGCGGCCATGGGCGGAGATCTGTACGCCACCGCCATTAGTGAGAGCTGCCGGGCTCTGGGTATAGACCTGAGCTATGCTCCGGTCTTCCCTCAGCTTCGCAGCTCTACCTATCTCTACATCAGTGACGAGAGAGGGGAAATGCAGCTGGCAGTCAGCGATATGGACATCTGCTCCGCCCTCACGGCGGAATATGCCGCCTCCGTATTGCCCAAACTAAAAGCGGATGCCATAGTTCTGGATACCAACATTCCGGAGGAGACCATACATTACATATGCAATAACAGCAGCATACCCGTATACTCCGACCCGGTGTCCACCGCCAAGGCGGTGAAGCTGCTGCCGGTGCTCCACCGGCTCTCCGCCATAAAGCCCAATGCCCTGGAGGCGGAGGCCCTCACCGGGGAGAGCGACCCGGAAAGCGCCGCCGCAGCCCTGGTGAAAAAGGGCGTGAAGCGGGTCTTTATCAGCCTGGGCCGCCAGGGCATGATCGCCGCCGATGAAAATGAGCTGCTGCGTCTGCCCATACCCCCTACCCGCCTGGTGAATGTCACCGGCGCGGGAGACGCGGCCATGGCCGCCATCGTCCTCTCGGGGATCAGAGGGCTGGGCCTGAGAGAGACGGCAGAGCTGGCCCTGAGAGCCGGCTCCATAACCTGCGGCAGCGAAAGCCCCAATGCCGAGGAATTAAGTGAAATTTTGAAAACGCTTTGAGAACGGAGGATACATCATGGAGACCGGCGGTAGGAAATTCAGCTTTACAGGCCTGCTTTTTGCCCTGCTGCTGGCCCTTGAACTGAGCTTCGTCACCGATATGCTCACCACCCGGGCAAACAGCAATCTTCCTGCCCCGGCTCTGGGCCTGATATTTGTGCTGAGCTTTGCCCTCCTGTTCATCCTGAACCTGAAGAAAAAGGGCCTGGTGAAATGGATGTTCATTCTGTTCACCGCCGTGGTGCTCCTGCTGGGGGCCGCCCTGTACTTTCTCTGGCTCAACACCTATAAAAACGGGGTATATCAGGATGTAGACAAGGCCAAGGATCAGGTCTTCGCCGGGAAAAAGGTCATGGCCATTGTGCCCCACGAGGACGACGAGCTGAACCTGCTGGGAGGCGTGCTGGAGCAGTACCTGAAATACGGCAGCAGCGTGTACATCGTCTATGTCTTTAACGGGGATATGAACGGAGACGGAGCTCAGCGCATCACCGAGGCCGACGCCGCCATGACGGCCATAGGCATCCCGGCGGAAAACCTCATCTTCCTGGGCTACGGCGACCAGCTGAATCTGGACGGCACTCCCATATTCCTCTGTCCTGAGGACGAGGTGCTCACCTCCGCCTCCGGCTTTACCGGCACCTACGGCACCGACCGGCACCCGCCCTTCAACCCCGGCGCAGCTTACACCAGGAAAAACCTCTATGAGGACATTCGCACAGTTCTGCTGCGCTACACCCCCGATGTGGTATTCTGCACCGACAGCGATGAGCACATCGACCACCAGACCGTGGCCATGTTCTTTGAGCAGGCTATGGGCGAGGTGCTGAGGGCCCGGCCCAGCTATGAGCCGGTGGTCCTTCGGGGCTTTGCCTACAGCACCGCCTACGGCGCCGTCCACGATTACTACGCCCTTAACGCCCTGTCCACGGTGAAGCCGGGAACTCAGGACTTCATCACCGACGGCGGCAGCAATATATACAATTGGGCCGACAGGCTCCGCCTGCCCGTGCATCCCGGTACCCTCTCCCGCTCCATATACAGCAGCTCCGGCTACGCCATGGCGGAATGCTACGCAAGCCAGGATGCCGCCGCCCATGCCGACGGGATAATCAATTCCGACAAGGTCTTTTGGCTCAGGGAGAGCGGCTCCATCAGCTATGATGCGGAGTTCTGGGTCAGCTCCGGGGATGCCTCCCTGCTCTATGACTTTGTCCTGTCCCAGCACACCCAGGCTCACGATGACCCGGCCTATTCCGACAACACCTGGGTGCCCTCCGCCGACGACGGTGAGAAACGGGTGATAATAAAATTCGGCGAGCCCACCCTCCTCAGCCGGGTGGTGCTCTATGACAATCCCTCCCTCAGCGATAACGTGTTGGAGACCTCGGTGCGCCTGGACAACGGCGCCTTCTATCTCAGCGGGCCCCTGGAGCCCAACGGCGCCGGTACGGAGGTCTGTTTCGACCCGGTATACGTGGAGGAGCTGGAGATAGTGCTCATGAAAACCGAGGGCAGCGGCGCCGGTCTCACCGAGGTGGAGCTCTACCCAGACAGCTATGAGCCCCCCTTCAGCTTTATCAAGCTCACCAACGCCCGGGGCGATTTCATTTACGACTATTACATCGACCCCAGCGGCCGGGAAGAGCTGGGCCTCTATGCCTTTGGATGCAGCGGCGACCCTGCCGACTACAAGATAATCTGCATAGGTGAGGGCTGCTATGTCTCCAATGAGGATGGCAAGCTGATAATGAACTGCCCCGAGGGAAAAAGCTGCACCCTCACCCTCATGGACAGCAGCGGCCAACTCAGCGACACCGTCTACATCCGCAACGACGCAGCCTGGCCCGTCCAGCTGGCCCAGGACCTGGAATACCACATGCGCTTTGAATTTAAAGGCGGGCAGAACAGCAACACGCTGTTGCTGATAAATAAAGCGAAAGAGCTGGTGCAGAACTGGCTGTGAGCATCCAAGACCGCAGCCATAAGCAAAAAAGGCTGGCAAGAGCCGGGAGCTATACTCCCGGCTCTCCTTCTTTCCCTGCGACAGCCCCCGCTTTTTTGCTTTCACGGCAGCTCATGCCGCCAGTTTCTTCTGCTCAAGCCGGCATTTTCCTCCGGGGGACGTGTGTGGAAGCGGCGCGACTTGCAGTCACTTTTCTGGTAATTACTTACAAATAGTTCGATTTTAAGGGTAAAATTGGTGTTTATGAAATATTTTGCGTATAAAAATGTGTATTTCCCATTGAAAATCAAAAAGGATTGCAATATAATGATATTATTGATAGGTGTATTCAAACGGATTTACTGCAGGGCCGGTACAAAAGAAGCTTTACGGATACCCGGCCCAGGTCTTATTCATGAATAACCGGAGGGGGATATATTCAATGAAGCAGAAAAGAAACCGCAAGTCCCTGGCTTTGCTGCTGGCAGTTGTCATGCTCCTGTCCGTACTGCCCCTGGCAGGCATGGCGCCGGACAATACCTGCACGCTGAGCCCGGACTGCACTGCCACAGTGCATCAGGAGGGCTGTCCGTTCTTTGTTGCAGACAATACTGCGGCAGG
The DNA here is from genome assembly GCA_949294945.1 of uncultured Eubacteriales bacterium. Taxonomy (GTDB): domain Bacteria; phylum Bacillota; class Clostridia; order Oscillospirales; family Oscillospiraceae; genus Limivicinus. Next base: position 11,239 of record CASFJB010000035.1, read on the forward strand.
CTCAGGGGACAGCCCGAACGGAACGGAGGATCTCCAGGCCAAGCAGCCTCAGGAGCCTGAACAGCCCGAGGAGACCGAGCAGACTCAGGAGACCGAGCAGTCCCAGGAGACCGAGCAGACTCAGGAGCCTGAGCAGCCCGAGGAGCCTGAGCAGCCCGAGGAGACCGAGCAGACTCAGGAGCCTGAGCAGCCCGAGGAGCCTGAGCAGTCCCAGGAGACCGAGCAGACTCAGGAGCCTGAGCAGCCCGAGGAGACCGAGCAGACTCAGGAGCCTGAGCAGCCCGAGGAGCCTGAGCAGCCCGAGGAGACTGAACAGCCCAAAGAGCCTGAGGCAAGTGAAAACGTCAAGGCTTTTCTTGAGGCAGTAAAGGCTATCGTTCTCCCTGAGGAGATAAACGACGAAAACCGCGAGGAGCTCAGCAAGGCAGTGGCCGCCGCTCTGGAGGCCTCTCTGGCACTGAGCGAGGAGGAGCTGGCCCGGGAGGATGTGAAAGCGGCTCTGGCGCTGATGGACGAGGCCGTCCAGGCCGTCCAGGCCCTCAGCAATGCAGCTACCGCCGATGAGCCCCCCGCTGTGGCCAAGATAGGCGACGCGAAATATGCCACCTTGGATGAGGCTGTAGCCGCTGCCGGCGACGGTGCGGTCATAGAACTGCTGGCCGACTGCGAGACCGAAGGCCTGAATCTCTCAAAGAACCTGACCATAAAGGGAAAGCATACCGTCACATTTAAGGAATACGGCATCGCCCTCTGGGGAAAAGCCCTCACCTTTGAAAACTGCGACGTGGTCATGAACGGCATCGGCTCCACACCATACACCGCCGAGTGGAATTGGATGGCCATCTGTGCCAGCGCTGACGCCTCTCTCACCTTGAATAACGCCACCATGATCATGGATGGCACCGGAGCCGGGAACGCCCGCGCCATTTATTTCTGCTCCAACAACAAGCTGAACCTGAACGGCTCCAGCCTGACTATCATAAACTATGCCCATAATGCCCTGGAGTGGAACGGTGGAGACGGCGGATATAATGTCAATATCATTAACTCCAGCTTTACCTCCGACCACAACCGTTCCGGCATTGTCGGCACCTTCTACGCCACCATAGACAACAGCACCGTCAAAGTGGTCAACAGCACCGGCAACGGTTCCAACGGTTCTCACTTTATTATCCAAAACGGCTCCGTGGTGGACTTCAGCAGCAACGGCAGCCATGGCCTCTCCGCCGGAAAAATAGAAGTTTATGACTCCACTATCACCGCCAACAACAACGGCGGCAACGGCGTACATGTGACCGGAGGCCTTACTCAAAAAGCCTCCCAGATCTATATCTCCGGCAACGCCTGTTCCATCAGTAGCCAATATACCGTCCCTGGCGCTCTGTACCTGCAGGGAGAGTCTAGCATGGACGCTTCGTCCCAGCTCAGCATCGTGAACAACCAGGGCTCCGGTATATATCTCAAGTCCGGCAGATTTACCGCAGAGGCAGGAGCCAATATAACTATTACCAATAACTCCGCCCAGCTCCTGGAGTATGGCGGCGGCGTGAACGTTCACGGCAGTATGTCCCTTCCTGGGGGAACCGTTCTCTACAACAACCATGCCGCTCTGGCCGGTGACGATATCTATGTGGCAGACGGCAGCAACATCAGCTTCGGCGCCGTGGGCAGCGACTGGACTCTGGACGACTGCAACCATGCCATAGACGGCTGGTATGAGGACATGGCCAACATCACCGAAGGTGACAGCACTACATATAATCGCTGGAACGCCCATAACAGCGAAAAGGAGCATATTGTCCTCAAAGCTCCCGGCACTTACACCGGGGTGACGGCCCTCAAGGCTGCCCACGGGGCCGTGCCCCCCGCCGAGCCGCTGCCCTGGCCCGAATCCCCGGAGAATATCTCCCGCTCCAAAACGGCCACGAATCTGGACACAAACTTTGAATCCACCGTGACCCTGGGCCTGCCCGCCGCTGAGCAGCAGCTGGTCAGCGACGTGGTCTTTGTCCTGGACAGGTCTACCAGCGCCGATGTGGAGAGCCAGGTGCTGGATATGCTCACCCAGCTCAACACGCAGATAAAGGACAGCAGCGCCGCCGTAAAGGTGGGCGTGGTTATATTCAACAAGGTTGCCAACCCGGTACTGGAACTGACAGAACTCAACGAAGCCAATTTGCCTGCCATAAAAGAGGCTATCCAGACAAATATTAGCAGCGGAACCAATACCCACGCAGGACTTCTGGCCGGCAAGGCCATGCTGGACGCCGACACCTCGGTGGACGCCGGGCGCAAGTACCTTATCTTCGTCAGCGACGGCATAAGCTATATGTATAATGCCGATCCCACCGTCACCGCCTGGAGCTTTAAGGCAGACGGTTGGAAGAACTGGGCAGGGCCGGAAAACTGGAGTTCCAAGTATGGCAGCAATGCGGCCCCGGAAAACTGGGGTACCTGGCTGGCAGATATCAAGGCCAAGGTTGAGGCTCAGGGTACGACCTATGAGTATCCCTACGGCGGCGCCGCTACCAAATCCACGCCTCAGGACGATGGCACCTGGAATACCGCCTATGCCACCTCCGTGGATAAGGCCCTATACATGAGCTATCAGGTGTATGTCAGCGCCGTCAGTGCCGGCTATAACTGCTACGCCGTAGACGCCACCAGCGGCAACGACGGCAATAACCAGTGGGGTCACTCCTTCATGAGCTATCTGGCCCAGGATCAGACCGTGAGCTTTGAGGGCATCAAGAACGACATCCTCTATCTCCTCTCCGCAGGGTCCACCGTAGTGGACGAGATAGGCAGCGGCAAGGACAACAAGGGCAAGGACTACAATATGGACTTTGTCAATGATATCTCCCGTCTCAGCCTCACCGTGGGAGGCGTGGAGCTGGACAAAGTCAAGATAGAAAACAACAAATACGGCTTCGGCGCAAAGGACGGCAGCTACCGCTTTGTCCTGGAATACTTCCCCGACAGCACTGAGGACGCCAATGACGAGCACTTCGTCTGGTACATCAATGAGTCAATAAAGATAACCGAGCCGGTGCAGCTGAGCTATGTGGTGAAGCTCAGCAATCCCCAGACTACCGAAGGTACCTACGGCGAATACGACGCCAACGGCAGCCAAGGCAAGACTGCCCTCTATACAAATAATTCCGCCACCCTCTACCCGGTGGACAGCAACAACAATAAGGGTGCTCCCCAGATATTCCCCAAGCCCACCGTGTCCTATGAGGTAAAGGGCGAGCCTCTGCCTTGGCCTGACTCCCCGGATAATATTTCCCGCTCCAAGACAGCCACCAACCTGGACGCAGCAAACCTCGAGTCAACTGTGACTCTGGGTCTGCCCGCCGCAGAGCAGCAGCTGGTCAGCGACGTGGTCTTTGTCCTGGACAAGTCCACCAGCGCTGATGTGGAGAACCAGGTGATGGATATGCTCTCTCAGCTCAATGAGCAGATAAAGGGCAGCAGCGCCGCCGTAAAGGTGGGCGTGGTGATCTTCAACAAGGAGGCCAACAATGTCCTTGGATTGACGGAGCTCAACGACGCCAATCTTTCAACTATCGAGAGTGCCATTCAGACCAAGATCAGCAGCGGCACCAACACCCATGCCGGACTTCTGGCAGGCAAGGCCATGCTGGACAATGACAGCTCCGTGGACGCCAGCCGCAAGTATCTCATCTTCGTCAGCGACGGCATAAGCTACATGTACAATTCCGAACCCACCGTAACTGCCTGGAGCTTTAAGGCAGACAGCTGGGCCAACTGGGCAAGTCCGGACAACTGGAGTTCCAAGTATGGCAGCAATGCGGCCCCGGCAAACTGGGGTACCTGGCTGGCAGATATCAAGGCCAAAGTTGAGGCTCAGGGTACGACCTATGAGTATCCCTACGGCGGCACCGCTACCCAATCCACGCCTCAGGACGAGGACACCTGGAATTCCGCCTATGCTACCTCTGTGGATAAGGCCCTATACATGAGCTATCAGACATATACCAGCGCCATCAGCGCAGGCTACAATTGCTATGC
>CASFJB010000036.1 GCA_949294945.1 uncultured Eubacteriales bacterium
AGTTTTACCGGCATCAATGTGAGCCATGATACCAATATTTCTGGTTTTCTCAAGTGAATATTTTCTAGGCATCTGATACTCCTGACAGGATTACCAACGGAAGTGTGCAAAGGCCTTGTTGGCCTCGGCGTTCTTGTGCATATCCTCGCGCTTCTTAACGGCAGCGCCGAGGTTGTTGCAAGCATCCATGATCTCGCCTGCAAGGCGCTCTTTCATGGTCTTCTCACTGCGCTTGCGGGAGTAGTCTACAAGCCAGCGCAGAGCCAGGGTCTGGCGGCGGGCAGGCCGGACTTCGATGGGCACCTGATAGGTGGCGCCACCCACACGGCGAGCCTTTACCTCCAGAGCGGGCATGATGTTGTTCATGGCTTCGGTGAAGGCGTCAAGGGGCTCCTTGCCGGACTTCTCCTTGATGATGTCAAAGGCATCATACACCACCTTCTGAGCAACACCCTTCTTGCCGTCCAGCATAACACCGTTGATGAGCTTGGTCACCAGAACGCTGTTATACATAGGATCAGGCAAAATTTCTCTTTTGGGAACATTACCTCTTCTGGGCACGTTCTTCCCTCCTTCATTAAAAAATGGTATCACAGGTACTCGAACGCATTATTGCATCCGCAGCGCCCCGAGGTCTATCCACATATTTTATATAGATAAACGACAGGGCAGAAATTTGCCGCTGAAGTTGAGATTACTTCTTCTTTGCAGCCTTGGGCTTCTTGGCGCCGTACTTGGAACGAGCCTGCATACGACCGTTGACGCCCTGAGCATCCAGAGTACCACGGATGATGTGGTAACGGACACCGGGAAGGTCCTTGACACGGCCGCCGCGGATCATAACCACAGAGTGCTCCTGCAGGTTGTGGCCAATACCGGGGATGTAAGCAGTGACTTCGTAACCGTTGGTCAGACGCACACGGGCGATTTTACGCAGAGCGGAGTTGGGCTTCTTAGGAGTAGAAGTACGAACTGCGGTGCAGACGCCTCTCTTCTGAGGAGCGGACAGGTCGGTCTCCTTGTTCTTCAGGGTGTTCAGGCCCTTCTGCATTGCAGGAGACGTGGACTTGTAGGTGACTTTCTCTCTGCCTTTCCTTACCAGCTGGTTAAAAGTGGGCATTGTTTTCCTCCTTTCCTGAAAGCTTTTTTCCCAAAAAATCCTGTAAAACTCAGGGCTTTCCGGGCTCTTTGTGCCGGGCCGGCAGCCTCAGGGCGTGCTTGGCCCACACAAGGTGAAATTTTAGCATAATTAACAAAAATAGTCAAGAATTTTTGTCTAGAAAATTTTGAAATTATTTTTCTTTTTTCTTTATTCAGGCAAAAAGGATACCGCCGGGCATGGCGGTATCCTTTTTTGGCATTTTATCAAAGTGCGTTGGTCTTGCTCACAAGAGCGGACAGGTCCACATAGTCCTCGGCGGACTCGGCGATGGACTCGTCGGTGTGCTCCTCGAAGTCTCTGTACATGGTAAGGCCGGTTCCGGCGGGGATGAGCTTGCCGATGATGACGTTCTCCTTCAGGCCCACCAGGTGGTCCACCTTGCCCTTGATTGCGGCGTCGGTGAGGACCTTGGTAGTCTCCTGGAAGGAGGCGGCGGACAGGAAGCTCTCGGTAGCCAGAGAGGCCTTGGTGATACCCATGAGCAGCTGGGTGTAGGTGGCGTGGCTCAGGCCCTCTTCCCCGGCGGCTATGCGCAGGTCGATCTGGTGGTTGGCTTCCTTCACGGCGGATATATCCACGGTGGCTCCGGAGAGCAGGTCGGTGCTGCCGGCCTCTTCAACTCTCACCTTGCGCATCATCTGGCGGACTATGACTTCAATGTGCTTGTCATTGATGTCAACGCCCTGCTGACGGTACACCTTCTGGACCTCGCTGGTGATATAGCTGCGCACGCCCTGGCGGCCGAACTCGTCGTCGTTCACGCCGCGGATACGCAGGACATCGTGGGGATTGAGAGCGCCGGAGGTGAGCTCCTGGCCCTTATCCACATGGTCGCCGTTGTGCACCAGGATACCTGCGGAGTGGGGCACGGTATACACCACGGTCTCGCCCTGAGCCTCGTTGGTGACGGTGAGGGAGTACATGACGCCCTTCTTTGCCTCGTCGATGGTGACGGTGCCGGAGATCTCCGACAGCACGGCCATCTTCTTGGGCTTACGGGCCTCGAACAACTCCTCAACACGGGGCAGACCCTGGGTGATATCGTCACCGGCAACGCCGCCGGTGTGGAAGGTACGCATGGTCAGCTGAGTACCGGGCTCGCCGATGGACTGGGCGGCTATTACACCCACAGCCTCGCCGGCGTTTACCGGACGGCCTATGGCCAGGTTGATGCCGTAGCACTTGGCGCAGACGCCGGAGCGGGCCTCGCAGGTGAGGACGCTGCGGATATACACCCGGTTTATGCCGTGGGCCTCAAGGACGTCGGCGTCCTCAGGCATGAGCATATGGTCGGTGTCAAAGAGCAGCTCGCCGGTCTGGGGATCGGTGATGGGAGCTGCGGGGAAGCGGCCGTGGATGGCGGTGCCGAAGGACTCCACCATCTGGCCCCTGTCGTAGACTGCGCTGGCCCACACGCCTTCGGTGGTGCCGCAGTCCTTCTCCCGGATGATGACCTCCTGGCACACATCCACCATACGGCGGGTCAGGTAACCGGAGTCTGCGGTACGCAGAGCGGTATCGGCCATACCCTTTCGGGCGCCTCGGGTAGAGATGAAATACTCCAGGACGGACAGGCCTTCACGGAAGTTGGACTTGATGGGTATTTCTATAGTCTTACCGGCGGTGTTTGCCATCAGGCCGCGCATACCGGCCAGCTGACGGATCTGGTTCATGGAACCACGGGCGCCGGAGTTTGCCATCATGTAGATGGGGTTGTACTCATCCAGGCAGTTCTGCAGGGCGTCGGTGACGTCCTTGGTGGTTTTCTCCCACTCGGAGACAACCAGGCGGTAGCGCTCGTCGTCGGTGATAAAGCCGCGCTTGTACTGCCGCTCGATGTTTACCACTTCCTGCTCGGTGGCCTTGATGAGCTCGTACTTGGCGCTGGGCACGGTCATATCCGCAACGGATATGGTGATGGCGCCCTTGGTGGAGTACTTGTAGCCCAGGGCCTTGATGCTGTCCAGCACCTCGGCGGAGATGGTGAAGCCGTACTTCTGGATGCAGCGGTCGATTATATCTCCCAGCTGCTTCTTGCCCACCTGGAAGCTGATCTCATGGTCGAAGGCATGCTCCGGATCACTGCGGTCCACATAGCCCAGGTCCTGGGGGATGGGCTCGTTGAAGATTATGCGGCCCACGGTGGTAGTGATTATCTTCTTCTTTTCCACGCCGTCCACAGTCTTGGTGACTCTCAGGCGGATGGGGGCGTGCAGGCCCACAGCGCCCTCGTTGTAGGCCATAATGGCCTCGTTGGAGTCGCGGTACATGAGGGTGGGCTTATAGCTTGCGGGGCGGGTGCCCTCCTGCTTTGCCTTCAGGTTTGCGCTGTAGAGCTCGTCGCCGTCCACAATGGATCCGGCCTCAAAGCCGGTGTCGCCGGGATCGTCGATGACCAGGTGCTCGGCGCCCTTTTCGGCGGAGCCTATGCGCATCATGGTCAGGTAGTAGGAGCCCAGGATCATATCCTGAGTAGGCACGGTCACAGGGTGGCCGTCCTGAGGACGCAGCAGGTTGTTTGCGGATAGCATCAGGATGCGGGCCTCGGCCTGGGCCTCGGCGGACAGGGGCACGTGGATAGCCATCTGGTCGCCGTCGAAGTCGGCGTTGTATGCGGTACACACCAGGGGGTGCAGGCGCAGGGCGCGGCCTTCCACCAGGATGGGTTCAAAGGCCTGGATGCCCAGGCGGTGCAGAGTAGGCGCACGGTTGAGCAGCACGGGGTGCTCCTTGATAACGTCCTCCAGGGCGTCCCACACCTCGGTGCGCTGCTTATCCACCATCTTCTTGGCGGACTTGATGTTGTTGGCAACGCCGTCCTCCACCAGCTTCTTCATGACGAAGGGGCGGAACAGCTCGATGGCCATCTCCTTGGGCACGCCGCACTGGTAGATCTTCAGGTCGGGACCTACCACGATAACGCTACGGCCTGAGTAGTCCACACGCTTGCCCAGCAGGTTCTGACGGAAGCGGCCCTGCTTGCCCTTGAGCATGTCGCTGAGGGACTTGAGGGCTCTGGAGTTGGCGCCGGTGACGGCACGGCCCCGGCGGCCGTTGTCGATAAGGGCGTCCACCGCCTCCTGGAGCATGCGCTTTTCGTTGCGGACGATGATGTCGGGAGCGTTCAGCTGCTGGAGCCTCTTGAGACGGTTATTGCGGTTTATGACTCTGCGGTACAGGTCGTTCAGGTCGGAGGTGGCAAAACGGCCGCCGTCCAGCTGCACCATGGGGCGTATCTCGGGGGGGATGACGGGGAGGATGTCGATTATCATCCACTCAGGGCGGTTGCCGCTCTGGCGGAAGGCTTCCACCACTTCCAGGCGCTTGACTATCTTGGCCTTCTTCTGGCCGCTGGCGCTCTTCAGCTCCTCCCGGAGCTCGGCGGCCAGCTTGTCGCAGTCTATCTGCTGGAGCAGCTCCTTGATAGCCTCGGCGCCGATGCCGGCCTTGAAGTCATCCTCATACTTCTCCCGCATGTCACGGTACTCACGCTCGGTGAGTATCTGGCACTTCTCCAGGGGAGTGAAGCCGGGATCGATGACAATATAGTTGGCAAAGTACAGCACCTTTTCCAGCATTCTGGGAGTCAGGTCCAGCATCAGGCCCATGCGGCTGGGGATGCCCTTGAAGTACCAGATATGGGACACGGGGGCAGCCAGCTCGATATGGCCCATGCGCTCACGGCGCACCTTGCTCTTGGTGACTTCCACGCCGCAGCGGTCGCAGATCTTGCCCTTGTAGCGGATCTTCTTGTACTTGCCGCAGTGGCATTCCCAGTCCTTGGTGGGTCCGAAAATGCGCTCGCAGAACAGGCCGTCCCGCTCGGGCTTCAGGGTGCGGTAGTTGATGGTCTCCGGCTTTTTCACTTCACCGTAGGACCAGCTGAGTATCATTTCAGGTGAGGCGATACCTATCTGAATTGCGTCAAAGGGTGTATAGCTCATCACATATCCTCCTCATCGTCGTCGGTGTAGTCGTCGCTGCCGCCGAAGTCGGCATCAAACTCGTCCTCAGGGATATCTTCAATAGTGAAGCCCTCGGACTCTATTTCACTGTCATCGGACTGATAGAACTCGTCCTTCAGATCGGGGATGAAATCGTCCTCATCGTCGTCCTTCAGCTCTATCTCCTGACCGTTTTCATCCAGCACGCGGATGTCCAGGCACAGGGACTGGAGCTCCTTGACCAGGACCTTGAAGGATTCGGGCACGCCGGGCTGAGGTATATTGTTGCCCTTGACGATGGCCTCGTAGGTCTTGACACGGCCGGTAACGTCGTCGGACTTGACGGTGAGTATCTCCTGAAGGGTATAGGCTGCGCCGTAAGCCTCCAGGGCCCAGACTTCCATTTCGCCGAAGCGCTGGCCGCCGAACTGGGCCTTGCCGCCCAGAGGCTGCTGAGTGACCAGGCTGTAGGGGCCGGTGGAACGGGCGTGGATCTTATCGTCCACCAGGTGGTGGAGCTTGAGGAAGTAGACCCAGCCAACGGTGACGTCGTTGTCAAACTTCTCGCCGGTGCGGCCGTCGTACATGACGCTCTTGCCGTCCTCCCGCAGTCCCGCCTGACGGAGGGTCTCGCGGATGGTGGACTCGTTTGCGCCGTTAAACACGGGGGTGGCCACCTTCCAGCCCAGAGTCTGGGCGGCATAGCCCAGGTGGACCTCCAGCACCTGTCCGATGTTCATACGGGAAGGCACGCCCAGGGGGTTCAGGACTATGTCCAGAGGAGTGCCGTCGGGCAGGTAGGGCATATCCTCCCGGGGCAGTACGCGGGAGACGACGCCCTTGTTGCCGTGGCGGCCGGCCATCTTGTCGCCCACGGAGATCTTACGCTTCTGGGCGATGTAGACACGAACCACCTGGTTGACGCCGGGGTTCATCTCGTCCCCGTTTTCACGGGTGAATACCTTCACGTCCACGATGATGCCGCTCTCGCCGTGGGGCACCTTCAGGGAGGTGTCACGGACTTCCCTGGCCTTCTCGCCGAATATGGCCCGGAGCAGACGCTCCTCGGCAGTGAGGTCGGTCTCGCCCTTGGGGGTGACCTTGCCCACCAGGATGTCTCCGGCGGTGACCTCGGCGCCCACCATGATTATGCCCCGCTCGTCCAGGTACTTCAGGGCATCGTCGCCAACGCCGGGAATATCACGGGTTATCTCCTCGGGCCCCAGCTTGGTGTCACGGGCGTCGCACTCGTACTCCTCCACGTGGAGGGAGGTGAACACGTCCTCCATGACCAGGCGCTCGTTGAGGAGGATTGCGTCTTCGTAGTTGTAGCCTTCCCAGTTCATATAGCCTACCAGGATGTTTTTGCCTAGGGCTATCTCACCGTTGGAAGTGCTGGGTCCGTCGGCCAGGACGTCGCCCTTGCAGACTCTGTCCCCGGCATTGACTATGGGGCGCTGGTTGATGCAGGTGCCCTGGTTGGAGCGGGCAAACTTTATGAGCTTGTAGTCCTTGGTCTCGCCGGCATCATATCTCACGGTGATGTACTGGGCATCCACCCGGGTGACAAGGCCGTCGCCCTCGGCCAGGACGCAGACGCCGGAGTCCACGGCGCACTTGTGCTCGATACCGGTGGCCACGATGGGGGCCTGGGTGGTGAGCAGAGGCACGGCCTGACGCTGCATATTTGCACCCATCAGGGCACGGTTGGCGTCATCGTTCTCCAGGAAGGGGATCATGGCGGTGGCTATGGAGACCATCATCTTGGGGCTGACGTCGATATAGTCGACCTCTTCCCTGTTGACTTCTATGGTATCGTTGCGGTGGCGGCAGGTGACACGCTTGTTGATGAGCACGCCGTTTTCGTCCACAGGCTCGGAGGCCTGGGCCACGATGTACTGGTCCTCCATGTCGGCGGTCATGTAGTCCACCTGGTCGGTGAGGCGGCAGGTGCCCTTCTCCACCTTCCGGTAGGGGGCCACCAGGAAGCCGTACTCATTGGCTCTGGCGTAGGAAGCCAGGTAGTTTATAAGGCCGATGTTGGGGCCTTCAGGAGTCTCTATGGGGCAGAGACGGCCGTAATGGCTGTAGTGAACGTCACGCACGTCGAAGCTTGCCCGCTCACGGGACAGGCCGCCGGGGCCCAGGGCGGACATACGCCGTTTATGGGTCAGCTCAGCCAGGGGGTTGGTCTGGTCCATGAACTGGCTCAGGGGGGAGGAGCCGAAGAACTCCTTGATGGCGGCGGTGACGGGACGGATGTTGATAAGGCTCTGAGGGGTGACGATGTCCAGGTCCTGAAGGGTCATACGCTCACGGATGACTCTCTCCATACGGCTAAAGCCGATGCGGAACTGGTTTTGCAGCAGCTCGCCCACGCAGCGGACGCGGCGGTTGCCCAGATGGTCGATATCGTCGGGCTCGCCTATGCCGTGGGCCAGGCAGTTGAGATAGTTGACGGAAGCAAAGATATCGTCCACCACGATGTGCTTGGGTATGAGCACGTCGATGTTGTCCTTGATGGCAGCCTTGAGAGCATCGCCCTGGTACTGCTGGCACAGCTGCTTCATGACTATGCCCCGGACCTTTTCCTTGATGCCCAGCTCTGCCGGGTCAAAGTCCACGTAACGGGAGATATCCACCATGCCGTTGGAGAACACCCGCACATCCTTGCCGTCGGCCTTCAGGATGACGCTGATAACTCCTGCGTCGGCTATCTCCCTGGCCTTGTCCCGGGATATCATCTCGCCGGCGTCCGCCAGCAGCTCCCCGGTGAAGGGGTCGGCCACGGGCTGGGCCAGCTCAAAGCCCGCTATGCGGGGGAAAAGGGAGAGCTTCTTATTGAATTTATAGCGGCCCACGTTGGATATCTCATAGCGGCGGCGGTCAAAGAACAGGCCGTCCAGCAATGTCTCGGCGGACTCCACAGTGGGGGGATCGCCGGGGCGCAGCTTCCGGTATATCTCCAGCAGGCACTCGTCCCGGCTGGTGGTGGTATCCTTGTCTATGGTGACCACCATGCGCTCGTCTTCGCCGAAGATCTCCTTCAGGCGCTCGTTGGTGGTGGCTCCCACATAGGGGTCGTCCACGCAGCTGAGCCAGGTGGCGGGACGGTCCTCGTCGTAGGCGCCCATGGCCTTCAAAAACCAGGTGATGGGCAGCTTGCGGTTCTTGTCTATACGCACGGAAAAGACGTCGTTTGCGTCGGTCTCATACTCCAGCCAGGCGCCGTGGTAGGGGATAATGGTGGAGGCGTAGGTATTGATCATGGCCTTGTCGGTGGTCTTGTCAAAGTATACGCCGGGAGAACGGACTATCTGGGAGACGATGACACGCTCAGCGCCGTTTATAACGAAGGTGCCGCCGTCGGTCATCAGGGGGAAGTCCCCCATGAAGATCTCCTGCTCCTTGATCTCCTCGGTCTCCTTGTTGCGCAGACGCACCCGGACCTTGAGGGGAGCGGCATAGGTTGCATCCCTGGCCTTGCACTCCTCTTCAGAATACTTGGGCTTCTCATTCATAGAATAATCTATGAAGCTCAGCTCCAGATTGCCAGAATAGTCTGTTACGGAGTCAACATCCCTGAACACCTCCCGCAGACCGGTCTCGAGGAACCATTTGTATGAGCTCTTCTGGATCTCCAAGAGATTGGGCATGTCCATAATCTCCTGGGTGCGGGCAAAGCTTTTTCTCAAAGTCTTGCCATAGAGGACATCTTTTGGCATTGGCGCACTCTCCTTAAATAAGATTGCAAACACCCGGTTGCGTTGTCAAACTCTGTACAGCCGGTGTTGATTTTACAGGCAGATGATGCTATACTGTGTACAGTGAAAGTGGGTAGGGATGCCCCTCCCCTGGACACATAGCAATCCATTTTAACATCCCGTCCCCTGTAAAGTCAAGGACTTTTTTGTAAATTGAGGAAAATTTCGGCTGGAGATATCTCCGGCCTGTTTTTTTATCATTTCCTCCCTTCTCCGAGGTAGCGTATATGAACATTTTGATCAGCGTTTTATTCTGTCTTGAGGCGGTTTTCGCCTACTGGCTTTTATACCGCAGCGGAGTTCTGGAAAAGAGCTTTTCCATATATCTCTCCGCCGTTCTTCTGGCTCTGGCTTTTTCCCTCCGGGCCTTCTGCCTGAATTATGAGACTTTGGATTATCAGAACTTTCTGAAGCAGTGGGTGGAGTTTTTCCGGCAGAACGGCGGCTTTGCCGCCCTCAGCCAGCCTGTGGGCAACTATAACATCCCCTACCTATACTTTCTGGCCCTGTTCTCCTACATCCCTGCCAGCGACCTGTACCTTATAAAGCTGCTGAGCATTTTCTTTGACGTGCTTCTGGCCTGGGCCGCCATGGGCATTGTGGAAAAGCTGGGCGGCAGCCTGGGACAGCGCCTGGGTATTTTCTTCACCGTGCTGTTTTTGCCCACGGTGATACTCAACGGCGCCCTCTGGGGCCAGTGCGACAGCATATATGTGGCTCTGGCCCTTATGAGCATATACTGGGCTCTGGACGACAGGCCCGTTTTATCAATGCTGGCCATGACTCTGTCCTTCGGCTTCAAGCTCCAGGCCGTATTCGTGATGCCGGTACTTGCAATACTCTGGATGCAGGGGAAATTCAAGCTCCGCCATTTTTTTGTCTTTCCCATAGCCTATGTCGTTCTGGTGCTCCCCGCCGTGCTCCTGGGCCGCCCTTTTATGGACACCATTACCCTCTACTTCAGCCAGACCGGCAGCATAGGCAGCGGACTGAATTACAACTCCCCCTCCATTTTCGGCATCTTCTGGAACGTGCAGAACGAGGCCCTGGCCTCAAAGCTGGCCATCGTCTCCGCCTTCGTCTTTATGTTCCTGGTTTTGCTTATATGTTATGTAAACCGCAGCAGGCTGAGCTGCCGGGCCATGCTGGCGGCCGCGGTGCTTTTGGCGGTGGGTATTCCCTTCCTGCTGCCCCATATGCACGACCGTTATTTCTTTGCCGGAGACATTCTGACAGTGGTTCTGGCCTTTGCCTGCTGGAAATATTCCCCGGTGGCTCCCCTGTGTCAGTTTGCCTCCCTGCTGGGTTACCATGCCTATCTGAAAATGCGGTATCTGCTGCCAATGAGCTACGGCTCCTGGGCGCTGATACTGGTGCTGATACTCTCCGGATACCTGCTTTTCAGGGAGCTGGAGGCGGGCAAAATGAAAAAAGTTTAAATTGCTTCTTGACAAATCCTGATTATCTGCTATAATTCCTTATGCCTTAAATGTGGCACGCCGGGTTGCGTATTCAGCTTTAAATGGAGCTGATGCGCCGGCAAATATGCGAGAGTGCTGGAACAGGTAGACAGGCACGTTTGAGGGGCGTGTGTCAACCGACGTGGGAGTTCAAGTCTCCTCTCTCGCACCAAAACATGGGTGAAAAGTTCACCCCTGTTTTTATTTTATATTACCGCCAATTCATTGAAAAATCAGCTCTTTCTGGGATTGTTTGTGCCTCTGCGTGAAATGTATTTCATCACCAAAATACATAAAACAACATTGAAAAACATGGGATTAGTCGTAAATTTGTCGTACAAAAAGAGAGGGCAGTTGCCCTCTCTTTTTTAGTTGAGTGAGTTAGTAAGTTGCTCTCGTTCAAATTTCCTGTAGGCAGCAAGAGCAGCTTCATATGTTTCTACTCCCTGTTCAACCTCTCCATTCGGATGCCCACGCTTCATTGCCATAGCTATAGCATAGGACAGCTGGGCAGAAGCAAAGGTCAGGTCAAGGTTGAGTTTTGCCTCCTTGCGTCTAAGATGTTCAGCTTGCGCCCGCCGGTCGTCCGCCGTGTTCATCTTTTTACTGAACACGGCTAAGACTATGCCGGTAAGCAGGCTGGGAATAGCTGCAAGGATTATGTCTATCAGCATCCCAGTTTTTCACTCTTTCTGTCCATAGGGCTCAGGGTAACTCATGGCCTGTTCGCTGTCGGATATGCCGGCAGTGGTAGGGTCAACCAAAATACCCATGAGGGTAAGCAGCTGGACCGCAGAAGTCACCACGGCCATAATAGCGTCTTCGGTTATTGTCGGCACAATGTCAAACTGAAGCAGGAGCCCGTACACAGTTGATACAATGAACGCCACAAACGCTGTAAGCCAAACAGGGTTTCTGAAACGTACTTTCCAGTTAATTTTCATAATTATACCTCCAAAAATTATATATTCAGCCTTTAAGCAAAGCTGCCCATGTGTCTCCACCAACTTCTCCGTCTGTGAGAAGCTGGCAGTCTGCCTGGAAGCCCATGACGGCCCGCTTGGTTAGTTCGCCCATAATACCGTCGCAGTCCCCGGAGTAGTAGCCTCGGGCTTTCAGTATCTCTTGCACCGTCCGCACCTGAGAGTCCTCCATGCCCTCTTTGAGCAGGCCCAGGCGGATAGTGTAAAAATACGTGGGCTTGGTATAGCCTTGCGCCCCAGCTTCTGCGCCGGTGTATCTCAGCACGCAGTCCCAGGGATAGTTCCGATACGGCCGGACCAGAAACTCACGTCCAGTCTGGTCCCCCGGCTGTCCGCCGGTGGCGGTACCCAACTCATTGATGCTGGCCTCCACCTCCTGCCCTCCCCCGCAGTACATGGCGGTGTGGTTTATGATGTTCAACAGCACATCGCCTCTCTTCAGCCCGGTGCCGCTGGCCAAGTCTACCTGGCTCGTCACATCCTCAAAACCACAGCGGAGGAATACTCCCCGCATATTGCCGGTATAGGTTGCGCCGGAAGATTTTGCAGGCACGCCTGCCAGGTCCCAAGCCTGGATGACTGCGGCGGAACAGTCATAGTCTCCATATTCTCCCCAGCGGTACTGCTGGTCGTATCCGTGGCTGCCATCTGCCGCCCAGGCCTCCATCTGTGCTATAGCCATTTCTGTCTTAATCATGCTCTATCCTCCATCAATTTTTTGAAATATACATCAAATACCCGCTGATAGATTTTCCCCCTATCGACTCGCCATTGACATATATATAGAGATCACCCAAAGAATCTATATAGATTTGGTGAAAGCCATTTGAATTGGCAGCATAGGGAATCCGTTTTTGTCGAAGGCTAGGCGGTAGTGGCACTGCATCCAGCCGGGGAGCCGCTCATGGTCGCCCTTGTCAAAGTACACACCGTACTTCTGGGCTGTCTCTGCAATGCTTACGCCGGTCTGAGCATCCCATATGGCCGGGTCGGCTACGCCATGTATGCGCTTGCCTTTGAGCCAGCGGTGCTCCCTCTCTACCTTTGCAATCTGCTCAAAAAGCTGCTGGGGCACCCACTTAATACCGGTATTAGGTTGCTCCGTGCAGCCGTACAGCTCCAAAATGCGGTATACTACGCCGTCAAAGTCCACGGCCCACCAGCCCACGGAGAATGGACGATTGTAGCCCCAGTCGAAGCTGCGGTATATCTTCCAGCTGCTGGGTATCTCAAAGGGCTCTATGACGTGCGTCCAGCGGCGCTGCTGTTTAAGCTGCTCCCGGCTGTCGTTGCATCCGGCAGCATTGGCCGCCCGCATATCCGGCTCTGTGCGAAAATCCTCAAAATATTGTCCCTCATACGTGTCCCAGTCTCCGTAGAGCAAAGCTTGGCGCTCTTTCTCCGGCAGAGAGGCCAGGCGGGCCAGGTATGTGGGGTCGTTTTGGAGCAGTGCCTGATTGTCGAACACTGTAGATGGGACAAATGCCCGGCTCATCCACTGCGAAACACTGTGCCCGTCCGGGTACACAACTACCACCTTCTCCCAGATGGTAGTCAGAGGGTCGGCAGCAGAAATAAACCGCTCCTTCACCCAGCTGTGGCCAACGCCGCCAGGGTTAGCGCTACTCCTCATATAGCAGCGTGTCCCCGGGCCGTTTGGCCGGTTACGGCTCTTTAAATAGATGTACTCCTCGTACATGAAGTGAGTAAGCTCGTCAAAAGCGATAAAATCAAAGGCTTTGCCTTGATAATTGTACTTGTCCTTATCGTGCTGGAGGCTGCCGAAAACTATCTTTGCCCCGCTGGGGAATGTCCACGTGTGCTTTTGGTCGTTGTATCGGGCCTTGGGAAAGGCCCTGGGGTAATATCTCAGGCTCTTTTCAATTAGCTCCGTGAGTTGCGGGAAAGTTTTACGCACCACAAGCCCCTTGTAATGAGGTATGTTAATCTGTCGTGTGGCCTCGATGATTAGCGCATCACTCTTGCCGCCTCCGGCAGCACCGCCATAAAGCACCTCATCTTCAGCCCTGCGCATAAAAGCCGCCTGGGTAGGCTGCGGCCTCCATATTGCCGCCTGTCCCTTACTCATTGTCCTCGTCCTCCTCCGGCGGGCTGAGAGAGTCCATATCTACCTCGGGGAGTATCAGCACTCCGCCGCCCTCGCTTTCCTCGGGAGATTTAGTGTCCTTCCTGAGCTTTTCAATCCTCGCCCGCTGCTCCTCAATGTCAAGGGCAGTCTTGGTCAGGCCCTGGATCTCCCGCAGGTCTCGTAGAGCCTTGGTAAGCTCTGATATAGATTTACTGTTATGTACATCCACCACTTCCAGCGCCTCCTCAATGCGCTTGGCCATGGCGTCGGTCATGCGGAGATACCGCTGGAGCCGTTCTTCCTCGCTGTCAACAGCAGCATCCATGGCCGCAAGCCGCTCAGGATTTAGCTCCACTCCCGCATACGGGGAGCCGGGTCTCTTTATGGTTCTCCCGTCTGCCGTCCACTTCTCTTTTGCCGCCTTCTTTTTGAGGGTGGAAAGTGATACATTGTGTTTTTTTGCCAGCTTAGCCATGCTTAAGCCGCTCTCAATGTACTCTTGTCGTATCTCCAGCCAGTCCGGCTTTTTCCTCGGCATCCGTCCTCCCTCCTTGGTTCCTTGGTTCCAAGGATAGCGCACCAAAAATTTTTTTGTTAGTCCCCCCATTTTGCTCTTGACATTACATAAATAACTTAAAAGTACTTGACATGGCAATAACTTTTGAGTATAATGTAAGTGGAAGGGGGGAAAGCTAACCTTGCATAAGATACATTTTTATAGGGATAAAAACGGAAATGAGCCAGTGCTCGACTACTTGAAAGAGCTAACCAGAAAAAAAGACAAAGACAGCCGAATAAAAGCAAATAAAATAAATGACTATATCGAAATTCTAAGCCAGTACGGAACACAGGCAGGAGAACCTTATATAAAGCATTTAGATGGCGAAATATGGGAGCTAAGACCCCTCAGAGATAGAATATTTTTTGTAGGCTGGGCAAATGGTAGTTATGTACTACTTCATCATTTTATGAAGAAAACGCAGAAAACACCCGCAAGGGAGATAGAAAAGGCAAAGCGGGAACTTGAAGACTTGATAGAAAGGGGCGCAAAGTATGAATAACGCAATCGGTAGCAGCTGGGACGAAGTGAGAGCAGAGCTTTTCACTCCAGAGGAAATAGCGGAGAGTAACCTTAGAGTTGCTCTTATAGGGGAGCTTATTAAAGCAAGACAGGAAAAGGGTATAAGTCAAAAGAAGCTCGAGGAATTGAGTGGAGTAAAGCAGCCAATTATAGCCAGAATGGAAAAAGGGCAGACCAGTCCACAGATTGACACGGTACTAAAAGTATTAGCTCCGCTGGGATTGACCTTGAAAGTGGTTCCTCTTCAGAGCGATAACCTTTAAAAGAGAGAGCGGGAAGTTGTTGCTTCCCGCTCTCTCTTTGCTATTCCCACTTTTCCTCCAGCATCCTGGCAATCATGCAGGAAATATACTTCCCATCGCAGTGCTGGGCCTTGTACTCTTTAAGCCTTGTGGAACTGGAGAAAGCCAGATGCAAAGGCTAAGGCTGTGGTGGAGGAACTCCGTTCCATGAAACTGAAGGAGGCCGCCAATAAGGTAGAGGATGGTATAGAAGAGACTCTTACCTACTGCGATTTTCCCAGCGAACACTGGACTCGCATCCGCACCAACAATGTCATTGAACGGCTGAACCGGGAGATCCGCCGCCGCACCCGTGTGGTTGGCAGTTTCCCGGACGGTAACTCGGCCCTTATGTTGGTCTGTGCCCGGCTGCGCCATGTAGCCGGCACCCAGTGGGGCAACAAGAAGTATATGAACATGAAGCACCTGGAGGCCGCCATGGAGGATGCCTCCCTTGCTGGC
Source organism: uncultured Eubacteriales bacterium (assembly GCA_949294945.1). Classification (GTDB taxonomy): domain Bacteria; phylum Bacillota; class Clostridia; order Oscillospirales; family Oscillospiraceae; genus Limivicinus. The sequence continues at coordinate 15,227 of CASFJB010000036.1, forward strand.
TGACTTCATTCATGCCAGGGGCTGCAAACCAAAG
>CASFJB010000037.1 GCA_949294945.1 uncultured Eubacteriales bacterium
TAAAGTCCAGCAGCAGGTCGGTGACGCTGTCCCGCACCACCGGGTCAAGGCCGCTGGTGGCCTCATCCAGAAGCAGGAGCCGGGGCTTGTGGGACAGGGCCAGAGCCAGGCCCAGCTTCATTTTCATGCCCCGGGAAAAGTCCCTGTAGGCCTTGTCCTCCGGCAGCTCCAGGCGGCGGATGTAGGCGGCAAAATCCTCCCGGCTCCAGCTTTTGTAGATGCTGGGCATGATTTTACCCAGCTGCCTCACCGTCAGCTTTTCCGGCAGGCCCGGCTCGTCCAGTACCACGCCCAGCTCCTCTTTCACCCGGCTCATGTCCCCGGATATGTCCCGGCCCAGCACCGAGGCAGTGCCGGAGTCCGGCGCCAATATGCCCAGCAGCAGCTTGATGGCCGTGGTCTTGCCGGCGCCGTTTTCCCCTATTAGGCCCAGTATGCAGCCCTCCGGCAGCTTCAGGTCCAGGGAGTCCAGACTGAAGCCGGTGAAGTGCTTTGTCAGACCCTTTGTCTCAATGGCATTGCTCATGTTTCTTCCTCCAGAATTTTGTACATATCCCTGAGCTCCTGAGAGCTCAGGCCGCATTGAATTGCCAGGCGGCGTATCTCCGCCATGTGCCGTTCTATCTCCCGCAGGTTCTCCTCCCGTATGAGCTGGGTGTTCCGCTGGGAGACGAAGCTGCCCTTTCCCGGCTGAGTGTAGATGAAGCCGGCGCTCTCCAGCTCGTCATAGGCCCGCTTGGTGGTGATGACACTTATTCCCAGGTCCTTGGCCAGGGAGCGGATGGAAGGCAGCGGTTCTCCCTCCGCCAGGCTGCCGCTGATTATCTGATTTTTTACTTGGGTAAATATCTGGTCGTATATTGGCGTTCCGCTGCGGTTGTCTATCAGTATGGTCATTGCATGCATCTCCATTTACTGTATATGCACAGTATATACAGTCATAACAGCGTTGTCAAGGGCTTCTGAAAATTTTTTTATGGGTATGGGGAGAAGGGCGTCGGAGACATGGAGAAAAGGGCAGAGTATTGACAAGCGGGGGAAAACTGATATAATGTTATCGGTAAAAATTTAAACACCTTATCGAGAGTGGTGGAGGGAACGGCCCTGTGAAGCCCGGCAACCTGCGCAAAAGCAAGGTGCCAAATCCGGCGGTATACGCAAGATGAGGCTATGCTGAAGCTGCGCTCCGTTGGAAAACGGGGCGTTTATGGTTTCGGCGGAGAAAAAAAGAAAGGTGTTTTAAAATGGACCCGCTTATTTTTCAATCCGATTTCGGCGTGCAGGACGGGGCGGTCAGCGCCATGTACGGCGTGGCCTACACCGTGGACTCCAGGCTCCGGGTCTTTGATCTGACCCATGAGATAGAGCCCTACAGTATATGGGATGCCAGCTACCGTCTCATCCAGACCCTGGCCTACTGGCCGGAGGGCTCGGTGTTCGTGTCCGTGGTGGACCCGGGAGTGGGCTCCGACCGGCGCAGCATTGTGGCGAAGACCAGCACTGGCCAGTACATAGTCACCCCGGATAACGGCACCCTCACCCACATAAAGCGCCGGGTGGGCATCAGCTGCGCCCGGATAATAGACGAGACTGTGAACCGGCTGAGAGGCTCCGAGGAGAGCTATACCTTCCACGGCCGGGACGTGTACGCCTACACCGGGGCGAGACTGGCCAGCGGGAAGATAGACTTTGACCAGGTGGGGCCGGAGATAGACCCGGAGAGCATAGTGGAATTGCCCACGGTCCCGCCCATGGCCAGGGACGGCATGGTCAGCGGAACCGTTGATGTGCTGGACGTGCGCTTCGGCAGCCTTTGGACCAATATCCCCAAGGAGATGTTCCGGACTCTGGGCTGCTCCGTGGGGGACAGGGTGGAGATCTGCATAGAAAACGACACCCGGGTGGTCTACCACAATGTGGTCACCTACGCCCATTCCTTTGCGGAGGTCCGGGTGGGGGAGGCCCTGCTGTACATCAATTCCCTGGACTGCATGGCCGTGGCCATCAATCAGGGCAGCTTTGCCAGAGCCTACAGCGTAGGTACCGGCAACAGCTGGAAAATAAGCATCCGCAAGCTGGATGCTTCCCGTTTCGGTTTTTAAGCGTTGGGGGATCGTCCCCGGCGTTTGAAAATAAAATACATAAAGAGGAGTAGGAAAGTAATGAAAAAGTCTCCTGTGAAAACCATCGTTGCAATCGGCATCGGCGCCGCTCTGTTCTTTGTCCTGGGCCGCTTTGTGGCCATCCCCAGCCCCGTGCCCAACACCAACATCTCCGTGCAGTACGGCCTGCTGGCCTTCATGGCAGCCATCTACGGACCTGTAGCCGGCGCTCTCATCGGCCTTATCGGCCATGCCCTTATCGACTTCAGCTACGGCTGGGGCGTGTGGTGGAGCTGGGTCATCGCCTCCGGCGTGTTCGGCGTCATCATCGGCCTGGTCGCTTCCAAGCTGCAGCTGGCCGACGGCGTCTTTGCCAAAGCCGATGTGCTCAAGTTCAACGTGTTCCAGGTAGTGGGACACATCGTGGCCTGGGCGCTGGTGGCCCCCGTGCTGGACATCGTCATCTACGCCGAGCCCGCCAACAAGGTGTTTGTCCAGGGCCTGGTGGGCGGCATTGCCAACCTTATCACCACTGCCATCGTTGGCACTCTGCTGTGCGTGGCCTATGCCGCAGCAAAGCCCAAGAAGGGCAGCCTGAAGGAAGAGGAGTAAGATTCAGGGTTCAGTTTAAACGGCGGGAATTATTCCCGCCGTTTGCTGAATGTATGTGGATGGGACCGTGCAGAGCAATGCCGTTCCTCTGAGAACGTAATTGCTGTGCACAGCCTTTATCCGGGAGGAAGAACATGGAACCGATAATCAGATTTGAGAATTTCGGGTTTAAGTACAATGCCCAGCAAAAGCCCACCTTGTACGATATAAACCTGAGCATACACAAGGGGGAAAAGCTGCTGATAGCCGGGCCCTCCGGCTGCGGCAAGTCCACTCTGGCCCACTGCATAAACGGGCTCATCCCCTCCTCCTACAGGGGAGAGATGACCGGCAGCCTGACCATTGCGGGAAAAGAGTCCCGGGATATGGGCATCTTTGAGATATCCCTCCATGTGGGCACGGTGCTCCAGGATTCCGACGGCCAGTTTATAGGTCTCACCGTGGCGGAGGACATCGCCTTTGCCCTGGAAAACGACTGCGTGGCCCTGCCGGAAATGAAGGAGCGGGTGGCCCAGGCGGCAAAGCTGGTGGATATCTCCGGCCATCTGGGCCACGCCCCCAATGAGCTCTCCGGCGGACAAAAGCAGAGGGTGGCTCTGGCCGGGGTAATGGTGGACGATGTGGAGGTGCTGCTCTTTGACGAGCCTCTGGCCAACCTGGACCCGGCCACCGGCAAGCAGGCCGTGGAGCTTATAGACGAGATCCAGCGCAAGACCGGCGCCGCCGTGATAATAATCGAGCACCGGCTGGAAGACGTGCTTCACCGCCATGTGGACCGGGTCGTGCTCATGGGAGAGGGGCGGATAGTTGCCGACATGAGCCCCGACGAGCTGCTCTCCTCCAGCCTGCTGAGAGACAGCGGAATAAGAGAGCCACTGTACATAACTGCCCTTAAATATGCGGGAGTGGATATAAAGGCGGACATGTCCCCTGCCGGCCTGGAGACCATAAAACTCAGCCCGGAGCAGAAGGAGAAGCTGCGTGCCTGGTTCAGCTCCCGGCCGGAATCCCCGGCAAGGAGTGACAGGCCGGTGCTGCTGGAGGCAAAGAATGTCTCCTTTGCCTATGACAACGGCCACCAGGCTTTGAAAGATGTGTCTCTCACGGTGTATGAAGGGGAGCTGATGGCCATAGCCGGCACCAACGGTGCAGGAAAGTCCACCTTCTCCAAGCTGGTCTGCGGCTTTGAAAGGCAGCAGCAGGGCAGCCTCAGCTTCAAGGGCCGGGACCTGACGGAGCTGTCCATCAAGGAGCGGGCCGACCACATAGGCTATGTGATGCAAAACCCCAACCAGATGATATCCAAGGTGATGATATACGACGAGGTGGCCCTGGGCCTGCGCACCAGGAATGTGCCGGAGGAGGAGATCGCCCCCCGAGTGGAGGAGGCCCTTAAAATATGCGGTCTCTGGCCCTTCAGGAACTGGCCGGTGTCCGCCCTCAGCTTCGGCCAGAAAAAGCGGGTGACCATCGCCTCCATCCTGGTTTTGAAACCGGAGATGATAATCCTGGACGAGCCCACCGCCGGCCAGGACTACCGCCACTATACCGAGATAATGGAGTTTTTGCGGGAGCTGAATTCCCTGGGCATCACCGTGGTGATGATAACCCATGACATGCACCTGATGCTGGAATATGCCGGCCGGGCGGTAGTCTTCTCCGGCGGTCGTGTCATAGCCGACGCAAGCTCCGCTGCCATACTCACCGACGGGGACGTGATACGCAGGGCAAGCCTGAAGGAGACCTCCCTCTATCCTCTGGCCCTGATGTGCGGCATTGAGGATGCCAGGGCCTTTGTCCAGCGCTTCATAGACTACGAGCGGGAGGCGGTGAGAAAATGATAAACATCTTCAACTATATAGACCGCCCATCCCCCATCCACCGCCTCACCGGGGCCACCAAGCTGGTGTGCCTGCTGCTGTGGAGCTTTGCGGCAATGCTCACCTATGACACCCGCATGCTGATACTGCTGCCCGTACTGAGCTTTGTGATGTTTTACATATCCCGGATAAAGCTCAGGGACGTGTCCTTTATGCTGGGCTTCACGGCGGTGTTCATGGTGCTCAACAATGTGCTGGTCTTTGCCTTCTCCCCTCAGCACGGGGTGGAGCTCTACGGCTCAAAGCACGTGCTTTTCGGGCTCTGGGGCAGCTATGTGCTCACGGAGGAGCAGCTCTTTTACCATTTGAACCTGGTGCTGAAATATCTGTCTACCATACCCATAGTGCTGCTTTTCGTCTGCACCACCAACCCCAGCGAATTTGCCGCTTCCCTGAACCGCATAGGAGTCAAGTACACCGTGGCCTATTCCGTGGCCCTGGCCCTCAGGTATATCCCGGATATACAGCGGGAATACCATGATATATCCCAGGCCCAGCAGGCCCGGGGCATAGAGATGAGCCGAAAGCAGAGCCTGTCAAAGCGGCTGAAAAGCGCCAGCGCAATTTTGATACCCCTCATCCTATCCAGCATGGACAGGATAGAGACCATCTCCAACGCCATGGAGCTGCGGGGCTTCGGCAAAAATAAAAATCGCACCTGGTACATGGGGAGAAAATTCTCCCGGCTGGATATCCTGGCAATGGCCTTCTGCGCCCTGCTGCTGGCCGTATCCCTGAGCCTCAATGTAATAAACGGCAGCCGATTCTGGAACCCGTTTGTATAAGGAGGTCCTTATGAAAACTCTAAAGATCCGCATCGGCAATGGGAAGCTTGTAAATGCCTCTTCCCTGGGCTGGCTTATATTGGCCGGCGTTTTTGTAATACTGTGGTATTACATGGACAACTACATCATGTATACCCTTAACTCGGACCACTCCAGTGACCTGGTGCTGGGACATATACTGGCAGAGGAAAACTCGCTGATAAGCCGAAACTGGTGTTATTCCACAGTGCTGAAAGTGGTGGATATCAACCTGGTCTGGGCTGCGCTGTTTAAAATCACGGACAACTGGCACATTGTCAGGGTCATAGGCAGCGTACTCATATATTTGCTGATACTTATCTGCCTGAGATTTATGTGCGTCCAGGCTGGCATGAAAAAATACTTCGGGTACATCGGGGCAATGCTGATGCTGCCGGTGTCCAAGGATTATTTTGACATTGTGATGCGGGGAGTATACTACAGTGCCACTATACTTGACGCTCTGCTGATAATGGGCCTGTGGATGGCATATCTGAAGAGCGGCAGCGGGAAAAAACGTATGCTGCTTGCCGCAGTTGGCGTGGCCGTATCCGCAGTGGGGGGCCTGGGAGGCCCCATGCAGGTGGTGATGTTCAATGTCCCCATGGTTTTGGCGGCTCTGCTCTTCTGCCTTACGGAGCATGAGCCGGACAGGGCGCGGGTCCTGGGCTTTTCGCTGCTTATGGCAGCGGCGGCTGTGGGAGGCTATATGTTCAGCAGCAGTGTCCTGGCCGAGATATACCAGTTCCAGAACTATGAAAAGATGCTGTTTGAGGCCGTATCGATCACCGGAATAATGAATGTGATAAACGGCTGGATCAGCGTCTTTGGATACAGGAGCGGAGAGTCCGTATTTTCCGTTGCCCTTCTGATGAATGCCTCAGCCGGGCTTTGGGTCTTGCTCAGCACATCATGCGCCGTCGGAACCTTGAGAAGCAGGGAGCACAGCTTAAATGCAAAGCTGCTGGGAGCTCTGTATCTGTCTTATCTGGTGACCATGCTGCTGGTATTTTCCATGAGCAGCAAGACCTTTATTGCCAGATATATGGTGCTTGCCGTAATATTCGGCGTGATAGCCGTATTTGCCTACTTCAATGAAAGAGGGGAAAAGGCTCAGAAGAGCGGCCGGATCATTGCCGGGCTTATGGCCCTCGCTCTGCTGTGCGGAGCACTGAATTACAATGAGATGCGCAAGATCGATGAAACCAAGGGCCTGCGGGAGGCGGCCCAGGTCATTGCCGAACAGGGATATACCCAGGGCTATGCCACATTCTGGAATGCCAATGTGGTCACTGAACTGTCCAACGGACAGCTGGAGATGTGGCATTGGAACGACGGAAAACAGGAGATAGCGGACCTGGAGGATTTCAACGATATTTATCCCTGGCTCCAGGAAAAGAGCCATCTGACGGAAGTCCCCTCAGGCAAGGTCTTTGTTCTTCTGTCAGCCAATGAGGACTACTATTTTGAGTTTACAAAGAAATTCAGCCAGGACAATGTGATTTACAGGGCCGAAAACTATTACGATTACGGCTACAGGGATTACATCGCCTATGGCTTTGAATCCTATGAGGAGCTATCCCGGCTTCTCAGTCAATAATTACCAGCTTCACAGGAGGAACCATGAGCCACTATTTCTTCACATCCGAATCCGTAACCGAGGGACATCCCGACAAGATCTGCGACCAGATATCCGACGCTGTCCTGGACGCCATCCTGGAGCAGGACCCCATGGGCCGGGTGGCCTGCGAGACTACCGTATCCACCGGCCTTGTTCACATCATGGGTGAGATCAGCACCAGCTGCTATGTGGATATCCCAAAGATAACCCGGCAGGTCATCCGGGATATAGGCTATGACCGGGCCAAGTATGGCTTTGACTGTGATACCTGCGGTATAATCACAAATATTGACGAGCAGTCCGGGGACATAGCTCTGGGTGTGGACAAGGCCCTGGAGAACAAGACCGGGGAAGAAGAGCAGCTGCAAAACGGCGCAGGAGACCAGGGCATGATGTTCGGCTACGCCTGTGACGAGACTCCGGAGCTGATGCCCCTGGCCATCTCCCTGGCCCACAAGCTGGCAAAGCGCCTGACCGCCGTGAGAAAGTCCGGAGAGCTGACTTACCTCCGGCCCGACGGAAAGACCCAGGTTACCGTGGAATATGACGAGAAGCGCCGTCCCGTCCGGGTGGACACTGTGGTGATCTCCACCCAGCACTCCCCGGAGGCGGAGCTGGAGCAGATACGCCGGGACATGATAGAGCAGGTCATAAAGCCCACCGTACCTGAGGGGCTTTTGGATGAGAACACCAAGTACCTGATAAACCCCACCGGCCGCTTCGTCATAGGCGGGCCTCAGGGGGACTCCGGCCTCACCGGCAGGAAGATAATCGTGGACACCTACGGCGGCAGCGCACCCCACGGAGGCGGCGCCTTCTCCGGCAAGGACCCCACCAAGGTGGACCGCTCCGCCGCCTATGCCGCCAGGTATGTGGCAAAGAACGTGGTGGCCGCGGGCCTTGCCTCCCGCTGCCAGGTGGAGCTGGCCTATGCCATCGGCGTGGCCTCTCCCGTGTCCGTGCTGGTGGAGACCTTCGGCACCGGCAAGGTGGCGGACAGCCAGCTGGAAAAGGCGGTGCGTAAGGTCTTTGACCTGCGCCCCAGCGCCATAATCCGGGATCTGGACCTGCGCCGCCCCATCTACCGGCAGCTGGCCGCCTACGGCCATATGGGCCGGGAGGACCTGGGCGTCAGCTGGGAAAGGACCGACCGCACCCAGGCGCTGCTGGAGGCAGTGAAATAAATCCGGACAATAAAGCTTTTTCCCCCATACCGGCCGCGGCCGGTATGGGGGACAGTAGTATTCAGGAATTTCCAAAATTTGACGGCGCGAAAACTTGACAAATGTGAAATTTAATGGTATCATTCCAACAGTATTTGACAAAGGAGAAGGCCCATGATCCCAGCCGACAAAAAGATAGAGCGCATGCTGAACGTGGCCCACATGTATTACGAGAGGGACATGACCCAAAATCAGATAGCAAAGGAGCTGGGGATCTCCCGGCCTTTGGTGAGCCTGCTGCTCACCGAGGCCAGAAGCTGCGGCCTGGTGACCATCACCATTAACGACGTGCAGAGCCGGGAACAGCTGGCGGCAAAACAGCTGGAGAGCTGCTTCGGACTGCGCCGGGCTTTGGTCCGGCCGGATGCCGCCTCTGCCGACGCTACCGACAATGAGGTGGCCTGCGCCGCTTTCCGCCTCTGCTTTGAAGAGGGGGCGGAAAATATAGGAATAGGCTGGGGCTCCATGATGGGCCGCATGGCCGACTGGGCTGAGCCGGAAAAAGGGGAGAGCCACGGCAGCGCCCGCCTGTTCCCCCTCATCGGCGGCATAGGCGCCTCCTACCGGGGCTACCACACCAATGAGCTGGTGAGGATAATTTCCGGCAAGCTGGGCTGCCAGGCCGACTACCTGTACTTCCCGGCCATCTTTGATTCGGAACAGGAGCTGGCCATTATACGGAATATGGAGACTTTCAGGGCCGTGTCCCAGCGCTGGGACAGTGTCGACCTGGCCTTTGTGAATGTGTCCAACTACCCCTCATACCCGGACCTGGGCGTGGAATACCGCTACGGCGGGCAGCTGCTGCGCCGCCGGGCAGTGGGACGAGTCCTGGCCCATTACTACGACGAGCAGGGGGAAATAATCCATCCGGATGTGGACAATGTGATCCAGTGCTCTCTGGAGCAGCTGGCCCGGGCAGGCAGGGTGACGGCCCTGTGTTCGGCCCACCTGAAGGAGGAGAGCGTTATCGGCGCTCTGCGGCTGGGCCTGATCCACACCCTGGTGCTGCCCTGCAGCCTGGCGGAACGGGTGCTGGCCCGGGTGGAGAGAGCCGGAATATAAGAAAAGAGAAAACATGCTTGGCTAAACTGCATAAAAGCCCTAACGGGCTTTTTGCGGTTTAGCCGAATTTTTTTTGCCCTGATAAAAAAGACTTGTGCACGCAAGTTACATATGTTATCTTTAAAGCAGAAAATCACTGTTAAATATAACACATGTTAAAACAGAAGGGAGCAGCCATGACCAAAGCAGAGTTCAGGGACAGAATAATAGGGGCCTGCCGCCGGGTGGCGGAGGCTGAGGGGGAGCTTACGGAGATAGACTCCAAGTTCGGAGACGCCGACCACGGCATAACCATGACCAAGATATCCTCTGCCATCCGCAGTGCGGCGGAGGAAAGCCAGGGGGGCATCAAGGCCATGCTGGACGATGCGGCCATGGCGGTGATGATGATAAACGGCGGCAGCGCCGTGCCGCTGTGGAACACCTGGCTGGACGGGCTCCAGGAGGCGGCCCCGGAGGGGGAGGAGATAAGCGCCGGGGAACTGAAGGAGATGTTCCGCCGGGCCTATGAGACCCTTTTTGCCCTGTCCAAGGCCAAGGTGGGGGACAAGACCATGATGGACGCCCTCATCCCCGCAACGGAGGCCATGCAGGAGGCCGGGGACGACGAGGCGGAGATCTTCAACGCCGCTGCTGAGGCGGCTATGAAGGGGGCGGAAAACAGCAAAAACTTCGTCTCCAGGTTCGGCCGGGCCAGAAGCTACGGGGAGGCCACCCTAGGCACTCCCGACGCCGGGGCCGTGTCCATGAGCTATTTCTTTGCCGGGCTTGCGGGAAAGTAAAAGACAGAAGGCTTGAAAATTAAATTAAAATAAAATCAAACAGGAGGAAAAGCACCATGAAAATGAAGAAGTTTCTCAACGACCCCAACACTCTCACCGACGAGCTGCTGGAGGGCATGGCCCTGGCCCACGGGGACATCGTGGACGTGCAGGGACATCTGGTCATCAGCAAGGCCCTGAAGGATGCGGACAGAGTGACCATAGTCACCTTCGGCGGCAGCGGCCATGAGCCTGCCCAGGCCGGCTTTGTAGGCAGCGGCATGCTGGACATCCAGGTGGTGGGCGACGTGTTTGCCGCTCCCAATCCCCAGGTGGTATTCGAGGCCGTAAAACTGGCGGACAAGGGCAAGGGCGTACTGCTGCTGGTGCTCAACCACGCCGGCGACATGCTCTGCGGCAACATGGTGATGAAGATGGTAGCCAAGGCCGGAATGAATGTGCGCAAGGTGGTCACCCAGGAGGATATCTCCAACGCTCCCCGCTCCAATTCCGACGACCGCCGGGGCCTGGCAGGGGCCATCCCCCTGTACCACATCGCCGCCGCTGCCGCCCGGGAGGGCAAGAGCCTGGATGAGGTGGCGGACATCGCCCAGAAGTATGCCGACTCCATGGCCACCATAGCCGTGGCCGCCCGCTGCGCCACCCACCCCGCCACCGGCGCCGAGTTCGGCGATCTGGGGGATGTGGACATGGAGATAGGCATGGGCCAGCACGGCGAGGGCGGCGGCGGACGCCAGCCGATGAAGAGCGCCAAAGAGACCATAGAGATAATGGCCAACGCCTTGGTAAAGGATATCCCCCTGGAAAAGGGAGACAAGGCCTTCGTCATGATAAACGGCTCCGGCGCCACCACCCTTATGGAGATGTTCATACTCTACAAGGACTGCGTGAAGTACCTGGAGGGCCTGGGCATAGAAGTGGTTGCCAACATGGTGGGCGAGATACTCACCGTCCAGGAGCAGGCCGGCTTCCAGCTGAACATCGCCAAATGGGACGAGGAGACCCTGCGTCTCTGGAACACCCCGGCCCACACCGCCGCTTTCTTTAAGGAGTAATGCAATATGGCTGATGCAATAGGAAACAAGGCCGCCAAGGACTACCACCTGGATGTGGCCGCCCCAGACCAGGGCTTCTTTGCCAAGGGTCTGGGCAACACCGACTGGGGCATGAAAAACCGTCTGTCCCGTATCTTCTCCCCCAAGTCAGGCAACACCGTCATGCTGGCCTTTGACCACGGCTACATAATGGGCTCCACCGCGGGGCTGGAGCGCCTGGATGTGAGCATAGCCCCCCTGTGCGAATATGCCGACGTGCTCATGGGTACCAGGGGCGCTCTGAGAAGCTGCATACCCCCCACCCTGAACAAGGCCGTCTGCCTCAGGGCCACCCATGACAGCTCCGTCCTCTTTGAGGATATGAGCCAGGGCTGCGGCCTGGGGGTGGACATGGAGGAGGCCCTGCGCATGAACGCCTCCGCCCTGGCCATCCAGTGCTTCGTGGGCGGAGCCGGTGAGCGGGACTCTCTGGAAGTGCTGTGCCGGGCTGCCGACGCCGGCTACCGCTACGGTGTGCCGGTGATGGGCGTCACCGCCGTGGGTAAGGAGATGGAGCGCACTCCCAAGTACTTCCTCCTGGCTACCCGCATCCTGGCGGAGCTGGGGGCCAGCATGGTAAAGACCTATTTCTGCGAGGACTTTGAAAAAGTAGTGGCCGCCTGCCCGGTGCCTATAGTCATAGCCGGGGGCAAGAAGCTGCCGGAGGCGGAAGCTCTCACCATGGCCTACAGGGCCATACAGAGCGGCGCCCGGGGCGTGGACATGGGCCGGAACATCTTCCAGAGCGACTGCCCCGTCGCCATGTGCAAGGCTGTGGCAAAGGTGGTGCACCAGGGCTTCACCGACAAGGAGGCCTATGAGTTCTACCTCAGCGAGAAAAACTGAACTTTCAATGTAAATAAGAGAAAAGAGGGTACACGGCCGCTTGCCTTCCACAACGCACAGCCGTATACCCTCCGGGCGGAGCATAAATGCTCACCCTCTTATTATACTTGCGGCATCTCTTTAAGTCAAATCAAAAGCGAGAAAACAGGTAAAAAATAATAGGAGGAAAAAATTATGAAGTTCAGCAAGTACATAGTGGGTCCAATCATAGTTGCCATTCTGGCGACGGTCATGCAGATAATCGACCAGCTCCTGGCGGCGAACACCATCGTAGGCAGCCTGCTGGCGGGAGGCGGCTCCTGGATAGCCTTCCAGGCCTGGGCCTGCTATTTCCTAGGCGGCTGCAACGTGAAAGGCGGAGTGAAGGCCTTCATAGCCTATGTGATAGGCATAGCGGCATCCATTGCCATCATGGTGCTGGGCGGCTTCTTCGGCGGCTTCTTCGGCGTGCCCCTGGCCATCCTCATCATCGTCATCCCCTGCATCTGCTGTGAGAAGGTGGAAATACTCAGCTATGTCCCGGCCCTCTTCGTGGGCGCCGGCGCCTACTTCGGCATCATGGGCTACATTGCCGGAGGCGTTGCCGCTCCCTATACCGGAAGTTTTGTGGCCTTCGGCCTGGTGGAGCTGTTCTACTGCCTGTTCGGCCTGGTCTGGGGCTGGCTCACCGTTACATTCCGCACTGCCTATGAAAAGAGCGTCACCGCAAAGGCGGAGAAATAAAACAGTAAAATATTTTATTCAGGAGGAAACATCATGGCAGCAGAATACATGCACATCGGTATCCCCGTACTGAACAAAAAGCCCGGCATGGTCTACAACGACTGGGGCAAGTTCTGGGTCAATGAGAGCGTGGACGCCTACGACTACAAGATAGAGTACCTGAAGTTCGAGGAGGGCACCCGCTTCCCGGAGATCCTGTCCAAGCAGCCCCATGTGGCCTACAAGGTGGATGACGCCGAGCCCTATCTGGCGGAGGCGGACCGGGTCATCTTCGGGCCCGAGACCCTGGGGGACAATGTGCGCCTGGCCTTCATCGTGAAGGACGACGCCATCATCGAGCTCTACGAGGAAAAGTAAATTAAACTAAATGCACCTGAACACAGGCCGGGGAATCGCTCCCCGGCCTGTGTTTTCTCTTTACGATAAAGGGCGAATGCTGTATACTTGTGCTGAAATAAAGATATTCCGGGAGGTAGTCAAATGCTGAGCCTTTGCAATGGATGGCAGTTCAGTCCCCAGTGTAGCGAGGAATTTATGAGGGGGGAAGGCCCCGGGGAGCCGGTGCGCCTGCCCCACAACGTAAAGGAGCTGCCTTTGCACTATGCCGGGCCCGAGGACTACGAGGGAGTCTGGGGCTACCGGCGGAAACTGGATATCCCGGAAGCCTATAAGGGCAAGAAGCTGTTTTTGCAATTCGACGGGGCGGCCCACCAGGCCGGGGTCTATGTGAACGGCCGCCTGGCCGGGGAGCACCGCTGCGGCTACACCGCCTTCCGGCTGGACATCACGGAACTTATAAACTATGGCGGGGAGAACCTGGTGGCAGTGAAGCTGGACTCAAGGGAGGACGGCAGTATACCGCCCTTCGGCTTTGTCATCGACTACCTAACCTACGGCGGCCTGTACCGGGAGGCCTGGCTGGATGTGCGGGAGCAGAGCTATATTGAGGACGTGTTCGTCACCACCCCCAGCCTGAGCACCGCCCGGGTGCGGATGAAGGTACAGGGAGCCTGGGACAAGCTGCGCCTCTCGATACTGGACGGGGACAAGGAGTTGCTCAGCGCCCTGGGGGATACGGAGCAGCTGCTGAGCCTGCCCCAGGCGGAGCCCTGGGACATCGTCTCCCCCAAGCTCTACACCCTGAGGGCGGAGCTGCTGGATAAAGATGGAAAGGCTCTGGACAGCCAGGAGGTGAGCTTTGGTTTCCGCACTGCGGAATTTAGGGCCGAGGGCTTTTACCTCAACGGGAAAAAGACCTTCCTCCGGGGACTTAACCGGCACCAGAGCTATCCCTACATAGGCTATGCCGCCCCGGAGAGCCTCCAGAGGGAGGACGCCAGGATACTGAAGCAGGAGCTGAAATGCACTGCCGTGCGCACCTCCCACTATCCCCAGAGCCAATATTTCATAGACGAGTGCGACAGGCTGGGCCTGCCGGTATTTACGGAACTCCCCGGCTGGCAGCACATCGGGGACGAAAAGTGGAAGGACCAGGCGGTGGAGAATGTGCGGGAGATGATACTCCAGTACCGCAACCACCCCAGCATCGTCCTCTGGGGCGTGAGGATAAACGAGAGCGTGGACGACGACGAGTTTTACCGCCGCACCAACGCCCTTGCCCATGAGCTGGACGACAGCCGCCGGACATCCGGGGTGCGCTATCTGGAAAAGAGCCATCTGCTGGAGGATGTGTACGCCTACAACGACTTCTCCCACAACGGTCGGACTCCAGGAGCCAAAAAGAAAAAGGACGTTACGCCGGACATGGGCAAAGCTCTGATAATCAGCGAGCACAACGGCCACATGTTCCCCACCAAGAGCTTCGACACCTGGGAAAAACGCCAGGAGCACGCCCTGCGCCATGCCCGGGTCCAGTCGGCGGCGGCAGGCTCCGGGGAGCACGCCGGCTGCTTCGGCTGGTGCATGTTCGACTATGCCACCCACAAGGACTTCGGTTCCGGAGACAGAATCTGCTACCACGGTGTGCTGGACTCCTTCCGCAATCCCAAGCTGGCGGCGGCGGTGTACGCCAGCCAGGGGGATGAGCCGGTGATGGAGCTGGGCGGCCCCATGGACATAGGGGACTACCCCGCCGGGAACGTGGGGAAGATATACGCTTTCACCAATGCCGAGGAAGTAGCCTTATATAAAAACGACGTCTATGTCACAAGCTTCACCAAACGGGAGCAGGAGGGCCTGCGCTGCGGCCCGGTGCTGATAGACGACACCATAGGGGAGCTTTTAAAGACTCAGGAGGGCTATTCGGATAAGGAGGCGGAGCTGCTGCGCCGCTGCCTTATCTCTGCGGGTAAGCACGGTCTTGCCAATATGCCCGCCGCCGACAAGGCCCTGATGCTCTGGTGTATGCTGCGCTATCGTCTCACCATGGCGGAGGGTGTAAAGCTCTACGGCAAGTA
>CASFJB010000038.1 GCA_949294945.1 uncultured Eubacteriales bacterium
CGCATCCCACCCAAGGATAAGAAGGAGATGACCATCCTGCCGCCGGAGAAAATCGGCAGATATCTTCAGGAAGCGGAGAAGTACGGCGTCCTGCCCATGTTCTATCTGGAGCTGTCCAGCGGCCTGCGCCGAGGAGAACTGCTGGCGCTCCAGTGGGAGGACTTGAATGTAAAAGAGCGAATCCTAACGGTGAACAAGCAGGTCACCCGCATGGAGGGGGAGCTGGATGTAACGGAGCCGAAAACGAAAAATTCCGTCCGCAAGGTGGCGCTGTCACAGCAGGCGGTAGATCTTCTGGTGCAGGAACACGAACTGCACCCGGACAACCCCATCCTGTTCCCGTCGCCCCGGACGGGCGGCTACTGGAGTCCGGATGCCGTATCAAGGATCAATCGGAAGCTGCTGAAAAACGCAGGTATCGAGGAGCATGTGCGTTTCCACGACCTCAGACACACATTCGCCACGATGGCGATCTCCAGCGGCGTGGATGTAAAGACCCTGTCCAGTATGCTGGGCCACTACAGCGCCGGATTTACTCTGGACACCTACACGCACATCACCAACGATATGCAGAGATGCGCGGCTGAGAAAATCGGCGGCTTCATGGAATCCGCTACGGCAACCACCATCCCGGAACCTCCCGACCCGCCGGAGCAGAGCCGGTGCAAGGTGATACCGTTTGAGATGGTAGGATAAGACAGACGATGCCCAAGGGACAAATCACATCCCTTGGGCATCGCTCTTGGATGTTAATCTACAACAAAAAAAGCATCCCGCTCTGCACGATTTTTCAGTAGCTTCTCTTTTTGCACTCCGGCAGATATTGCTACAGCAACGGAAGCCTCGAGACGCTGATTTTCAGGACCATCAAACGCCAGCTCAAGGAGCGAATTGAACAGGAAAACCTCCTTGTCAATTTGTGCGACCAATGTCTGATATTCGACTTCGAGCTGCTGGATGTGCTTTTCGCATTCCTGCCGGTATCCAGAAATCAGCTTTTTCTCGGTTGCAGAGAGATAGCTTTTAGAAATTTCGTACATGAACATGCCGGTAGCATTGCCTATAATCGTGCCCAGTACAGGGATTGGAATCAAAACCTCGCCCAGCATGGAAGACAAGGCGCTCACCGCTACTTCAAGACATATCACTTCGCAATTGTCGATGAAGTCTTCTTCACTGATCGTACCATTCTGTAGCTTGCGGGCCTGAGCTACAACACCAAAGGTGGCAGTTACCATCGCGCTGGCCAATGGGGACGGAACAGGCGTATAGTTTGTCATGGCATAGATAGTTACGCCTCGTACTGCTCCCTTTCCTGCTCCCGCCAATGTATCAAAGCCGGCATCCTTCCAGTCTTCCCAGGTGAAGTCTTGAATTTTCGTTCCAGCTTTTCTCTTTTCTAATACCTTAACTGCAAAGGCGATACCACCTTCCAGGGCGGCAGCCACAGCAGTTGCTTTCGCGCCTTCAGCCAATGTAGGTTGGCTGCGGTATGCGCGGCTTGCCGGATGCTGTCATCCACATCTCGGATATAGCCTTCTTCGTGGACAACAGTCTGATCAGCAACTGCCAATTGAACATCATCATAGCCCAAGACTGCAGGCTTTACGACTTCCTTGATTCGAATGGAATTGTCTTCCTCCCAAGTCTTCATAGCCTTGTAGAGTGTTTCTTCCGTGCGCATCAAGCTGGAACGAGCAGTTTCGCCCCACTCGTATATGTCTATCAACTGTGCATATTGATCACGGGGAATGTCATAAGTGCCGCCGCCAGCAATGAACATCGGGTAGTCACTGAGATGGTGTCGAATCGCACTGAATGTACCCTGGATGCCGTTGCAAAACTTGGATTGGATCATACGACCATCTCGAAGGTAGTCTTCCATGGCCAAGCGCCCAACACCATCGAAGGTGTACATCTGCCGAAACCCTTGTACAGCTGCTCGCGCATTTGAAAAGCCGACCTGCATATGTTCAGCTACTTCTCCGTGTTTCTGAAGCGGAGAACCCAAAATATGCTCAGGCGCAGAGATAAATTTCTTTACCTCATTGAGTGCCTTGAGAGCGCTTTCCAAATTGCAGTCCTGAGCGGAGAGTTTATCAAGCAATACTTCCATTCGCAATACGCGCAGATAATCAATCCACGCTGCGACGCCTTGCTCCTGGGTGCTTTTAATCACATTACTTTTTCCCATAGTATCATCCAATCTGAGTGTTAACTAACTCTGCCAGTGCGCATGTTAGGTTATACAGCTCGGTGAACTTATCCTTAGTTTTCTCCGGCAACTCTTTGAAATCGTTGCCATGGAATCCACTGAGTTCGGAGCAAAGAATTCGGGCCGCATGTGCGTTCTCTTGGATTTTCTTTAGTAGACCATCTGCTTGGGTTAGCAAACCTCTGTTTTTGTATGTCTCTTCTGCGACCAGTTGACACTGCTCGTAGGCTTTCTTTGTCGTTTTAATTCCACTGAACAGCTTGAAAATTAAAAGGCCAGCAGCAACAAACACTATGAGGGCTAAGCAAACGATAAACAACACAATGTTCTTCTTGAACAGTTCCTTATAAAATGCAATCAGAGTGAGGCCACCCACCGCAACGCTACCAGCCACTATGTCGGCGGTGATGTTTTTGTTTCGCTCTTTTCGTTTTAGTTCTTTCGAGTCAATGAATTTCTTCTTGCACACGGCAATTTTCATCTTCATGGCTTTATAGGACCATGGACGTCGCCGTACACTTTCAACCAGCGCCTCAACATCAGAAATCAGTTCAATGGCTGCGTCTGATTCACTATCAAGCTCGGCGTATTTATCCTTCAGAGCCTCACAGACATTTTTATACTCCTTATTTGCCCGGTCCAAAGCCGCAAGAGCCTCTTTCCTTTGTTTCTTGGCCATAATATATCTCCAATCGCTCAGATTAAAAGATTCTCAAATATTGTAACATTGAAGCATGAAAAAGTCTATTGCCAGTGTTGTTTGGGATGGGTTAGGGATTTGGCTGTTCCAGCCGCTACGCTCACTCATGCGCCCGTCGCTTTTCTGACCCTTGAACCACCACAAAACAGCAATCACCAAAACCACAAAAACTGAACTTAAAACGCGGAAAAACCGCCTAAATAGGCGGTTTTTCTAAGAAAGGTGGTCCGAGTGACAGGATTCGAACCTGCGGCATCCTGCTCCCAAAGCAGGCGCGCTACCAACTGCGCTACACTCGGATACAGTATTTTCAAGGGTTTTCGGCGCTGATGCGCCTGGAAAATTCTTAATTTTTATTAAGAAAAATTAAGAATCCAAAAGGCAGGGAAAAGCCGGAAATCCAAAAAAATCAAGGCTTTCCGGTTACGGCACCTGAGACATTATACAACAAGATAATAAGTAAAGCAAGTCATTTTTCATTGATGTTTTCATCGGCTTGTGGTATGCTGAAAAAAGGAGCGTGATCCGATGAGAATGAGAAAGCGGCCCAATCTGGAGCCCAGAATGGAAAAATGTGCAGAGCTTATCATAGACCGGCCGGAGGAACTGAAAGGCCGGTGGAAAGCCGCCGGAAACGAGATAATGAGCAGAGAGGCGGACAGGCTCTATCTGGAGCTGGGCTGCGGCAAAGGCCGCTTCACCGTGGACACCGCCGCAAGTATGCCGGAGGTATTTTATGTGGCCCTGGAGAAGGTGCCTGACGCAATGATAATCGCCATGGAGCGCGCCATGGACAGAAAGCTGGACAACCTGCGCTTTATAAACGGAGACGCCGCCGGCCTGTGCGAGATGTTTGATAAAGCCGAGGTGGACAGAATATACATAAATTTCTGCGACCCCTGGCCCAAAAGCAGGGATGCCAAGTTCCGCCTCACTTACCCCGGTTTCCTGCGGCGCTACGCCAGTATACTGCCGCTAGGCGGACAGATACACTTCAAGACCGACAATCTCCCCCTGTTCCAGTGGTCCCTTGAGCAGCTGGAGCGGGAGGGCTGGAAACTCTCGGAGCTGACCAACGACCTGCACGCCCAGGGCGGGGAGATAGTGATGACCGATTATGAGGCCAAGTTCTCCGCCGAGGGCATAAAGATAAACCGCCTGGTGGCGGAAAAAACGGAAAAGACTCTGGATCTCTCGGCTCCGCCTCTGGAGCGGATGCGCTTTGCCGCGCTTCGGGACGCCAGAGGATATGCCGAAAGTCTCAGAGACAAGGAGACAGCAAAATGAGATTTATTTCCTGGAACGTGAACGGCCTGAGAGCCGTATATAAAAAGGGCTTTGAAGATATATTCTGGAGCCTGGATGCCGACTTCTTCTGCCTTCAGGAGACCAAGCTCCAGCAGGGACAGCTGGAGCCGGACCTGCCCGGCTATGAGAGCTACTGGTGCTATGCGGAGAAAAAGGGCTATTCCGGCACCGCCATATTCACAAAACACACGCCCATCTCCGTCAGCTACAACATCGGCATAGAGCAGCACGACAAAGAGGGCCGCTGCATCACCCTGGAATATGAGGACTTCTACCTGGTGTGCGTGTACACTCCCAACGCCCAGGACGGCCTGAAGCGGCTGGACTACCGCATGAGCTGGGAGGACGACTTCAGGGACTACCTGAAGGAGCTGGACAAAAAGAGGCCGGTGATAGTCTGCGGGGACATGAACGTGGCCCATGAGGAGATAGACCTGAAAAATCCCAAGACCAACCGGGGCAACCCCGGCTTTTCCGACGAGGAGCGGGAAAAGTTCACGGAGCTTCTGGAGGCCGGATTCACCGACAGCTTCCGCTATCTCTACCCCGACAGGACCGACGCCTATTCCTGGTGGAGCTACCGGGCTGCGGCCAGGGAGCGGAACGTGGGCTGGCGCATCGACTATTTCGTGGTCTCCGACCGGCTGAGAGACAATATCAAGGACGCCTACATCCTCCCTGAACTCATGGGCTCCGACCATTGCCCCGTGGGACTGGACATGACATGGTGAAGATAGGCGGAGTTGAGATACCGGGCAGGCTGAGCCTGGCCCCCATGGCGGGGGTGACGGACTTCGCCTTCCGCCGGGTATGCCGGGAACAGGGGGCGGCCCTCACCACCACGGAGATGGTCAGCGCCAAGGCCCTGGTATATAAGGATGAAAAGACAAAAGCCCTGCTGTATGTCCCCAAAGACGAGCACCCCTGCGCCGTGCAGCTCTTCGGCCATGAGCCGGAGATCATGGCCCAGGCGGCGCCCATGGCTCTGGAGCTGTCCGGGGCGGACATAGTGGACATCAACATGGGCTGCCCGGTTGGGAAGATCGTCAAGTCCGGAGACGGTTCGGACCTGATGCGCCATATGGATCTGGCGGCAGAGATAATCAGCCGGGTAAAGCAGGCGGTGGATGCGCCGGTGACGGTGAAATTTCGCAAGGGCTGGGACGGCGGCAGCGTGAACGCCGTGGAATTTGCCCGCATGTGCCAACAGGCCGGGGCCGACGCCATTGCCGTCCATGGCAGGACCCGGGCCCAGATGTATGCCGGCCGGGCGGACTGGGATATCATAAGAGATGTAAAAAAGGCCGTGGACATCCCGGTGACGGCAAATGGGGACATCTTTACTCCGGAGGATGCGGAGCATATCCTCCGCTACACCGGCTGCGACATGGCCATGATAGGCCGGGGCAGCTTCGGCAACCCCTGGCTCTTTAAACAGGCAAAGGCTATTTTGGAGGGAGAGCCCCTGCCTCAGCTGCCGCCCCTGAGGGAGCGGATAGACCGGGCTGTTTTGCAGATAGAGGAGCTCAGCTCCCGCACAGGGGAGCGCATAGCCTGCCTGGAGGCCAGGCACCAGCTGCCCTGGTATCTCCACGGAGTGGCCCATTCGGTCTACTACAAACAACAGCTGGTACATGTGGAAACTTTGGATAAACTGCGGCATATTGCCGAAGGAATAAAACACGATCTGAGCTGAACGCCCTGCTGAGGCGGAAGGGACGGATCTACAGGAGGTGGCGGCTTGACACGGGAGCAGGAATACCTTATAGTACAGCAGGTACTGGAAGGTGATACCAACGCTTTTGAAGAGCTGGTACTTGAATACGAAAAGAAAGTTTATAACGTGGCTCTGCGCATCCTGGGCAACAGCGAGGATGCGGCGGACATGACTCAGGAGGCCTTCATAAAGGCCTACAATTCCCTGGCCGGCTTCAGGGGGGACAGCAAGTTCTCCGTGTGGCTCACCAGGATAGTGTCCAACCTGTGTCTCGACTTCTTGAGAAGCCGCAGCCGCCGACCCACCGTGTCCCTCTCCGTGGAGGACGACGGCGGAGACGATGTGCAGTTGGATATTGCCGACAACAGCCAGAGCCCGGAGCTGCTGCTGGAGAGA
Organism: uncultured Eubacteriales bacterium; assembly: GCA_949294945.1. Taxonomy (GTDB): domain Bacteria; phylum Bacillota; class Clostridia; order Oscillospirales; family Oscillospiraceae; genus Limivicinus. Next base: position 6,337 of record CASFJB010000038.1, read on the forward strand.
AGCCTCACCAGAGAGAGCGTGCGCCGGGGGCTCAAAGCCCTGCCTGAGGACTACAGGAAGATTCTGCTGCTCAGAGAGATCCAGGGCCTGAGCTACGATGAGATAGCCGCAGCGCTGAATATAGAAGTGGGCACCGTCAAGTCCCGTATATTCAGAGGAAGAAAAAAGCTTTGCGATTATCTTATAAAAGACGGGAACATTCCTGAATTTGCATCGTCTGGAAAAACGAGAGGAGGTGAACTGCCATGAGAAACTGTGACTACTACGAGGAGCTTATAAGCCGCTCTCTGGACGATGAGCTCAGCGTAGAGGAACGAAAGGCACTGGCGGTTCATCTTGCAAGCTGTCCTTCCTGCAGCCAAATGCGTCAGCTTATGGCGGATATTTCCGGATTGATGGAAGAGGATATGGAAGAACTGCCCGACGGCCATGAGGATATAATGGCCTCGGTCCGCCGTAGCGAGATGATAAAGAGGAATGGCCGTACCGGCAGAAACGGTAAAAACAACGGCCGCAAAAGCATTAAGATTTCCAGACCGGTCAGAAATATTCTGGCTACGGCGGCCTGTATGGCCCTGGTCATTGCCGCCGCTGTCAGCCTGAACCCCGGAGAGCGGGCGGAATCCGTGGTCATGGCCAGAAGCGCAGCAGACGAGAGCGCCCAGGTGCAGGCCGTGACTGAGAGCGCTGCTCCCGAAAGCACCCAGACCTCGACGCCTACAGCCAGCCCCACACCCAGCCCGGTGTCTACCGAAAGCCCCAATGTGCAGACGGCCACCCTTCCCCAGACAGGGACCACGGCCGTGAACGAGGGCACCATAATCACCACTCCGGTCCCCACGGTGGACCCCAATGCCGACTGGCGTAATCCCATTTCCTCCGGAAGTGAGGACAGCTCAAACCAGAATCGGGTCATTATCAACCAGGCAACTCCCAGCCCCAGCCCGGTGGTGGTTTCCACGCCCGCACCCACGCCCACTACTACGCTCAGCCCTGTAGCAACTCCCAGCCCCAGCCCTTATTCCCAGCCGGAGCAGGCTCAGCAGGACGCGGCGGCAGAGGAGGAGCAGGGAAGTGTTTCCCAGTTCCAGGCGGCGGAGAACGGCCAGACCCAGCAGCCGGAGACCGGCAGCCAGTCTGAGATCAGCGGCGAAGTGCACAAGAAGGCGCCTGACAGAGTGTTCAGCCTGTTCCCCTCCCTTATGGAGCTGACCCCGGCCGAGACCGTACCGCCTCAGGATGACGGCAACGCAGCCGACAAGGCCGATGCGGTACAGAGCACCGGGGAGCTGCCCCAGGTAAGTCCCACTCCCTGCCCCGATGCAGAGGAGTATGACATGATGGACGACAAGGAAGGCAGCAGAGAGCTGCTGCTCCAGCTCATGGGCATGGAAGATGAAAACGGCGCCGCACCTGAGGAAGCTCAGCTGCCTGAGGGCCAGTGCGACAGAAGCTATGTGATAGCCATGGTCTTTGACGATATACCCTGTGAGGTGGTGGTGAAGGTCTACGGAGAGGAACTGTACTTCTCCCTGGCGGAGATAATAATAGACCCGCTGGAGACCTCCGCAGATGCAAGCACTGTGGAGCCGCCTCAGGTGAGTGAGCAGCCCGCAGCGGAGGAAAGCGCAGCAGGTGCTTCCGCCTCCGGCAGCACGGAAGCCGGAAGCCAGATCCAGGTTCAGGACCCCTGCGAGGATTTTGAACCCATATGGTTCAAGGCCAATTGCAGCCTTGGGGATTTCACCGCCAAGCTGGACAGCCTGACAAAGTAAGAAAACAGAAAAAGATAACCGGTCCGGCCAACATTAAAAGTGTTAGCCGGACCGGTTTTATTTCCGACAGTGCAGACAGCTTGCCAAAACCGGGGCCTTCTGGTAAAATGTGGCGGATATCAGAAGAAAACGGAGAAAGTGTTTATGGAGCTTCTTTACCTTGCGGCGGTTTTTGCGGTCATAGTAATCCTACTGGCTATAAAGAGACCCTTGTATCAGGCTATGCTGGGCGGGCTCTTTGCTACGGCGCTGCTTTACAGACTCAGCCCGGGGATCATGCTGCGCCAGACTCTGAGGGTGTTTACCGATTGGAACTCCTTTCAGGTGCTGGTATCTCTGTATCTTATCACTTATCTCCAAAGGATGCTGGAATCCCGGCAGATGATAAAGCAGGCTCAGCGAGATCTCAACGGCATCTTTCACAACCGGCGAGTAAACGCGGGAGGAGCACCGGTAGTTATAGGTCTGCTGCCTTCGGCGGCGGCAATGATCCTCTGCGCAGATATTGTAAAGGATTCCACCGACGGCTATCTCAAACCCAAGGAACAGGCTTTTGTAACCAGCTGGATGCGCCACATTCCCGAAAGCATTTTGCCCACTTATTCCGGCGTGCTGATCATGACCAGCATTTCCCAGGTGCCTTTGCCAAAGTTCATGCTGGGCATGATAGTACCTACCCTGGTGCTGACAGCCTTGGGTTATTTTCCTTATCTGCACCGGCTGCCTCGAGATCCCGGGACACCCGAGAGTGAAAGCCGCCGGGGAGATATAATAAAGCTGCTGCTGCATCTGTGGCCACTGCTGCTGATAATAGGACTTATACTGATTTTCAACATCTCGGTAGTGCCTGCAAGCCTCATATCCATGGTGGCTATGGCTGTGATCTGCCGTTTTAAACCGGGAGAGCTGGGCCGTTTCGTCATAAGCGCTTTTGAGATAAAGCTCATTCTTAACACTTTTCTGGTGTTGGTACTGAAGGAGTTTATAGGATGCACAGGTGTGCTGGAGCGTATGCCGGAGACCTTGTCCGTACTGCCGGTGCCCATGTATATGGTGTTTGCCCTGCTCTTTTTCCTTGGCGGAATAATCAGCGGGGCCTCGGGGATAATTGCCTTGGGCACACCATTGGCTTTTGCAGCCATGGATGGGGGCGTTCCGCTGATGGTGCTGCTTATGTGTATGAGCCATGCGGCCAGCCAGGTCTCGCCGGTGCATGTTTGCCTGGTGGTAGCGGCGGATTACTACGGTGTAAGCATGGGGGAACTGATACGAAAAAGCATAATTCCGTCCCTGCTGTTTGCCGTTTTAATGCTGGGGTATTATCAGATACTGCTGGCGGTATGCTGAGGCTGCAAAAAGCCCGAAACGCGAAAAGCGTTTCGGGCTTTTTCATATGGAATGTTTTTAATGGAGCCTGAGACTCATTTTCCGGAGGCACAGGCGACAGTCTGTTCCTCCAGCTCCTGCTGCTGGTGCAGATCCTTCATGGCGGCGGAGAGCATCAGCTTTATGCGGTTGAGCTGATTGACTTCACTGGCGCCGGGGTCGTAGTCCACGGCGGCGATGTTGGCTCTGGGGTAGGTCTTGTGCAGAGCCTTGATGACGCCCTTGCCCACAACATGGTTGGGCAGGCAGGCAAAGGGCTGGATGCACACGATGTTGGGAGTGCCGCTGAGGATGAGCTCCACCATCTCCCCGGTGAGGAACCAGCCCTCGCCGTACTGGTTGCCGATGGACAGGAAGGGCTTTGCCAGCTCCGCTATCTTCTCTATGGGCATGGGCGGCTCAAAGCGGCGGCTCTTCTCCAGGGCCTCCAGGGCGGGCTTGCGCAGACTGCGGATGATGGACACCCCCAGCTTTGCGGTGGCGGAGGAGGTCCAGCTCTTACCCAGGAAGCGGTGCTTATAGTCGTTGTTGTACACGCAGTAGTTGAGGAAGTCCATCAGGTCCGGCACCACCGCCTCGGCTCCCTCGCTCTCCAGCAGGTCCACCAGGTGGTTGTTGGCCAGAGGCATGTACTTTACCAGTATCTCGCCCACAACGCCCACCCTGGGCTTGCGGATGCTCTCGTCAATGGGGAACTTGTCAAAACTCTCCACTATCTCCTGGCACAGCTCCTTGTAGCCGGGGGCGGCGCCGGGCTGAGTCAGGGAGAGGATGCACTTGTCCCGAAGCTTTATGTACAGCTCATTGGCGGAGCCGGGTGTGAGCTCGTAGGGTCTCACCCGGTAGAGGCAGCGCATGAACAGGTCGCCGTAGACCACGGCGTGGCCGGCGTCCAGAATGAGGGAGGGGGAGAGCTTGAAGCCGGGGTTCTTCTCCATGCCGTTGGCATTGAGGGAGATGACGGGGATGTGGGACAGTCCCGCCTTGTCCAGAGCCCGGCGGATGAAGCCCACGTAGTTGCTGGCCCGGCAGCAGCCGCCGGTCTGGGTCATGGCTATGGCCAGATGGTCGGTATCGTAGCGGCCGGAGAGCACCGCCTCCATTATCTGCCCCACGGCGGTCATGGCGGGGAAGCAGGCGTCGTTGTTCACGTACTTGAGGCCAGTGTCTATGGCGGAGCGGTTGTCGTTGTCCAGAATGACCACGTTGTAGCCGTGCTTGCGGAACACCGGCTCCAAAATGTCAAAGTGTATGGGGCTCATCTGGGGGGCGATGATGGTCCAGCCCTCTTTGCGCATCTGCTGGGTGAACACGGTGCGCTGATAGGCGGCGGGCCGGGGCCTGGCGTGGACATTCTTGTCCCGGCGCATGTTCATGGCAGCGATAAGGCTGCGCACCCGGATACGGGCGGCACCCAGGTTGTTCACCTCGTCTATCTTCAAAACGGTGTAGAGCTTCCCGCTGCCCTCCAGTATCTCGGAGACCTGGTCGGTGGTGACGGCATCCAGGCCGCAGCCAAAGGAGTTAAGCTGGATGAGCTCCAGATCGTCCCTGTGGGAGACGAACTCCGCCGCGGTGTAGAGCCTGGAGTGGTAGACCCACTGGTCGTTGGCCCGGATGGGGCGGCCGGGAACAAAGTCTATGGGCAGGCTGTCCTCGGTAAAGACGGTGAGGCCGTAGGAGGCTATCAGCTGAGGTATGCCGTGGTTTATCTCCGGGTCGATGTGGTAGGGACGGCCCGCCAGGACTATGCCCCGGCCGCCCTGCTCTTCCATCTCTTTCAGGAGCTTTGCACCCTCACGGCGCACGTCGTCCTTGGCCCGGTGCTGCTCGGCCCAGGCCAGCTTTACCGCATGGCGCACTTCCTGCTCGGGAATGTCCCATTCCTCCATACAGAGCTTGGCCAGACGGTCGGCGGCCACCCGCTCGCAGGTGAAGGCTATAAAGGGGCGGATGTAGCGCACGTCCCCGTCAGCCACGGCTTCCACATTGTTTTTCAGATTCTCCGGGTAGGAAACTACTACAGGGCAGTTATAGTGGTTCTGGGCCCCCGGGGTCTCCTGGTGCTCGTAGAACACGCAGGGGTGGAAGATGGTCTTTATACCCTGGTCAATGAGCCACTGGACATGGCCGTGAGCCAGCTTTGCCGGGTAGCACTCCGACTCCGAGGGAATGGACTCCATACCCAGCTGGTATATCTTCCGGGAGGAGAGGGGAGAGAGCTCCACTCTGAAGCCCAGGGCCTTGAAGAAGGTGGCCCAGAAGGGGTAGTTCTCCCACATGTTCAGTACCCTGGGTATGCCTATGACGCCTCTGGGGGCATCCTCCAGCGGGGGATAATCGAACATGCGCTGCTGCTTGTACTCCACCATGCTGGGGGCGCGCTTAGTCTGGGCGGAGCCGCCCAGGCCCCGCTCACAGCGGTTTCCTGTGACATGGCGGCGGCCACCGGGGAACTTGTTCACCGTCAGCAGGCAGTTGTTGGAGCAGCGGCCGCAGCGGGCGGTGGCGGTGGTGTACTTCAGGTCCACTATCTCCTCCAGAGGCAGCATGCTGCTCTCCTGGCCGGTATAGCGGTCACGGGCGATGAGGGCGGCGCCGAAGGCGCCCATTATGCCGGAGATGTCCGGGCAGGTGACCTCCACCCCGGCGATGGCCTCGAAGGCCCGGAGCACTGCTTTATTATAGAAGGTGCCTCCCTGGACAACTATATGGCTGCCCAGCTGGGAGGGGTCGGTGAGCTTTATGACCTTATAGAGAGCGTTCTTGATAACGGAATAGGCCAGGCCTGCGGAGATGTCCTGGACGGTGGCCCCCTCCTTCTGGGCCTGCTTCACGTTGGAGTTCATGAACACGGTGCAGCGGGTACCCAGGTCCACAGGGTTCTGGGCGAAGAGGGCCTCCTTTGCAAAGCCCTCGGCACTGTAGCCCAGGGAGTTGGCAAAGTTTTCAATGAAGGAGCCGCAGCCGGAGGAACAGGCCTCGTTCAAAAGCACGGTGTCCACCGAGTTGTTCTTCAGCTTTATGCACTTCATGTCCTGGCCGCCGATGTCCAGCACGCAATCCACCTGGGGATCGAAGAAGGCGGCGGCGGTGCAGTGGGCTATGGTCTCCACCTCCCCCTCATCAAGGGCAAAGGCGGACTTCAGCAGGTCCTCGCCGTAGCCGGTGGAGCAGGAGCGGACTATCCTTGCCCCCTCTGGCAGCACCTTGCGCAGTTTGTCTATGGCTTCCATGGCGGTGCGCACAGGGTTGCCCTGATTATTGGAATAGTAGGAGTAGAGCAGCTGGCCTTCCGAGCCGATGAGAGCCAGCTTGGTGGTGGTGGAGCCGGCGTCTATGCCCAAGAAGCAGTTGCCGCTGTAAGTCTCCACCGGGGCCTTCTGCACCACCGCCTTCTCATGGCGGCGGCAGAAGGACTGAAACTCGGCTTCATCGGCAAAGAGAGCCGGCAGACGCTTGAGCTCAAAGTTCATCTCCACACCGGAGGAGAGACGCCGGATAAGCTCGTCCATGCTGTGGCTCTTGGCGTCCCCAGCCTCCAGAGCTGCCCCCAGGGCGGCAAAGAGGTGGGAGTTGGCCGGATCCACGGTGGTATCCGGGGTGAGGCGCAATGTGCGGATAAAGGCCTTCTTCAGCTCCGGCAGGAAGTGGAGAGGCCCGCCCAGAAAGGCCACACAGCCCCGGATGGGCTTGCCGCAGGCGAGGCCGGAGATGGTCTGGTTCACCACCGCCTGGAAGATGGAGGCGGCCAGGTCCGCTTTGGTGGCCCCGTCGTTTATAAGGGGCTGGATATCCGTCTTTGCAAAGACGCCGCAGCGGGCGGCAATGGGGTATATCTGCTGATAGCTCGCAGCCTCGGCGTCCAGCCCGGCGGCGTCGGTCTGCAAAAGGGAGGCCATCTGGTCTATGAAAGAGCCGGTGCCTCCGGCGCACACGCCGTTCATCCGCTCCTCCAAGCCGCCGGTAAAGTATATTATCTTTGCATCCTCGCCGCCCAGCTCTATGGCCACGTCGGTCTGGGGCGCGGTATGCTGCAAAGCCGTGGCCACGGCCACGACCTCCTGTACGAATTTTATGTCCAGGGCCTTGCCCAGATTGATGGAGCCGGAGCCGGTTATGCCGGAGAGCAGCTCACATTCTCCGGTTATCTTCCTGGCGTCGGCCAGAAGCTCCGCCAGAGTCTCCTGAGTATGGGCACGATGGCGGCGATAGTCGCTGAAAAGCACTTCGCCGTTTTCGTCTAATATTATAAGCTTTACCGTGGTTGAGCCGATATCTATGCCGGCCCTGTAGCGATACATTATGCGCTCATCCTCCTGAAAGAAAGCAAAAAAATATCGGGTCTTGAATCATCCGACAGACTGCCGTATAATAAATTGTAGCATCATGGTTTTCGATTATCAACCAACAATATCCTTTTTTCTGTCGGATGGAGGAAAGTGTATGAACAAGCAGCCCGAGCTGACAGATAAAACCCGCCGGGGTATCATAGACGCCTATTGGAAGCTGCTGATGAACAGGGAAAAACTCAGTGTTATCAGTGTGTCCGGGGCCGCCGGGGTCAACAGGAGCACCTTCTACCAGTACTTTATGGACATGGAGGACCTGAAGGATAAGGCGGAAATGCAGATGCTGGAGGATGTTAAGAAAAAAATATCCCAGGTCTTTCCCGGGGGATTCCCCATGAGCCTGAAGGAGTTTGCCAAGCGCTATGCGGGCATACTGGAGGACGAAGGGGAAAAGCTGTTCTTTGCCGTGTCCAACGGTCCAAACTCCGGATTCGTTGAAAAGCTGAAAGATTTCTACGCTCCCATCTTCGCCAGCATATTCGGCCTGGAGCCGGACAGTCCCAACTTCGACTATGCCCTGACCTTCAGCGTCTCCGCCATAGGCGGCATCATATCCAAGTGGTATCAGGACGGGAAGAAGCTGAGCCTGGAAGAGCTGCTGTACAACTGCTACTGGCTGGTTTCCTCCGGGGTATTCGGCTTTGTCCAGATGAAACCCTTCAGCGAGGCCTGAAAATAATCAAGAGGAGGCGCCGGCCTCCTCTTGACAGCTTGTCAAAGAAGGCCATGCCTTCTTTGACAAAAGGGATAGCACTTCGCTTCATGCCTCGGTTGTACGCCTACGGCGTGCAATTCGACACTCCGCTCCGTGAGAGGTGTTTTCTGCGACGCACATGTCGCCGCAGAAAACGATTGAAATTATTTTTTCGCTGCGGCGAAAAAACTCTGCGAGGCTTTTTGACAGTTTTAAAGAGGAGGCGCCTGCCTCCTCTTAAATCTTTATTCCCTTTCCTTCAGCCCGTAGAGCTCATACATGCTCAGCAGCTGGCGGTACAGCAGCTTGTTGCCCATGAACTGCCGGTAGGTGGCGCTCTTTTCCTTGCCCTGGACCTTCAGGGAGTCCATCTTCCGCTGCATGTCATCGTAATTCTTTTCGATGTCCGCCAGCATCCTTTCAAAGGCTGCCAGCCGCTCTTCACTGTTCATGCCCGTTATCCTCCTTTACTCTTCCCAGCTGGTAAAAGGCCACGGCACTGGCCGCCGCCACGTTCAAAGAATCCACTCCGTGGGCCATGGGTATGCGCACGGTGTAGTCGCAGTGGGCTATGGTGCTGGCCGCCAGACCGTCCCCTTCGGTGCCCATTACGATGGCCAGTTTCTCCTCGGCGTTGAGAGCCGGATCGCGGAGACTTACGGAATCATCCCGCAGAGCCATGGCCGCGGTCTTGAAGCCCAGGACGTGCAGCAGCTGCGTCCAGTCCTCATCCTGGGGCAGATAGGTCCAGGGCACCTGAAACACCGTGCCCATGCTCACCCGTACCGCCCTGCGGTACAGAGGGTCGCTGCCGGCGGAGGTGAGAAGCACCCCATCCATGCCCAGGGCCGCAGCGGAGCGGAAAATGGCCCCGATGTTGGTGGGGTTCATCACGTTCTCCAACACCGCCAGACGGCTGGCCCCGGAGCAGATCTCCTCCGGCTCCGGCAGCTTGGGCCTGCGCATGGCGCAGAGCATGCCCCGGGTTAGGTGAAAGCCGGTGAGCTGCACCAGCACCTCCAGAGGGGCGGCGTAGACCGGCACCTGGCCGCAGCGCTCTATCAGAGGCCGGCCCTTGCCCTCCACATGCTTTTCCTCCATTAAAAAGGATACCGGCACACAGCCGGAATCCAGGGCCCGCTCTATCACCACCGGGCTCTCCGCCACAAAGAGGGCCTTGTCCGGATCGGCCCGGTTCAGCAGCTGATTCTCCGTAAGACGGGCATAAACATCCAGCTCCGGGGCTGAAAAATCTTCCACGCTTATGATCTTGCTCAAAGGCCCAGACCTCCCGAAAATTCTTTCCCCGCCGCTGCCGTCTGCAAAGTTACGGGGCCTTGAAAAGGCTACCGGCGGGGCGAATCCATTATAGCCCCGCCGCCGCTTAATTTCAAATATTTTGACGGAGCCGGAAATGCCCGGACAATGCAGAAAAAATTTCGGCCGGGAAAGAAGAGACTTGTAAAAAACATACAAATTAGAAAATGCAGATTTGGTAAAATAGACGGACAAGCGAAAGATTTTACTAATTTTGTGTGTATATGAACATTGTATTTTGAAAAATTTTTGGTAGAATCATTACACAAGGCTTCTATGCCCTGACTGTAATTTTTTTATGGAGGAAAAAGTACAATGAAAAAGCTGCTTGCACTGCTTCTGGCTCTGGCCATGGTGTTTGCTCTGGCTGCCTGCGGCGGTTCCGAAGCTCCCGCTGAGGAAGCCCCTGCCGAGGACGCTGCCGCCGAGGCCCCTGCCGAAGCTCCCGCTGAGGTCGCCAACAAGGACAAGCCCCTTGTGTGGTTCAACCGCCAGCCTTCCAACAGCTCCACCGGCGAGCTGGACATGGCTGCCCTCTCCTTTAATGAGGACACCTACTATGTAGGCTTTGACGCCAATCAGGGCGCCGAGCTCCAGGGCACCATGATCCTGGACTACATCAAGGCCAACATTGACACTATCGACCGCAACGGCGACGGTGTTATCGGTTATGTTCTGGCCATCGGCGATATCGGCCACAATGACTCTATTGCCCGTACCCGCGGCGTCCGCTCCGCTCTGGGCACTGCTGTTGAGGTCGACGGTGCTATTAACAGCGACCCTGTTGGCACCAATGTTGACGGCTCCGCCACCGCAGTTGTGGACGGCACCCTGGAGATAGATGGCAAGACCTATGTGGTTCGTGAACTGGCCTCTCAGGAGATGAAGAACTCCGCCGGTGCCACTTGGGATGCCGCTACCGCCGGCAACGCCATTCTCACCTGGTCCTCCTCCTTCGGTGATCAGATAGACATCGTTGCCTCCAACAACGACGGTATGGGTATGGCCATGTTCAATGGCTGGTCCCAGGCTGAGGGCGTTCCCACCTTCGGCTATGATGCCAACTCCGACGCCGTTGCTGCTATCGCCAACGGCTACGGCGGAACCATCAGCCAGCACGCCGACGTTCAGGCTTACCTGACCCTCCGTGTGCTCCGTAACGCTCTGGACGGCGTTGACATCGACACCGGTATAGGTACCGCCGACGATGCCGGCAACGTGCTCAGCTCCGACGTGTTCTACTATGACGAGGCTGCCCGTTCCTACTACGCCCTGAACGTGGCTGTCACCGCCGAGAACTACCAGGACTTCCTGGATTCCACCGTGGTATACGCTCCCGTCAGCAACCAGCTGGATGCTACTGCTCACCCCGAGAAGAGCGTATGGCTGAATATCTACAACTCTGCCGATAACTTCCTGGGTTCCACCTATCAGCCCCTGCTCCAGAACTATGATGATCTGCTCAACCTGAAGGTTGACTACATCGGCGGCGACGGACAGACCGAGGCCAATATCACCAACCGTCTGAGCGATCCCAGCCTCTACGATGCCTTTGCCATCAACATGGTCAAGACCGACAACGGTGCCTCCTACACTGCGCTGCTTAGCCAGTGATATTCGGGCTCTGAAGGATAACTAACAGCTAATGCAACAGGGGGAGAGGGATATTCTCCGACATTGGGGGACTTCTCAGTGCCGGGGGATCCCTCTCCCCAAACGCATATTCCAAGGCTGACAGGGCATACCGCCGGTTGCCCCCTGTGCAGCCTATTTTGCATAAACGGGAGTGATGAGAATGGCAGATGCGAGAGACGATATTGTTCTGTCCATACGGGGCATGAGCAAGTCCTTTGGCCGGAACCGGGTACTGGACCACATCAATCTGGATGTGAAGCGGGGCACGGTCATGGGACTGATGGGGGAGAATGGAGCAGGCAAATCCACCATGATGAAATGCCTCTTCGGCACCTATCAAAAGGATGAAGGCACCATATACCTAAACGGCAAGGAGATAAGCTTCTCCGGGCCTAAGGACGCCCTGGAAAACGGTATTGCCATGGTGCACCAGGAGCTGAACCAGTGCCTGGAGCGCAACGTGACCGATAACCTGTTTCTGGGCCGCTATCCCACCAATTCCATGGGTGTAGTGGACGAAGGCGGGATGAAAAAGAAAGCAGCAGAGTTGTTCCGTAAGCTGGGCATGACTGTGGACCTGAGCCAGCCCATGCGGAACATGTCCGTTTCTCAACGGCAAATGTGCGAGATCGCCAAGGCAATTTCCTACAATTCCCAGGTGATCGTTCTTGATGAGCCCACCTCCTCCCTGACCGTGCAGGAAGTAGACAAGCTCTTCTCTATGATGCGCATGCTGAAGGAACAGGGCATAGCTCTGATATATATATCCCACAAGATGGATGAGATCTTTGAAATATGCGATGAGGTCTCTGTCCTGCGGGACGGCAATCTGGTCATGACCAAGCCTATCGGCGAGACCAACATGAACGAGTTGATCACCGCTATGGTGGGACGTTCTCTGGAAAGCCGCTTCCCCCCGGTGGACAATACCCCCGGCGATACCATACTGTCCGTGCAACACCTGTCCACCAAATATGCTCCTTACCTCCAAGACATCAGCTTCGATGTAAAAGAGGGCGAAATATTCGGGCTATACGGTCTGGTGGGCGCCGGACGTACGGAACTGCTGGAGACCATCTTTGGAGTGCGCACCAGAGCCGCTGGCCGGGTCTACTTCAAGAACCGAATGATGAACTTTAACGATGCCAGGGAAGCCATTGAGCATGGCTTTGCCATGATAACTGAGGAACGTAAAGCCAACGGTTTGTTTCTTAAGTGCGACCTGACCTTCAATACCACCATCGCAAACTTGGACCAGTACAAGGCCGGCCTGGCTCTTTCGGATTCCAAAATGGTGAAGGCAACCAATAAGCAAATTAAAATCATGCACACCAAGTGCATGGGGCCTGACGACATGATAACCAGCCTTTCCGGCGGCAACCAGCAGAAGGTCATCTTCGGCAAGTGGCTGGAGCGGGAACCCCAGATATTCATGATGGACGAGCCCACCCGCGGCATCGACGTGGGCGCCAAGTATGAGATATATGAGCTGATCATAAAAATGGCAAAGCAGGGCAAGACAATAATTGTCGTCTCCTCGGAAATGCCGGAGATCCTAGGTATCACAAACCGCATAGGCGTAATGTCCAATGGCCATCTTTCCGGCATTGTCAACACCAAGGATACCAACCAGGAAGAGCTTTTGCGGCTTAGCGCAAAATATCTGTGATGGGAGAAAGCACTAATGGTAGCAGAGAAAACAATAATACTTTCGGCTGAGCAGGAAGCACAGCTTCGCCAGCCCATCGACGAATACGTCGGTAATATTCAGGAAAAGCTCAATGAGCTGAGAGAGAACGGCACCAGCAAGGCCATGGATATCCAGGCCGCCCTGGAGACCCTGAAGCGGGACAAGATATACACGGCCCAGGAAAAGGCCAAGAGAAAGGAAGAGCTCCAGGCCGCCCTGAAAGAGGCCAAGGCTGTTGAGAGCCAGAACAAGGCGGAAGTCTCCGCCCTGGTGGCTGAGGCGGAGAAGTACCTGAAGGAGCACTTTGCCAAGGACTACTACAACGCCGTGGCTGCCAGCTGCAAGGCTGAGACCGCCATTGCCAAAGAGAAGTATGCCGCCGCAGTGGCAGAGCTGAAGAAGGAGCATGAGGCCTCCCTGGCAAAGCTGAAGGACGCCAACGAGATCAAGGACGAGAAGTACGTCCACAAAAACCGCCTCTTCGACGCCAAGATGCAGCGGGACAAGGAGCTGCAGCAGATAAAGGACCGGCGCCACGCCGCCTATGCCCACAAGTACCACCTCATCGACCTGCTGCGCATATCCAGGTTCACCCCGGTACAGTCTGTTGCCCAGCGCTGGGAGAACTACAGATTCACCTTCAACCGCCGCAGCTTCCTGCTGAGAAACGGCCTGTACATAGCAATAATCATCATTTTCATCGGCCTGTGCATCATCACCCCCATCGTCAAGGGCCCCAATGTGCAGCTGCTCACTCTGAACAACATCCTGAACATCCTGCAGCAGGCCTCACCCAGAATGTTCCTGGCCTTGGGCGTGGCAGGCCTCATCCTGCTGGCCGGTACCGACCTGTCCATCGGCCGAATGGTTGGTATGGGCATGACCGCCGCTACTATCGTCATGCACAACGGACCCAACACCGGCTCCGTATTCGGGCATGTCTTTGACTTCAGCACCATGCCCGTCCTGGCCCGGGTGCTCCTGGCCCTAATCGTGTGCATCGTGCTGTGTACTGTGTTTACCACCATTGCCGGATTCTTCACCGCCCGGTTCAAGATGCACCCCTTCATCTCCACCATGGCCAACATGCTGGTCATCTTTGGCTTGGTAACCTACTCCACCAAGGGCGTTTCCTTCGGCGCCATTGACACCACCATTCCCAGCATGATAATCCCCCGTATAGGCAAGTTCCCCACTATCATACTGTGGGCCATTGCCGCTGTGGTGATAGTCTGGTTCATCTGGAACAAGACCACCTTCGGCAAGAACCTGTATGCTGTTGGTGGTAACCCTGAAGCCGCCTCTGTCTCCGGCATCTCCGTATTCAAGGTAACTGTTGGCGCTTTCGTTATGGCCGGTATCCTCTACGGCTTTGGCTCCTGGCTTGAGTGCATCCGTATGGTGGGCTCCGGCTCCGCCGCTTACGGTCAGGGCTGGGAGATGGACGCCATTGCCGCCTGTGTGGTGGGCGGTATCTCCTTCACCGGCGGTATCGGTAAGATCTCCGGCGTCGTGGTGGGCGTGTTTATCTTCACCGCTCTGACCTACGCCCTCACCACTCTGGGCATCGACACCAACCTGCAGTTCGTATTCTCCGGCATCATCATCCTGGTAGCCGTTATGCTGGACTGCCTGAAGTACGTTCAGAAGAAGTAATACCAAAGCATTCTTATAAAATGAAATTACCGCAGCGGTTTTCCGCTGCGGTAATTTCATTTGTTATGCTGTTTGATTCGCTCAGGCGTTCCAGGCCTTTATCTGCTCCCGGAGCCAGTCGGCCCACTCCTCTATGCCCTCGCCGGTGCGGGCGGAGATGGGGATGATCTTCATATTGGGGTTGAGCTTCTTGACGTACTTCTTGCAGGCCTCCAGGTCAAAGTCAAAGTAGGGGAGGACGTCTATCTTGTTCACCAGGAGCACGTCGCAGATGGAGAACATCAGGGGATATTTAAGGGGCTTGTCGTCCCCTTCGGGGACGGAAAGTATCATGGCGTTTTTGGAGGAACCGGTATCAAACTCCGCAGGGCAGACCAGATTGCCTACGTTTTCCAGAATGGCAAAGTCCACGTCCTCCACGCCCAGGCCCTCCAGGCCCTGGCGGGTCATGCCCGCATCCAGGTGGCACATGCCGCCTGTGTGGAGCTGAATGACCTTGGCGCCGGTCTTTTCAATGGTGGCGGCGTCCACATCGGAGTCAATGTCTGCCTCCATGACGCCGATACGGAACTCATCCTTCAAAGCGGCAATGGTAGCCTTCAGAGTGGTGGTCTTGCCGGAACCGGGAGAGGACATGAGGTTCAGAAGAAAGACCTTCTTGATCTCAAGAACTCTGTATCCTTCCATGTTTATCTCCATTCTGCCGCAGTTAAAGGCAGCGGCCTGCCAAAAATTACAGGTTTTCCCTGATAATTATACCACGATTCAATACAGCAAATCAAGAGCTCCCCACAGCTGCTCCTCCATAGCCTGCCTGTTTCGGACAAAGCTGCCCAGAGGGGGATATATAAGGGCGCGGCTGTTGTTATAGCTGTCCATAAGCAGAGCGGCCAGAGCATCTCCGGGCTGGGCGAGCTTTGCCTGCTGCGTTACCGGGGCAAGCCCCAAGGCCAGACCGTCCTCAACGCTGAAGCCCTCCTGGAGCCAGAGCAGAAAGTCCCTCACCGAAGGCAGGGCATAGCTGTTGGCCCCGGTCACGGCAAAGCCCAGGATCTGGGGCACATACACCTCCGCCCCCTCTTGAGGCAAGGGAAGCGGGGCATAGCCGAGACCTTCCGGCAGAGCGCTCTCCAGGGGCCTGTCCAAAACAAGGCAGGGCAGCAGCCCGGCGGCCGCCAGTTCCAGCCTGTCCTCCCCGGGAGGGAGAAAGCTCCCATCCATGGCCGCCGAGGCCAGGGCATTGTATATGCGGGCGAAATCCTTGTTCATGCCGTCCTGCTCCGGCTCACCTTCCAGCCTGTAGCCCAGAGAGGCACAGCAGCTGCACAGCAGGGGAGAGAGGCTCTCGACAGAAAAAAAGGGCTTACCGCTTTTTTCCCTGTACTCCGAGGCCAGGTCCATAAAGCTTTCAAAGCTCTCAAACTCGGGGGAAATACCCGCCTGCTCCAGCAGGGAGGCATTGTACACCAGAATGGGGGACTGAGCGCCGATGGGGAAGAAGCTGCGGCCTGCAAAGGGCAGGGACTCTTCCAGAGCGGGAAGATAGTCCCGGTCAGCCAGCTCCACCGCCCCCAGCAGGTCTCTGCTCCCCAGGCTGGCTGCCCGGGTATAGCTGCACAGCAGCAGGTCGGGGCGCTCCAGCTCAAAGGCTGCGGCCAAGTCCTCCTCGCTGGAGAAGCTGCGGAGAGAGAGCTCATAACTGTCCCGCCCCCGCTGGGACTCATATTCCCCGGCCAGACTCTCCATGGCGGAGGAGGGGAACTCCCCCTCCACATACCAGACTTTAAGCTGGGAACTGTCGCCGGGAAAAAGGCTCTGAAATATTAAAAAGACGATGAGGGCTGCCGCACAGGGGACGGCGACGAGAACTAGCTTTTTCATGCTTTTTTACCCTTGAAATTATTTCTTCACCATTATATTATAGGCAAAGGGCAAAGGCAAATTATTATTTTCTTAAAAGTTCCGGGATGTCCCGGGAAACACGGAGGATCACAATGTACAAAGCAGTACTTTTCGATATGGACGGCACGGTGCTCAACACCCTGGGGGACCTGGCAGATGCCATGAACTACAGCCTGCGCCATTTCAATATGCCGGAGCGGGAGGAAGAGGAACTTAAGACCTTTCTGGGGAAGGGCCCGGCCCACTTTGTCCGCTGCTCCGTGGCGGAGGGCATGCCCCCGGAGCTGTACGGCCGGGTGCGGGAATTCTATGAGGAATATTACGACAGCCACTGTCAGATAAGGACAGCCCCCTATCCCGGCATACCGGAGCTGATGGAACGGCTGAAGGGCAGGGGCATAAAGCTGGCGGTCATATCCAACAAGCAGGAACCGGCAGTGAAGATACTGGCTCAGCGTCACTTCCCGGGGCTGCTGGAGCTGGCTGTGGGCACCGGGCCCAGCATTCCCTGCAAGCCCGACCCCTCTGCCGTCCTCTCCGCCATGGAGCGCATGGGAGTACAGGCAGAGGAGAGCCTTTACGTTGGGGACATGGACGTGGACCTGAACACGGCCAAAAACGCCGGGATAGACTGCATAGGCGTGGCCTGGGGCTTTATGGGCCGGAAAAAGCTGGAGGCTCTGGGGGCCGCCCGGGTGGCGGACAGCGCCGAAGAGCTGGGAGACATCATCCTGGGAAAGAAATAAAATAAACGGAGCTCCGCTTCCGAAGAAGCGGGGCTCCGTTTACTGTTTAAAGCTTATTGTTGAACTGCCGCCAAAGACTCACAGAGGACTTTTCTTTATCTGGGTCCAGCGGCGGGGATACTTGCCTGGGGTATTGCTCAGCTTTCGTATCACCAGCAGGCTGTGGGTCACATCCGTGCCGGGGATGGTGTAATCCAGCTTCCGTTCCACTTTGCCCCCCAGCAGAGCAATGGCCTTTTCCGCCTCTTTAAGCTCCTGGGCCAGGTCGCTGCCCTTCATGGCGATGAAGGCACCGCCCTTTTTCACATAGGGCAGGCACAGCTCACACAGCAGGTTCAGCCGGGCCACGGCTCTGGACAGGGCAAAGTCAAAGCTCTCCCTATAGCCCTGGGGTATCTCCTCCGCCCGGGCGTGGATGCAGCTGACATCCCGGATGTCCAGACGCTCACAGCAGTTTTTCAGAAAGCCTATGCGCTTGTCCAGACTGTCCAGCAGAGTCAGCTCCATATCCGGGCAGGCTATCTTCAGGGCAAGGCCGGGGAAGCCGGCTCCCGTGCCCACGTCTATCACCCGCTTGCCGGCAAAGGCTTCCGCTTTCAGCAACTGGGCACAGTCAAGAAAATGGAGATTTGCCACGTCCTCCTCGCCGGATATGGCGGTGAGGTTCATGAGCTTGTTCATCTCTTCCAGGTATTCATAATATGTACGGTAGCGCTCCAGGGCCCGGGACTCAAGGCTGAGACCCAGGGCGTCAAAGCCGGAGCGAAGCAGCTCTTCAAGCATGTTCAGGCACCTCGGACCGAATAGAAATTGTGGTCGCCTATGGTAACGGTCAGGTCCAGAGCAGAGTCGAACCAGCCGCTGCCGTAGGCAGGATTAACAAAGTAGAGGCTGTCTCCCACGGTGTTGTAGCCGTCCAGACAAAGGCAGGCGGCTATGCGGGCCATCTCGTCAGGCTGGGAGTAGACGCTGCCGTTGGAAATGGGCTCGAACTGGATGATGTTGTGGTCCATATCGAAGATAACGTCAAAAACCGTGCCGGGGAAATCGGGACTGTCCACCCGGTTCAGCACCACGTTGCCCACGCCTATCTGGCCGGCCAGAGGCTGCTGCCAGGCCTCGGCGTGGATTATCTGGCTGAGCCAGAACAGATCCTCGCTGGGGTAGTTCAAATCATAGTAGTCCTCTCCGCCGGGAATGAGCCGGGCATTGAGGCTGGAGATATACAGGGCGGAGGAATTGACTTCCCTCTCTGTCTCCAGACAGAGCAGACGGCTGAGCAAGTCACAGGGAATATACAGCCGGTCACCGGCGCTGAACCAGCCCTGGGGGGCATAGAAATACCGGCCGTTGCCGCTGATATACTCCAGCTCGCTGCTGCCCCGAAACTCCACGCCGGAGATACTGAGGGTCAGGCTGCCGTTATCCTCCCGCCAGCTCCAATCCATATCCAGATAGCTGCATATCTCTCCCG
>CASFJB010000039.1 GCA_949294945.1 uncultured Eubacteriales bacterium
TTTCTGACTATGAAATAATATACAAAGAAGGCTGCGGAAGTTATGGCCCAGCTTATTGGATAGCTGATGCATACAGCCTGTATGTCATGCCACACCGGCACCACGGTGTATACCCAAACCACTCGTGCAAGGCAGACACCCACAGCTGTGATTATCGTGGGGATCAGTGTGTCCCCCAGGCCCCGGAAGCCGCCGCTGAACACCTCGATAGGGGCATAGAGCCAGTACCAGGGTGCAATGTAGAGCACTATCATCACCGCAATTTCCAGCACAGTGGCGTCGTCGGTAAAGAGCATGAGCATGTATCTGCCGCAGCTGAGGAAGAGGGCGCACACCGCCCCTGCCATGGCGAAGCCCAGTATCAGGGACAGGCGCAGGCTGCTGCGCACCCGGTCCAGCTTCCTGGCTCCGTAGTTCTGTCCGGCAAAGGTCATAAGGGATATGCCCATGGCGTTGAGGGTCATCCAGTTGAGGGTATCTATCTTGCCCATGGCTACCCAGGCGGCCACGGTATCGGTGCCGAAGCTGTTGACTGCGGCGGTGAGGATGAGGTTTGAAAGGCCGTACATGATGGACTGGAGCCCGGAGGGCAGGCCGATGCGCACGGTTCGCCTGAGTATCCTGGGGTCGGGGCGGAGCTTGCGCGGGTCCAGTCTGTAGCTGTCCTTGCAGCGGCAGAGGTGTATGCACACCAGAGCTGCGCTGATGAACTGGGAGATGATGGTGGCCACCGCCACGCCCATGACTCCCATCCTGAATTCCAGCACAAAGAGCAGGTCCAGGAAGATATTCAGCACGCAGCAGACCATGAGAAAATACAGGGGCCGCCGGGAGTCGCCCACCGCCCGGAGGGTGGCCGAGCCCATGTTGAACACCATGCTGGGGACCATGCCCAGGTATATTATCTGCAAATAGATGAGGGAATCGGCCATGGTGTCCTGGGGGGTGTCGAGGATACGGAGCAGCCCTGGGGCGGTGATCAAGCCCAGCACGGTCATCAATGCGCCGCCGGCGGCGGCCAGGATGAAGGCGGTATGTACCGAGCGGGACACGTCCTCGTCGTCCCGGGCCCCATAGTACTGGGATGTTATCACCGCTGCGCCGGAGGACACCCCGGTGAAAAAGCCTATGATGAGATTGAGTATATGGGCCGAGGAGCCTCCCACCGCCGCCAGGGCGGCCTTGCCCACGAAGCGGCCCACGATGACCGCATCCACGGTGTTGTAAAGCTGCTGGAACAGCGTCCCCAGCAAGACGGGGAAGAAGAAAACCAGCAGCTGGGAGAAGATGGCGCCTTCGGTGATTCCGTTGGAAATTTTGCCAGCGCTGCGCATATTTAGTCTCCTGTCAGCAAAACAGTTTTTTAGCCGTGCTTTCCGGGCCGGGCAGCTGTCCCGAGCCTTTTGAGCGCCGTATATGCTACCACCGGCGAGGGGAAAACTCAATGCACAAAAGCAATGAAAAAAGGCGGGACTTCTCCCGCCTTTTATAGCAATTTAATGACATTCAGGCCGTCATTGCCGGCCTCAGCGGTTGCTGGGACCGGGGTCGCAGTCGCCGAATATCATGTCGTCAATATCCATTTCCATGGGCATACCTCCTGTATCTTTTCAACATACCTTCAGTATATGCCCGGGCCGGGAAAAGTATGACGCTTAAGCAAAGATTTTTTTCAGGTCTCAGTCCGCAGCTCTATGGTCACCAGCTCCGGCCGGTTGAGGAATCTGGGGATGGGTATGGAGTTTCCCAGGCCCCGGGACACTTCCATTATATAATGAGGGGAGTAATAAAGTCCCGCCTCGTATTCCGCCCCCAGCCGCCGGTGCACGTCCAGGAGCCCGCCTACAAAGGGCAGCCGAACTATGCCCCCGTGGGCATGGCCGCAGAGGACAAGGTCAGTGCCTATGTCCGGGTACATTTTGATGTAGTCGTTGCGGTGGGTAAGCCAGAGCATGAATTTGCCGGAGTAGAGCTCCCCGGCCTGCAAGGACAGCTCCCAGGGGGTCATCATGTCCGCCCGGCCGTTGGGGTCTTCCGCCCCGATTATCGCTATGCTGTCCTCCCCCCGATAGAGCAGCTCTATCTCATTGCTGAGGCAGCGGACGCCGTAGCTCTCCATCAGGGCTTCAATATCCTTTACGCAGCCGTCGGCCCACTCGTGGTTGCCGTTGACGTAGTAGGCGGGGCAGAGGCCCTCCAGCTCTCTCAGCAGGGGCTCCACGGCGGAGAGCTCTCCGTCTTTCCCGGCTATATCCCCGGTGTAGGCTATGATGTCCGGCTGCTGGCTGCGTATAAGCTCCGCAAGGCGCCGGTTGTCCCGGCCGAAGCTCATGCCGTGCAGGTCGCTGATCTGGACTATGCGGCAGCCGTCGAAGCTCTCCGGCAGATTGGCAAAGCTCAGCTCATATCGGCTCAGCTGGATGCGGTACCTGCTGTCCAGCACCAGGGCGGCGGCTATCAGCAGCAGAGCCGCCAGAAGAGCCAGGCATATTTTCAGTGCATAATGTGTTTTCATTGAGAGTACCTTTCTTTGAACTCCTGCCAGTATAGCACGTTTCCCTGTCAAATACAGTATAAAAAGATGAACAGTGGCTTAAAAAAACGGAGAGCCCGGGCCCTGAGAAGGAGAAATACTTTGAATATTTCTGGAATACAGTTGTTTTTCCCTTGAATAGCGGGAACTTTTGGGTTATAATACCCAAGTCTGCACGGACAGACCAAAGTATCGATCGAGAAGGATGAAATACCATGAGCGCATCAACAGAAAAGAAACTGCGTCAGGCCGCCCGCCAGGCCGGCACCGACAAAAAGACTTTGGCTCTGGAGAAGGAGGCCAAAGAAAAGGCAAAGCAGAAGCGCCGCTGGACCCTGGGCACCATTGCGGTGATCCTCCTCATAGCCTTTATATTCTTCCTCAATTCCAACCTGCTGTATAAGACCACGGCTCTCACCATAGCCGATGAGGAGTATTCCGCCTCCCAGATGAGCTACTACTACGGCGAGCAGTACTATTACATGGTGAACCAGTACGGCAGCTATGTCTCCCTCTTCGGCCTGGACACCTCCTCCGGCCTGAATGGCCTGGACGACCAGCCCTGCACCATAGCCTCCGAGGAGATGAGCTGGAGAGACTACTTCCTCCAGACTGCCGAGACCACTCTGGTCCAGGAGAAGGCTCTGAGAGACTATGCCGCTGAAAACGGCATAGAGCTGACCCAGGAGGAGCTGGACGCCGTGGAGGCCAACTTTGACGGTATGGAAGAGTATGCCACCTCCCAGGGCTATGCCAGCGCCGACAACCTCTTTGCCGCAAACTACGGCCCCGGCGTGAACACCCAGATGGTGCGCTCTGCCTACCGTGATTCCACCCTGGCCAGCAAGGCCCTGACGGAGTACACCCAGGGCCTGGAGTTCAGCCAGGAGGAGATAGAAGAGACCTACGCCGCCTATAACGGGGAGCAGGACTACTTCAACTATGCCTATTACTATGTCCTTGCCGAGACCAGCGAGGTCACCGGCGAGGATGGGGAGACCACTACCGAAGTGACCGAGGAGTCTCTGGCAGCCTCCCAGGACACCGCCGACGCCATACTGGAGGCCTACCTCTCCGGTGAGGAAGAGGACTATGTGGAGCGGCTGGATGCCGCAGTGGCAAGCCAGGTGGAGGGCGCTTCCTCCACTCAGCCCGGCAAGGTCCAGGGCGCCAGCCTGGGCAGCTACAAGGAGTGGATGATGGACTCCGCCCGCAAGGCCGGTGACGCCACCGTCAGCGCCGACAGCACCGGCAGCGGCTACTATGTGGTGGTGTTCCTCTCCCGGGACAACAACGACTACAACATGGCCCAGGTGCGCCACATCCTGGTGAAGGCCGTGGCCGACGAGAACGGCGAGTACACCGATGAGGCCAAGGCCGAGGCTCTGGCCAAGGCCCAGGAGATCCTGGCCGAGTACCAGGCCGGGGACATGACCGAGGAGAGCTTTGCCGCCCTGGCTGAGGAGTACTCCGAGGATACCGGCTCCAGCGCCAACGGCGGCCTCTACGACGCCGTCACTAAGGGACAGATGGTGGAGGAGTTCGACCGGTTCTGCTTTGAGGGCCACAAGGCCGGAGATACCGCCATCGTCTACGGCGAGAGCAGCAGCTATGCCGGCTACCACGTGATGTACTACGTGGGCGAGGGCGAGAACTACGCCGACTATATCGCCCGCAGCGACCTGGAGAACCAGGCCGTGAGCCAGTGGCTCAGCGATATCACCGCCGGCTACGTCCCGGTGGAAGGCTTCGGCATGCGTTTCGTAGGCTGATAACTGCAATAAGAAATACAACCCCCCCTGCCGCCCGGCAGGGGGGTTTGCAAAATCGGAGAGATTTTATGGACGAGAGATTTTTGAGAGCGGAGATGCTTTTGGGCCCCCGGGCCATGGAAAAACTGCGGCGCAGCCATGTGGCCGTCATCGGCCTGGGGGGCGTGGGCTCCTGGTGCGCCGAGGCCCTGGGGCGCAGCGGGGTGGGCAGGCTCACCCTCATAGACGAGGACTGCGTCAGCCTCAGCAATATAAACCGCCAGCTCTGCGCCCTGGGCTCCACGGTGGGCCGCTCCAAGGCTTTGGTGCTGGCGGAACGGATAAGGGACATTAACCCTGAAGCGGAGATAGAGGCCCTCACCGCCCGCTATGAGGCGGCCAGCCGGGACCGGCTCCTGGCCGACTACGACTTTGTGGTGGACGCCATAGACCTGGTCAGCTGCAAGGTAGATCTGATAATGAGCTGCCGGGAGCGGGGCATACCCATAGTCTCCGCCTTGGGCACCGGCAACAAGCGGGATGCCCAGCAGCTGAGGCTGGAGGACATCTCCCGGACCTACGGCTGCGCCCTGGCCCGGGTGGTGCGCAAGGAGCTGCGCCGCCGGGGCGTGGAGCACCACCCGGTGGTATTCAGCCCCGAGGAGCCCATGGAAGCGGAGCAGCGGGAGGCTCCGCCCCCGGGACGCAGAAGCATCCCCGGCTCGCTGGTGTGGGTACCGGCTGCGGCGGGGATGCTGCTGTGTCAGTATGTGGTGGAGAAGCTGGCGGAAGAACCGGCGGGGCAGGACTGAGCCCTCAGGCAAAGAATATGCTCCAGGCTATCAGCAGCTGGGCGCCGTAATAGCTGATGTGGATGAGCCAGTTGAGCAGGAAGCGCCGGTCGTTGCCGAAGTAGTGGGCGCAGAGGATGTTGTCGCTGACGGCAAAGCCCAGTCCGCCCAGGGCAAAGCACAGGGAGGATATGTCCGGCCGGACTATGGCGGCGGCGCAGGCCACCGCCCCCATGCAGCACACCAGGCAGATATACAGCACGGCGTTTAAGTGCATGTCTCCGGCGTGGCTCTCCTTCTTCCGGGCGTAGAGCCAGGAAAAGAGGAGCAGCAGAGCCAGGATGGGCAGGGTGAGAAGGGAGAAGCGGCCCGCGCGCTCAATGGCCGCCCAGATGAACAGCACATGGCCCAGGGAAAAGGACACGGCTCCCAGGGAGAAATACAGGTCGTGCTTTTCCTCCCGGATAAAGCGCATGGCCAGCAGCTCGTCTCCCAAAAAGCCCAGGATGAGCCCGGCAAGGGCCTTCCAGCCGAAGGCCGTATCTCCCAGCCGCAGCAGGCCCAGCAGTCCCACCGCCACAAAGCACAGGGAGGCGGCCCCCTTAAAGAACATGGCCCCCAGGGCCTGGCCCCGGCGGGTCACCTGCATGAAGCGCCCCATGAGGGACAGACAGGCCAGGGACATTATCACTGCGGCAAAGAACAGGTAGATTTGCTGCATAAGTCTCCTCCTCTCTCCGGCGGCAGCGCCGGCCCGGTTTTGAACGCTATACATTGTATAAACATCTTAACAGATTTTTCTTTCCCTGTAAACGGCGGCGGAAACATTTAAGAATTTTTAACGTCAGCAATATTGAGGACATATACCGGAAAAACAAAAAAAGAACGGAGGGCAAAAATGAAAAAGACACTGGCACTTATACTGGCGTTTCTCATGCTGCTTAGCCTCTGCGCCTGCGGAGCCGGCAGCAAAGGCAGCGACACTGCCGCCGCAACCGAGTCCACCCAGGAGGCCCCGGCAGCTCCGGCGGAGGCGGCGGAAGACAGCTACGGCGGCCTCGCCGCCTACAGCAATTTCGCCGCCGACTACGACTATGCCGAGGCGGAGGAAAACGGGGCCGACGGCGGGACGGGGGCCGAGGCCGGGGAGATAAATCCGGATAAGATAATCTATTCCGGAGAGGCTGAGGTGGAGACCCGGGATTTTGACGACAGCATTGCAAAGCTTATGGAAATGCTGGAGCAGTACGGAGGCTGGATAGAGTCCAGCAGCCTCAGCGGAGCCAATTACTACAGCATCTCCCGGGGCAACTCCGGCAACCGCAGCGCCTCCTACACCCTGCGCATACCCAGCCAGCACTTCGAGACGGTGATGAACAGCCTTTCTGAGATAGGCAACGTGCCCTATACCTATACCTATTCGGAAAACGTCACCGCCCAGTACTATGACACCCAGGCCCGGCTCACCGCCTATGAGACCCAGGAGGCAAGGCTTCTGGAGATGATGGAGAAAGCGGAGACGGTGAGCGACGTGATCACTATCGAGGAAAAGCTCACGGAGCTGCGCTACCAGATAGAGAGCCTCCAGTCCAGCCTCACCAACTGGGATCGCCAGGTGAGCTACAGCACCCTGCGGGTGGGAGTGACTGAGGTGGGAGAGTATACCCCCCAGCCCCAGCAGAGCTATCTCCAGGAGCTGTGGCAGGCCCTCACCGGCGCCTTTAAGAACCTGGGCAGCTTCTTCAAGGACTTTTTGGTGTTCCTGGTCTCCGCCATTCCCACCATAATCGTCCTTGTGGTGCTCTTCTTCATCTTCCGCCCGGTGTACCGGAAAGTTAAGGCCCGGCGCAAGGCAAAGCGGGAGAAGGGCAGACCGGATAAGGACGAGGAGAAATAAGGCCGCCCCCGCTGGAAAAATCCGCCATGCATTATTTCCCAGGAATGGCGCAGGATAATAATGTAAATCCAAATTCTGCGGGGGATAATGATGAATATTGCCGGGGGAGCGAAAAAGCTCCTTGTAAGTTTTTTGTGTCTGCTGCTGGCCTTTCTGCTGCTGGCCGCCTCCCTGCCTGTAAAGGCGGCGGGGGAGGGCGGCTCCGACGCTCCGGCGGCGGAGAGCAGCCGGGAAAGAGCGGCGGAAACAAGAGAACAGATACAGATATCAAAAGGAGAGCCCTGGGGCTCTCCTTTGCGTACATGATATGAAATTGAAAGGTGCAGGTGTCAGCCCTGAGATACACTCTCCTGTTCTCTTATCTTTTCCTTCCAGCACTTGTGGCACATGGCGATGTAGCTGTCGTTGCCGCCCAGGAAAACCTGGTCCCCCTGGGTGAGGATGCGGCCCTGGCCGTCCAGCCGGGCGTTCACCGTGGCCTTCCTGCCGCAGGCGCAGACGGTCTTTATCTCCGTCAGGGAGTCGGCCAGCTCCATGAGCCGTTTTGAGCCGGGGAAAAGCCGGGTGAGAAAATCGGTGCGCAGGCCGAAGCACAGCACCGGCAGGTCCTCCTCGTCCACCAGGTAGCGCAGCTGTTCTATCTGCTGTGGAGTGAAGAACTGGGCCTCGTCGGCGATTATCACGTCCCTGGGCCCCAGCCTCCTGTATTCTTCCACGATATCCTGGCCGGGGGTTATCACCTGGGCCCGGGCCTCCAGGCCTATGCGGCTTTTGATGATGTCCGCCCCGTCCCGGGTGTCGGTGCTGGGCTTGATGAGCCAGACGCTCATGCCCAGCTCCATGTAGTTGAAACGGGTTATAAGGGCCTGGGCGGTCTTGGAGGAGCCCATGGCCCCATATTTGAAGTAGAGCTTTGCCATTTTAAAACCTCATTATCTGAATCTGTCGATGTGGGCCTTGACCCGTTCCATAACCATCTCCATGGCCACCTGGTTGTGGCCGCCCTCGGGGATGATGATGTCGGCGTTGCGCTTGGAGGGCTCCACGAACTGCTCGTGCATGGGCTTCACGGTGCTTAGGTACTGGTTCACCACGCTCTCCAGACTGCGGCCCCGGTCCCGCACGTCCCGGACTATGCGCCGGAGTATGCGCACGTCGGCGTCGGTATCCACGTATATCTTGATATCCATCTGGCGGCAGAGCTCCCGGCTCTGGAAGATGAGTATGCCCTCCACGATGACCACCCGGGCGGGCTTGACCTCAATGACCTTGTCGGAGCGGTCGTGGATGGTGTAGTCGTAAACGGGGCAGAGAACGCTGCGCCCGGCCTTCAGCTCCTTCACGGCCTGGATGAGCAGCTCGGTGTCGAAGGAGTCCGGGTGGTCGTAGTTGAGCTTGGCCCTCTCCTCATAGCTCATGTCGTGATGGGCCTTATAGTAGTTGTCATGGTAGATGACGGAGACCTCTCCGCCGAAACGCTGCATCAGCTTTTTGGTTATGGTGGTTTTGCCGCTGCCGGTGCCGCCGGCGATACCAATGACCATGACTTCGTCCATGGGTGTACCCCCTATATATTTTTCTCGCAGACCATTGTAACATATACTCCGCCCCGTTTCAATTTGACTTTTGCATTTTTCTACTTTATAATCCAAATTACCTGCTGGAGTTTAAATCATAAAATAATTGGAGGTGTTTGAATAATGTCCGTACCTACCCCCCATATAGCCGCCGAAAAGGGACAGATAGCCAAGACCGTGCTCATGCCCGGCGACCCCCTGAGAGCCAAATTCATAGCCGAGAACTTCCTCACCGACGCAGTGCTGGTGAACAATGTCCGGGGCGTCCAGGGCCACACCGGCACCTGGAAGGGCGTGCCGGTGACGGTGATGGCCTCAGGAATGGGCATCCCGGCCATAAGCATCTACAGCTGGGAGCTGTTCAACTTCTACGATGTGGACAATATAATCCGCATCGGCTCCGCCGGAGCCCTCAGGGACGATCTGAAACTCATGGACATCGTGGCCGGTCAGGGCGCCTGCACCAATTCCAACTATATAAATACCTTCGGCGTGAAGGGGACCTTCGCCCCCATAGCCGACTTCACCTTGCTGAGCAAGGCCGTGGAGGCTGCAAAAGAGCACGGGGTGGACATGAAGGTAGGCAACATCCTCTCCGGGGACAACTTCTATTCCGCCGCCGGCCAGGAGGGGAACGACGAGTGGAAGCGCATGGGCGTCATGGCCGTGGAGATGGAGGCCGCCGGCCTCTACTGCAACGCCGCCTATGCAGGCAAGCGGGCCCTGTGCATCTGCACCATATCCGACCACCTGTACCGGGAGGAGTATCTCAGCAGCGAGGAGCGCCAGAACTCCTTCACCCAGATGATGGAGATAGCCCTTGACACGGCGGTGAAGATGGCGGAGCTCTGAACCCGGAGGCCCCGGGGGAACACATTCCCCGCCAAAAGCGGGAAAATTTATCACGAGTACACAATTTGGTCATGATTTTAGCAAGTTTGAACTTGAATGACCGAGTGCAACGTGATATAATCCCTCGTGTGTGGAAACACACGTCACTACACATAATTTATTATGGAGGAAAACACATGAAAAAGATTCTTGCGCTTATGCTGGCTCTTTGCATGGTATTCGCTCTGTGCGCCTGCGGTTCCAGCGAGCCCGCCGCCGAGGATGCCGCCGAGGCCCCTGCTGAGGATGCTGCCGCTGAGGCTCCCGCCGAGGAAGCCGCTCCTGCCGAGAAGGTCCGCATCGGTATGGTCACCGACGTTGGCGGTGTGAACGACCAGTCCTTCAACCAGACTTCCTGGGAAGGCCTGCAGGGCCTGGACCCCGAGGTCTTTGAGGTCAACTACCTGGAGAGCAAGACCGACGCCGACTACCAGACCAACATCAACACCTTCATCGATGAGGAATACGACCTGATCATCTGCGTGGGCTACATGCTGGCCGACGCTACCCGCGAGGCTGCCGAGGCCAACCCCGACCAGCTCTTCGCCATCATTGATGACTCTACCATCGACCTGCCCAACGTGGCCTGCCTGATGTTCGCTCAGGAGCAGGCTTCCTACCTGGTGGGCCTGGTTGCCGGTTCCGTCACCGAGAGCAAGACCGTCGGCTATGTCCAGGGCATGGTCTCCGACTCCATGAACCTCTTCGGCATCGGCTACATCACCGGTGTGCTTGAGGCTTGCCCCGATGCAACCGTTCTCCAGTACAATGTCAACTCCTTCGGCGACATCGCCGGCGGCTCCACCGCTGCCAAGGACATGATCACCAAGGGCGCTGACGTTATTTACCACGCTGCCGGCGGTTCCGGCATCGGCGTTATCTCCGCCTGCGACGAGGAAGGCATCTGGGCCATCGGCGTTGACACCGATCAGGCTTCCCTGGCTCCCGACCACGTGCTCACCTCTGCCATGAAGCGTGTTGACGTTGCTTCTCAGGATATCTCCAAGGCTGTTGCCGAGGGCAACTTCACTGCCGGCATCCACATGTACGACCTGTCCAACGGCGGTGTTGACCTGGCTCCCACCAGGGATCACATCCCCGCTGAGGTCCTGGAGGTAGTTGAGGCCGCCAAGACCGCCATCATGAACGGCGAGAAGAGCGTTCCCACCTCCGTTGCCGACTGCCCCGAGTTCACTCTGGCCGAGTGATATAAAGGCAAAAAAGCAAAACCGATCCTCCACCGCAAAAGCGGTGGAGGATTTTTTTCGTGAATAGACTCACAAAATATAGAAAAAACAGCTCCCCTGTGCTATAATAAACCAAATACCATGGATAGGCCCGGCCTGTCCTGCCGCTCCCCAGATTCTCCCGGGGGCGGATAGAAAAAGACCAAAAAGAATTTTTATGTAAAAGGAGAATGAACCATGCCTGCATATTACCAAATAAGAAGTCCCCTGTCCCAGATAACCGAACAGCACATGACCGACTATATAGACGCCGTGTCCCAGGCCCTGGGAGAGAAGCTGGAGCGGGTGAGCCTGGAGCAGTATCTGGCGGAGGATTTTGCCCTGCTCTATGTGGCTTCCGGCGGCAGCGAAGGCTATTTCATAGAGGCCTTTGAGCAGCTGAAGGGACGCCACTGCTACATACTCACCAGCGGCGAGAGCAACTCCCTGGCCGCCTCCATGGAGATACTCAGCTTCCTGAACAAGCACGGCGGCAGCGGAGAGATACTCCACGGAGACATCCAGCAGATAGCTGAGAAGATCCGCCTCATCGCCAACGCCCACCGGGCCAAGGCCCTCCTGAAGGGCAAGAACCTGGGCTGCATCGGCGAGCCCTCCGACTGGCTCATCGCCTGCAACTACAGCCCCGAGGCCATGATGGACAAGCTGGGCATGGGCTTTGTGAAGATAGGCATGGAGGAGTTCCGCTCCGAGATAGCCAAAAAGGAATATCCCGAGAACCAGTACACCCAGGCCTTCAAGAGCAAGGGCTATAAGCCGGAAGAGGTGGAAAAGGCCCTGTATGTCTACGGTGCGGTGAAGCGCCTGTGCGAGAAATATCAGCTCAGCGGCGTTACCGTGCGCTGCTTCGACCTGCTGGATACCGTGTATACCACCGGCTGCCTGGCCCTGTCCATCCTCAACGACGAGGGCATCTGCGGCGGCTGCGAGAGCGATGTGCCCGCCCTGCTGTCCATGGCGGTGTTGGGAGCGGTCACCGGCGAGCCCATGTTCCTGTGCAATCCCAGCCGTTTTGACACCAAGGCCGGCACCGCGGTCTTTGCCCACTGCACCATCCCCACCTCCATGCTGAAGGACTTCTGCCTGAATACCCACTTTGAGTCCGGTATCGGCGTGGCGGTCCAGGGCAGCTTCGCCGAGAGCGACTGCACCATATTCAAATGCGAGGGCGACCTGTCCCGCTGGCACGCCCAGGAGGGACACGTAGTGGATACCCCCTTCAACAATATGCTCTGCCGTACCCAGATAAAGGTCTGCCTGGAGGATTTCTCCTACTTCCTCACCAGGCCCATCAACAACCATCACATCATCTGCCGCGGCAAACATGCAGCTGAGATCGAGGCCTTCTTCAACCTCCTGTAAGAGGCCGGGGCTGCAAGAAATCTGAACATAGGGGGCATTGATTTGGCGAGAGAATATGTGGATATGAGCACCCCGGTGATCGAGATGCGCAACATTGTCAAGAAGTTCGGCGACTTCACGGCAAACGACAACATCAACCTCACCGTCCACAAGGGTGAGATACATGCCATATTGGGAGAAAACGGCGCGGGCAAGTCCACGCTGATGAATCAGCTGTACGGTCTGCTCAAGCCCACTTCCGGCCAGATACTGGTCAACGGCAAGAAAATAGAAATGAACAATCCCCGTGATGCCATAGCTGCGGGTATCGGCATGGTGCACCAGCACTTTATGCTGATCCAGCCCTTCACCGTCACGGAGAATATCGTCCTGGGCACCGAGCCCACCAAGGGACCGGCGCTGGACATGGTCACAGCCAGAAAAAACGTGGAGGAGATCAGCCGGCGTTACGGCCTGGCCATAGACCCGGACGCCAGGATAGAGGACATCTCCGTGGGCATGCAGCAGCGTGTGGAGATACTGAAAGCCCTGTACCGGGGCGCCGACATCCTGATTTTGGACGAGCCCACCTCATCCCTTACGCCGCAGGAGATAGAGGAGCTCATCGAGATTATGCGCAGCCTGACCAAGGACGGCAAGAGCATAATCATCATTACCCATAAGCTCAAGGAGATAAAGGCCGCCGCCGACTTCTGCACCATCATCCGCCAGGGCAGGTACATAGACACCGTGGACGTGGAGAAGGTCAGCGAGACGGAGCTTGCCAGCATGATGGTGGGCCGCAGCGTCACCTTCACCGTGGACAAACCGGAGCAGCAGCCCGGGGAAGTGGTGCTGGACGTGAAGGCGCTGCACTGCAACGACTATCGGGGCGTGGAGATCGTCAAGGGCCTGGACCTGCAGGTGCGCCGGGGCGAGATCGTGGGCATTGCCGGCATAGACGGCAACGGCCAGACGGAGCTGGTGGAGGTCATCACCGGCCTGCGCAAGGGCACATCCGGACAGATCTGCGTCAACGGGGCGGACGTTTTCAACAAGCCTCCCCGCTTCGGCTTCGACCACGGGGTCTCCAGCATCCCTGCCGACCGGCAGAAGCACGGCCTGATCCTGGACTTCAGCATAGAGGACAACCTGATACTCCAGAACTATGAGGAGCAGCCCTACTCAAAGAACCACATCTTTAACCGGGACGCTATTTTCACCCATGCCACCGAGTCGATACAAAATTACGACATCCGTCCCCAGCACAGTGAGCGGCGCACTGCCGGCACTCTCTCCGGCGGCAACCAGCAAAAGGTCATCATCGCCCGTGAGGTACAGAACGACAAGGACCTGCTCATTGCGGTGAACCCCACCCGGGGCCTGGATGTGGGCGCCATCGAGTACGTGCATAAGTATATCGTGGAGCAGCGCAACAAGGGCAAGGCAGTGCTGCTGGTGTCCTTTGAGCTGGATGAGATAATGAGTCTCTCCGACAAGATAGACGTAATATACAACGGACGCATCGTGGCGTCCGTGCCCGGCAAGGAAGCCACCGAGAACCAGCTGGGTCTGCTTATGGCAGGAGGTAAGGCAGATGGAAAATAAAAAGAACTTTATGACCATTATTTCCGAGACCCGTGTCATACATATCCTGCTGTCCATCATCCTGGGCTTTGTCATAGGCGCCTTCTTCCTGCTGATAATGGGCCTGGACGTGGGGGCCGCCTACGGACGGCTCATAAGCAGCGTCACCAGCGTGAAGGGCTTTTCCTACGTGGTGGTGTACTCCATACCCTATGTGATGACGGGCCTGTCCGTGGCCTTTTCCTTCCGCACCGGCATCTTCAACATCGGCTCCGAAGGCCAGTTCGTCATGGGCTCCATGGCCGCCGCCTGCGTGGGCATACTGTTCGGCCAGCTGCCCTCCGCAATACTCATACCCCTGTGCTTCCTGGCGGCCATGGCTGTGGGCGCCCTCTGGGGCATAATCGTGGGCTTTCTGAAAAACAAGTGGGGCATCAATGAGGTGCTGTCCATGATAATGTTCAACTGGATAGCCTTCTATCTGTCCAACTTTATCGCCGGCATCCCCGCCATCCACAGCGACGGTACCGCCGAGGCCACCAAGAACATCTCCGAAAACGCCAGCACCCTGCTGTCCAAGGAGCTAATTGCCAACCTGGGGCTGTGCCCCACGGCAAACTGGGGCATACTGGTGGCCCTGCTCATGACCATCATCGTCTGGCTCATTATCGACAAGACCACCCTGGGCTATAGGCTCAAGGCCGTGGGCTTCAACAAGTCCGCAGCCGAGTACGGCGGCATCAACGTCAACCGCTCCATCCTCACCGCCCTGGCCATCTCCGGGGCTCTGGCGGGCCTGGGCGGAGCATTGCAGCTCATGGGCATGGGCAGCCGCATAAGCGTGTTCTCCAGCCAGGAGGGCTACGGCTTTGCAGGCATAGTTGTGGCCCTGAT
>CASFJB010000040.1 GCA_949294945.1 uncultured Eubacteriales bacterium
TTAGATTAGAATAAATATTTATAAGGAGCGATAAGAAATGAAAATAGCGGTTTCCTGCAACGGCACTCAGATCTGGCCCCACTTCGGCCACTGCGAGAACTTCATGATCTATGAGGCGGAAAACGGCCTTATCCAGTCCGAGACTTCCGTCCCCAATCCCGGCCACCGGCCCGGCTTCCTGCCCAACTTCCTGGCGGACATGGGCGTAGAGGTGATAATCTCCGGCGGCATGGGCGGCGGCGCCGTGGACATTTTCAACGAGCGGAACGTAGAGGTCATCCTGGGCGCCCAGGGCGAGGCCCGCAGCGCCGTGGAGGCCTATCTCCGGGGCGAGCTGGAGTCCACCGGCTCCGTCTGCCACGAGCATGAGCACGCCCACCAGTGCGGCGAGCACTGAAAGGCTGCCCACAATAGCATAAGCTGAACTCCCCGGCTTTGAGCAAAGCTCAAAGCCGGGGAGTTCAGCTTTTATTTCATTCTTTTATCTTTTAAACGTTCTCTCCTTCACCGGCTGCGGTGGTCCTCGGTGACGGCGCCATCCCGGTAGGCGTCCAGCAGCAGGCGCAAATCGTCTATGCGCATCCGTATCTCCCGGCCCATGTCCGTCTCCAGCACCTTCTGCCGGTCGTCCATGCGCTCAAAGACTGTGGTGGAGGAGGAGATATCGTAATTGTCCCTTATGGCCTTTTCCCGGCCCACAAAGGGCTGGTGGGCTACAATGCGGTAGGAGTGGGAATTATATATGAGAGTATAGCCGGCTATACCGGAGGTGGGCTGGTAGGCCTTGCAGAAGCCGCCGTCTATGACGATGAGCTTGCCGCCCCCCTTCACCGGGCTCTCCCCCTTCCGGGCCTTCACCGGCACATGGCCGTTTACGATGTGGCAGTGGGGCCCCTCCAGGCCGAACTCCCGGAGTATGAAGTTGCAGACCTCCGGGTCCTCATAGAGGCTGTAATAGGCGTTTTTCGGCTCGGCCCAGGCCTTCTCATTCTTTATGAGCCGCCGCTCAAAGGTGGTCATCCTGTCCCGGCCGAAGATGGGGCTGTTGCGCCCCGCCCAGAGGAACCACAGAAAGTCCATGCCCAGCTTTCGCTCCGGAGTGCCCGGCTTATAGTAGTAGGCCTGGCGGGCGGCGGCGTCGGCCCGGTCCAGGAAGTCCTTGCCCCTGCGCTCCACCCCGTCCAATTTGAAGCTCATCAGCTGCCCCTCCGCCGTGAGGGGTATGCAGCCGTGGAAGAGCAGATTGCCGTTATATATCTTGTACAGGCTCCCCTTGGAGTACAGGAAGCGCACATGCTTCTGGAGCTTCTCACTGCGGCGGAAAGAGGCGGTGAGCCGGTCAATGACGGCGCTCTCCTCCTCCGTCAGGGCGTAGGGGTCCGCCGGGTCCACGGTGGGGAAGTCCGTATCCTCCAGGGCATAGGTCTCCCCGTCGATGGTAATGCACTTGTTTTCATAGTCTATCTTGTCCAGCAGCAGCCGGTCGTCCATGCCGTACTCCGGGTGGCGCAGTATCTTCTGCCCCTCCAGCTTGAATAGGATGACGGTGATGGCCTTGTGCATCCTGGCGGACAGGAGCTTGTCCTTTTCCGAATAAGTGCCCGCGTCCTCCCCGGTGAGCTTCACCGCAAAGCGGGACACATCGCAGTCCTTATACACCTCGTTTGCAAACACCGACAGGGGGCGCAGGGAAATGCCGTAGCCGGTCTCCACCACCTCCAGGTTATTGTAGTGGATGGAGTTTGCCAGCACCGTGGCCACCATGGTGCGGCTGCCGGAGGCGGCGCCCATCCACAGGATGTCGTGGTTGCCCCACTGGATGTCCACGCTGTGATATTTCAGCAGGGAGTCCATAATGATGTCCGCCCGGGGGCCCCGGTCAAAGATGTCCCCCACCAGGTGCAGATGGTCCACCGCCGCCCACTTTATCAGGTCGCAGACGGCGGCTATGAAATCGGGGGCCTGGCCGATGTCGATAATGGTGGCGATGATATTTTCAAAGTAATCCCGCTTATCCACCTCTTCCCCGTGGGTGTACAGCAGCTCCTCGATTATGTAGGCGTAGTCCGCCGGCAGGGCCTTGCGCACCTTGGAACGGGAATAGCGCTCCGAAACCAGACGGCAGACCTCTATCAGCCGGTGGAGGGTTATCCTGTACCACTCCTCCAGGTCCTCTATCCGGGGCTTGAGCTGCTCCAGCTTTTCCTCCGGATAGTAGATGAGGGTGGCCAGCTCGTCCAGCTCCGCCCTGGGCACCGAAGTCTTGAACAGCAGGTCCAGCCGCTCCCGCACCACCCCGGAGCAGGAGTTGAGGATGTGGAGGAAGGCCTCATGCTCCCCGTGGACATCGGAGATGAAATGCTCGCAGCCCTTGGGCAGATTCAGTATGGCCTGAAGATTCACGATCTCCGTGCCCGCCTCCCTGAGGGTGGGATACTGGCGGGACAGCATCTTAAGATAGCGCAGCTGTTCTTCCGTATAGCTTCTGTGGGGCTTCATTCAATATCTCTCCTTAGCGTTTTTTCGGTCCCGGGCTAAGCTCCCGGCCTTCTCTCTTTTTCCTTATTGTAGCACAGGGACGGGGAAAATGGAACGGCTCCCACAGCACATTACTCCCCTCTCCCCCCGTTTTTTTACCGGTTTGGCTCCAGGCCCCGGCGGCGGCAGATGAGGTCGATGAAGGCCTGCATCTCCGGAGTCACATACCGGTTCCTCTTTAGCAGTATGGAGTCCACCCCGTAGACCGCCGGGGCGTCGCAGCGCTTTTCCACCAGTTGGAACCTTTTCATCAGGTCCGGGTGTGTGCTGCTGGTCCACATGTAGCAGCCCTCCACATGGGAGAGCATGTCCATCAGGGTACCCCTGTCGGTGACCAGGATAAGGCGCTTTTGCTCCGGGTGGTTGAAATAGTTATGGAAGCGGGTGTCGGAAAAGGGATACATAGGGGTCTCATAGTCTCCGTGGAGCACCTCGGGATAGGGCTCCAGCATTTTGGGCGTGATGCTCTCCAGCCCCGCCAGGGGGTGCTCCTGGGACATGAGCACCACATAGGGTATGGGCGGCAGGGGCAGGGCTCTCAGGTCCTTCTTGTCCGCCATTTTCAGATAGTGGCCCTCGTCGTAGCTGTTGGCCCGGAGCACCCCTATGTCCGCCTCCCCGGAGGCCACCTCGTTCACCACGGCAAAGTTGGTGCTCTCTCTGAACTTTATCCTCAGAGAGCCCGGCTCCTTCAAGGCCCCGTTGATATAATCCGCCGCGTCCAGGCTCATGTAAGAGGAGCGGGCCGTCACCACCGAGAGGATGCGGCTGGAGCTGTCGCCGGTCTTGTAGCGGTTTTGCAGATGCTCAAATCGGGCCACAATGTCCGAGGCGTAGGCCAAAAACTCCTCTCCCGCCTCCGTGGGCACCACCCCGGCCTTTGTGCGGTGGAAGATCTGCATGCCCATCTCTCCCTCCAGGTCCTTTATCACGGAGCTGAGGTTGGGCTGGGCCTGATAGAGTTTCTTGGCGGCCTTGGAAATGGAGCCGCACCTGTAGGTCTCCACGGCACAGATAAGCTGCTGTATATTCACGGCCTTGCCTCCTTTTCATCATCTTTCCCCAGGATAACATATAAAATTTCATATATCAACATATGTCTTTTATATTAATCAAAATTACTACTTTATGTATAATATTTATTATTACTGAGGAGTAAAGAGCTTTTAGGAATCTGGGTAGAGAGGAGGATATCCATGGCTTACGGAGTATCGGTTCTGATATTCTGCCTGGGCGTATGCATTTCCGCCGGTTTGGTGGGATATGTGATCCACGGCAACAAGAAATACAAGATCACAGTGCCCGGCAAGGACGAGGAAGAAAACTAAACAACTCAAGATAATAGGGAGGAAAAATTGTGGAAGTATTCATTTCTGCACCCCTGGCGCTGGTGATAGTCGGCGCCCTGTCCGTAATGCTTCTGTCATTCGGTTTCTTTATCGGCAAGAGGATAAAGAAAAATTCAAACGATTTTCTCTATGCCGGCCGCAACGTGGGTCTGGCACTGAGCACCGCGACCCTGATAGCCGCCTGGGTCACCGGCAACACCACCATGTCCGCTCCCGAGCAGGGCTACACCATAGGCATTCTGGCCTGCTTCGGCTACGCCGTGGCCGGACTTAGCCTTTGCATTTTCGCCCCGCTGGCTCTGCGGATAAAGAAGATAATGCCCCACGGCTGCACCAGCGGCGACTTTGTCCGCTGCCGCTACGGCAAGGCCGTCTGGATTGTGTTCCTGCTCATCTCCGCCTGGTACTTTGTGGGCTTCCTGATGACCCAGGCCATGGCCGGCGGCATCCTGCTCCAGTCCCTCTCCGGTCTGGAGTACCACATCGGCATGCTGCTCATCATGGTGGTGTGCACCGTGTACACCCTCAAGGGCGGCCTTAAGGCCATCCTCTCCACCGACTTCATCATGGCCATGCTCATCCTTATCATGCTCCTGGTCACCGCCGTGCTGGCCTTCTTCAAGTTCAGCCCCGCCATGGTGTATGACGGAGTCATGGTCAACAAACCCGAGCTTATGAACCTTCTGTCCGGCGTGGGCATCATGTACCTGGGCAGCAACTTCCTCTTTGCCACCGGCGAGATCTTCCACAGCAACATCTGGTGGCAGCGCATCTACGCCGCCAAGGAGAAGGTCACCTTCCGCTCCTTCATACTCAGCGGCCTTATCTGGACCACCGTCCCCATCATAGCCGGCTCCCTGGCCTTCGTGGCCGTGGCCCAGGGCTATGTGGTGCCCCAGGTAAACATGGTATTCCCCATAGTGGTCAGCAAGCTGCTGGGGCCTGCCGGTTCCGTTCTGGTGCTCATCATCATCTACAGCGCCCTGGCCTCCACCGTCAGCTCCGTGCTCACCGCCTCCTCCAACCTGCTGGTGCAGGACATCTACAAGCGGGCCTTCAAGCCCAACGCCACCGACGAGCAGGTGGTCAAGTATGTGTGCTACACCATCGTGGGCATGGCCGTGGTCACCGTTATCCTGGTGTGGAACCAGCCGGCCAGCATGTACCAGGTGCTCTACCTCACCGGCTCCGCCGTTGCGGCCACCATCTGGCCCATAGCCATGGGCATCTACAACAGCCGCGTGAACCGCACCGCCGTACTGGTGGCCATGATATGCAGCATAGGTCTGGGCCTGGTGGCCTACTTCAGCATCTCCTCCTATGCCGCCCCTGTGGTCTCCGCCCTGGTAGGTCTGGTGATAATCAGCGTGGGCACCAAGCTCTCCCCCGACAACAGCTTCAGCTTTGACCAGCTGGACGAACAGGTCAGCGCCATTTCCAACAAGTAAGAAAGGAGCAAAAGGCAATATGGAACCCGTATTATATATGTCTCAGGCTGTGTTCTCAGCCATCATGTACGTCGTCATGGCAGGGCTTGCCGCCACCGTCGCCTTGCTTCTGGCCATACTGGCAAAAGAGTGGAAGAACCACACTCTGTGGTAAACTGCTCCGGCAAATTTAAAAGGGGCAAGCAGCAAGCTTGCCCCTTTTTCAGGAAGGAAGAAGAAATTAAATGGATCTCATAGACCGCTGCGTTTCTGAAGAGATAGAAAACACCCTTAAATTCCGCAGATACATCCACCGGCATCCCTGCCTCTCTTTCCACGAGGAGGAGACCCGGGACTACATATGCTCCCAGCTGGAAGCCGCCGGCATAGAATACCGGATATGCGGCCTCAATGGCGTGGTTGCCCGGCTGAAGGGAGCCGACTCCTCCCGCTGCATAGCCTTCAGAGGAGACTTTGACGCCCTGCCCATACAAGAGCCGGAAGGGCTGGAATACAGGTCCGAGACCCCCGGGGTCATGCACGCCTGCGGCCACGACTTCCACGCCTCCGCCCTGCTCAGCTTTGCCCGTATCTTAAAGCAGCATCCCCAGCTGCTCAAGTGTGACGCACAGTTTATCTTCCAGTATGCCGAGGAACTGCCCCCCGGCGGGGCTGGCCCTATGATAGAGGACGGCTGCCTTGAGGGCGTAACGGAGATATACGGCTTTCACGTGTCCGAGGAGCTGCCCGCAGGCACCGCAGGAGTGCGCCGCGGAAAATACATGGCGGCCTCCGACGCCTTCTTTATCGATTTCAGCGGCCAGGGCGGCCACGGCTCCCGGCCCTGCGAGGCCATGGACACCGTCTCGGCGGCGGCCTCCGCCATCACCCAGATAAACGGCATAATGAGCCGGTTCGTCTCCCCCATCAACAACGCCGTCATCAGCGTGTGCAAGATCCACGGCGGCGAGACCTACAACATCATCCCCGAGACCGTGAAGATGGAGGGCACCGTCAGGACCTATGAGCCGGAGACGGCGGAGCTGATCTTCGGCAAGATAAGGGAGGCCGCCGTCCACTGCGCCGCCATCTACGGCGTCCGGGCAGATGTGGACGTACAGTACGGCTACCCCCCGGTGGTGAATCACGACGGCCCTGTGGACACGGTCATAGCCGTGTCAGAGCAGCTGGGTATCCCCATCTCCCAGATACCTCCCACTCCCGTAGGCGAGGATTTCTCCAGATATCTTCAGAAAGTGCCCGGAGCCTTTTTCCGTGTGGGCATCAGGAATGAGGACATCGGCGCCGTATATCCCCTGCACAACAAGATGTTCCGGCTGGACGAGTCCGCCCTGAGCGTTGCGTTGAAACTCTACCTGGGGATATACTTGAAGCAGACAGAACAGTTATAGAAGAGGAGGACAGCACAATGTTCAACATGGAAGAACTCACCGTGGCGGAGATATCCCGGATGCTTGCAGCCGGTGAGATCAGTTCCCGCCAACTGGTGCTCAACTACATGGAGCGTATTGCCCTTTACGACAAGTCCGGCCCCAAGCTCAACAGCGTTCTGGAGCTGAACCCCGACGCTGTGTATATAGCCGAGGCCATGGACCGGGAACGGGCCAAGGGCAAGCTCAGATCCCCCCTCCACGGCATACCCATCCTTATCAAGGACAACATTAACACCCACGACAAAATGCGCACCAGCGCCGGCTCCATAGCCCTGGACGACAATTTCGCCCCCTATGACGCCTGGATAGTGAAGAAGCTCCGGGAGGCCGGCCTTGTCATCATGGGCAAGACCAACATGACGGAGCTGGCAAATTACATGTCCTACACCATGAGAAACGGCTACAGCTCCCGGGGCGGCCAGGTGATAAACCCCTACAACCCGGAGGGTGACGTGTGGGGCAGCAGCTCCGGTTCCGCCGTGGCCATGTCCGCCAATCTCTGCGCCCTGGCCATAGGCACCGAGACCGACGGCTCCATCATCTGGCCCTCCCACATGAACGGCACCGTAGGCCTCAAGCCCAGCCGTGGCCTGGTGAGCAGGACCGGCATCATCCCCATCTGCACCGCTCAGGACACCGCCGGGCCCATGACCCGCACCGTGGCCGACGCCGCCGCCCTGCTGAACATCATCGTGGGCGAGGACCCGGAGGACCCCTCCACCTGGTGCCGGGACATCCCCGAGGACTACACCGCCTACCTGGACAAGGACGGTCTTAAGGGCCTGCGTCTGGGCATAAACAGGGGCTATTACGACGACTTCAGCCAGGAGCAGAAGGACATAGCCGAGAGGGCCTACAAGGCCATGGCAGACTGCGGCGCAGAGCTGGTGCAGGACGTGAACCTCCCCCATCTGAGAAGCGACGCCTCCGTGCTGCTCTACGAGTTCAAGATGTGTCTCAACGCCTATCTCTCCTCCAATCCCCATCTCCGCTGCCGCAGCCTCAAGGACATGATAGACTACTACGGGGCCCATCCCCAGGAGGGTTTGAAGTACGGCATGAGCATATTGCTGGACGCCCAGTACAACACCTCCGGCAACTGCACCGACCCCAAGTACATTCTGGATAAGGCCAAGTGCCAGCGGGAGGCCCAGGAGGAGGGGCTGCTGAAGCTCATGGACGACAATGCTCTGGACGTGCTCATCTGCCCGGGCATCACCGACTGCTCCCCCATCTCCGGCTATCCCTCCATCATAGTGCCCGCAGGCTACAGCTCCGATAACATGCCCTTCGGCATCACCTTTGTGGGCCGGCCCTTCAGCGAGCCCACCCTTATCGCCGCAGCCTACGCCTTCGAGCAGGCCACCCATGCAAGGAAAGCCCCCAAGCTGTGAGAGGCTTGACGCCATTGTGCACCGGTACACCGGCAGCTTTTCAAGGCAGAGTTTAACTGCAAAGCCCCGGCCCCGTCAGTTCTTTTGACGGGGCCGATTTTTACTAGGCCATGCCCCCATGGATGCATCCGGCGTGGGCATCACAGCTTGTATACAAGGGCGGATTTTTGTAATATAATAGTCAGGGAGGAGAGCTTGTCCCTGCCCGGCCGCAAAGGCGGCGGCTCTGGAGCAGGGAGGCGGCCTCTCCGAAGCTGCGCTTTATTTCCCTAAGGTCATTCCCCGGAAAGGAGCTTGAACCATGAATAGTGTCTTGGAACGTGCAAAAGAGCTGTACCCTGAGCTGAAAGCCCTTAAGGACGAGCTGCACCGCCATCCGGAGCTGTCTTTCAGGGAGCTGCGCACCACCGCCCTGCTGAGGGAAAAGCTCATTCCTCTCGATTTGGAGCCGGTGGAGCTGGACATGGATACGGGCCTTGTAGCCGTCCTCCGCGGCAGCAGGCCCGGCCCCACGGCGGCCCTGAGGGCGGATATAGACGCCATCGGGCAGCAGGAGCCTGCCGACAACGGGGTGGTGTCGGCATGTCCCGGCGTGATGCACGCCTGCGGCCACGATTTCCACACCGCCTGTCTGTACGGGGCCGCCAAAATTTTGGCCGAACGCCGGGATACGCTGGCGGGCAATGTGGTCTTTCTTTTCCAGCCGGCGGAGGAGGTCACCCAGGGCGCTGCCGCCATGGTGGGCCACGGCCTGTGGGAAAAGCTGCCTGTAAAACCGGATTGCCTTTTTGGACAGCACAGCCGTCCCGAAATACCCTGCGGGCAGATAGGCATAGTCCCCGGGGCCATCATGGCAGGCAAATCCCATTTTTTCATCACCCTCCACGGAGTAACCGGCCACAGCGGCTCGCCCCACAAATGCGTGGACGTCATCGTCGCCGGGGCCGCCATCATCAACGGCATACAGACCATCGTCAGCCGCAACACCGATCCACTCTCGCCTCTGGTGTGCGCCGTATTTTCCATCCACGCCGGCACCCCGGAAAACTTTGTCCCCGAAACACTGACCATGTCCGGTGACATCCGGGCCCACTCCGACGAAGTGCTGCACCAGACCGAAAAACGGCTGGAGGAGCTGGTCCAGGGTATCGCCGGCTCCTACGGCTGCGGCTGCCGTCTGGAGTTTGTCCCTCAGGTACCGGTCACCTGGAACGGGCCGGAAATGACGGCTCTGGCCAGGAAAGCCGCAGGCTGCATCGTGGGGGAGAGCAAGCTGGTGTCCCCTCAGGGCAACATGGGCTCCGAGGATTTTGCGGTCCTGGGGCGTCATGTCCCCTCCTTCTTCTACTGGACCGGCACCGGTTACCCCGGCAAAGACAATCCCTGCTGGCACAATGAGCACTTCCGGGTGGATGACGAGGCCCTTCCCATAGGCGCTGCTCTCATGGCCCAGTCTGCCCTGACGGCATTGGAAGAGCTCCGGCCCCTTGAGTAATAAGAAAGCAAAAGATCAAGCACCGCCTGTGCGCTGCAGGCGGTGCTTTTTTGCCACGGGGCATATGGGAAAAACCTTATTCCCCGTCCTCGCCGATATATCTGAATCTGGGCACCTTTTCTCCGTCGTGCTCCACCGGCTCGTTCCACATGGACAGCGGCCAGACCCACACGCCGAATTCCCCGTAGAGCGCCCTGTACACCACCATGGGCTCCAGAGTCTCGGAGTGGGTGGCGGTGCATATCAGCTCATATTCTTTTCCTTTAAAATGCCGGTATTTCCCGGGACGCAGTTCTTCTGCCAAATCCCTCACCTCCTATGCCGGGGCTTTTTGTCTCTCTGATTATACATGAAAGCCCTGCCCCTGTACATAGGCGGCGGCACAGGCTCAAAGCTCCGGCCTGTCCAGAACCAGAGCCTTAATCTCATTCTCGTCCATAAGTATCAGGTAGCGGGACCGGCCCAGAAGATAGACGTCCCTCTCCGTTATACAGCCCCGGACGTAGCCCCGCTTCAGCATATGCTCCTCGTCGCACCTGGCAGCCAGATCGTAGTATCTGTCCCGCTGGGGCTCGCTCCAGCCCACCGCCTGCTCCTCGTAGGGTATCACCGACTCCAGGGTGACGAAGGGATATTTGCTGTCGCGAAGCCGGGCTGCCGCCTCCCCGAAGGCCAGCTCCAGGCCCTGCTCCATACCGCACAGGAAGCACCTCACCCCATGCTCTTCAATGAGCCTTTCCACAAGCTCCTCCAGATCCCTTGTCTCCGTTTTTTCAGCTCTCTCCCCGTCCCTATGCATGTGCATGTATATTCCCGCATATTTCTGTTTCTCCATTCTTTTTTGAGGTTTTAAACCTCTATACGAATTCAGTATATCATCTATAAACCTACATATCAATATATGTCAAGCCTCACCGCCAACAATATTTTTAAATGTATAGGGTAAAATACGACATGAGGCGGTGAGCATGATGACAGAAAAGGATTTCTCTCTGAGACTGGCACAGTTAAGGGAGAAAATGGGTGTCTCTGCCAGAGACATGAGCTTGTCCATGGGGCAAAACCCAGGCTATATCAATAATATTGAAAACGGAAAATCCATGCCCTCTCTGGCCGGAATATTATATATATGTGATTTTCTTAAAATCGAACCTAAAGACTTTTTTGATATCGATACTCCCGCGCCCTCAAAGGCCAATGAGCTGTACGCCATTGCAAAGACTCTCAGCGACGAGCAGCTGGAGCACCTCATTGCAATAGCCGGAGGCCTGAAAAAATAATAGGCAAAAGATAACAGCCCATCCGTGTGGATGGGCTGCTGTTTTTTGAAAAAAGGGAAGGCCACGGGTTGCACCCGTGGCTTCCTTTTGTGGAAAAAGTCCCGACGGGACTCTTCCCTTTGATCAGTCTACCAGATACTTTGCGGAAAGGCCCCTCAGGATCTCTTCAGTATCTGCCATTACCTTCTCAACCATTTCGGTAGTACCCGGCAGGTCGGTAATGCGCTGGGCGCATTCGCCTGCGCCGGCCATGGCG
Organism: uncultured Eubacteriales bacterium; assembly: GCA_949294945.1. Classification (GTDB taxonomy): domain Bacteria; phylum Bacillota; class Clostridia; order Oscillospirales; family Oscillospiraceae; genus Limivicinus. Next base: position 11,194 of record CASFJB010000040.1, read on the forward strand.
TTTTCCATATCTCCCCTATAGGTAGCCGCCACGCCTTTGCGCTCGGTCACCAGCAGCTCCATGGGGATCTTGGAGAAGTCATCGGGGACGCCCACATAGGAGCCGGGAGCATCCTTGGCGGTATTGTAGGCATGGGCCTGGGCGGCGGGGGTACGCAGCCAGCGGGCGGGACCCACAAAGCCTCTGGCAATGATGGTTCCGCCGTCCGGGCAGTCAACTACCAGCTTCTTCCACAGGTCGCAGAAGTCGCTCTCGGTGGTGGCCAGGAAACGGGTGCCCATCTGCACGCCGTCGGCGCCCATGGCAAAGGCAGCGGCAAGGCTCTTTCCGTCACAGAATCCACCGGTGCCGCAGACCAGGGTATTCTCGTCGGAGAACTTCTCCACGATGTCGGGCAGAAGGGTCATGCTGTGCACCGGCTGCCAGGCGGTATGGAAGCCGCCCTCATGGCCGGAAGCTATCAGCACCTGAACGCCTGCCTTCTTGCAGCGTGCCGCAGTACGCACGCCGGGGAACACGTGCATCCAGATCATGCCCTGCTCTTTGACAAAGTTCGCCCAGGGCATCGGGTCACCGGCTGTGGTAACCAGGACGCGGAAGCGCTGACGCATCTCTTCGCTCTCTGCGCGCAGTTCCTTGATTGCCTTCATCACGTTGGCGGCGTTCTCGCGCACCTCGGCGGAGACCATCACGTTGGCACCAAATATTCCGCCGCTCTCTCTTGTCTCCTCCAGGACGCGGGTAAACATCTTCTTGAAGATGGTAACATCGTCATCGTCTTCGCTGGCGTGGGCCTGCTTGACGAAGTCCTCAAAAACCACGGGGTTGCTGGTGCGGGAGAGAGTGCCGAAAGTGCTGCACAGGCCGAGGCAGCCGGCATTGGCTGCCGCAATGCACAGGCTGGTCACCGGGAAGGGGCCCATTCCTGCCTGGATAATAGGGTATTTTATTCCTACAAGCTCGGTCAGTCTTGTTTTGATCATTGATTTTTCCCTCCTGTTTTAAAATTAAAAAGTATGGTCGAGGCAGATTCAGGCGTGCTGACTTACGGTGCCCTTTGCAATGAGAGCGTTTATCTCGTCCTCGCTGTATCCTACCTTCTGCATAATCTCCACCGTGTTTTCTCCCAGCATCGGTCCCCGCTTTATCTCGCAGAGGCCGGTGTTGTCGCTGCGGATAGCAGTACGGATGGTCTTGAAGGACCTACCCTCGGGATAGTCCATGGTATAGATGTAGTCATTTACTATGGCCTGCTCGTCTACCAGCACCTCTTCGTAGGTGTAGAGCTTCTCGTAGCAGAGGTCAAAGCCCTTGAATATCTCGCACCACTCATCGGCAGTCTTAGTTGCAAATACGGCCTCAAGCTTCTTGATGAAGGGGGCGTTGAACTCTTTCTTGTTGAAGTTGGTACGAACGGCATATTCGGGAACGCCTATGAGATCCTCGCAGCCTATAGCTGTGTAGAACTTGTCCTTATCCCTTACGAAGTTAGTGACCTGAGGCATGAACCAGCGGCCGTCCTTGCAGAGATAGGGAGCGCCGAAGGGGCTGGAGATATCTCTGGTCTTGGGATAGGTGTATCCGAACTGAGTGCCGGTGGACTGGATGTTGGTCATCCACATTGCCATGCCGTAAAGAGGAACGACGATGCGGTCGCCCTGGCCGGACTCGCGGGCCTTGAGCAGGGCGGCGTTGATGCCGGCCATCAGCGCGCAGGCGCAGGAAATGTCACCCACGGCCATGGGCTGGTACACGGGAATGGCCTGAGGCTCGCCCTCCCGGTCCACCTTCTGTCCGTACATGAAACCGGAACGTGCCCAGAATGCGGTATTGTCATAGCCGGGCTTGTCCTTGTCGGGACCCTTGGTGCCGTAAGCGCCCAGCTGGCCCATTACCAGCTTGGGGAACTTGACCTTAAGAGTCTCATAGTCAAGGCCCATGTGGCCCAGACCTTTGGTGCGGACATTGGTAACAAACACATCGGCAGACTCCAGCAGCTTGTACATAAGCTGCACGCCCTCGGGAGTCTTGAGGTCCACAGAGACGGAGCGCTTGTTGGCGTTCAGATTGTCGAAAATGGGATTGCACTCATCCTCAACAGGGGCGCCTACCATGCGGGGCCATGCTCTGAAGGTATCACCACCCTTGGTGTTCTCTACCTTAATCACGTCGGCGCCAAGATCGGCCATCATTCTGGTGCAGGCTGCGGCAGCGATCATGTTGCCCAGCTCGATAACCTTTATTCCTGTCATAGGTCCGTTGATTGCCATAGTAAATCTCCTTTAGTGTATTAAATTTGTTTGGATACTTTTTATTGCCCGGGTCTATCAGCCGAAGAAGCCCAGGTGCATCCACACGGGAACGCTGAGCATCATGGCTGCCAGGTTCTGGATCATCCAGAAGTAGGAACCCTTGGCTGCAAGGCTGTAGGGTACATACTTCTCACCGGCCATACGCACAAAGCCGGCAACGGAGGGGTTCATATATGCGGAGTTCCAGAGCATGGAGGACATGTAGACCACAAATACGGCCACGAAATTGTTGATGCCTGCGGCAGCGCAGAGGGGAGCAAACAGGCCCACATAGATGGTCAGGCAGCAGGTCTGGGAAACGATTATGTAACGCAGGAGATAGGTGGATATGATGAGGAACAGGACAAAGATGTAGGGGTTGGACATGAAGGGAGCGGCAATGGGTCCAAGTATACCGGCGATCCAGTTTCCGACGCCGTTGGAGTTCATCATGCCGGCAATGCTGAGAACGCCGCCGATGAAGCAGATCAGAGTCCACTGTCCCTTTGCATTGGCCTCGGGAGCGGTAATAAGTCCGCAGGCCACAAAAGCAACATCTGCAATGAGGGCAACCATACCGGCATCAATGCCGTGCATTTTCTGGGTTATCCACAGTATCAGCGCGCAGACGATGATCACGGAAGCCTGCTTTTCCTTCTTGGATACGGGTCCCAGAGCCTTATACTGCTCTTTGAGGAATTCCACGTTGCGGTCTTCGGCGGTGATGACCCGTTCCCAGTCCCACTGATCCACGTAGAGTGAGTGCA
>CASFJB010000041.1 GCA_949294945.1 uncultured Eubacteriales bacterium
CGCGGGGCTTGATGAAGCTTTAGCCAAGAGTGGTCTGACGGTTGTTCACACGAACCCTGAACTCGTCCATCCGGTCGATTACTCCCCTGTGATCTACCTGGGGCGCCCGAGAAAGGTTCTGCCGCCCTTAGATGACACCCCGCTCATCCAAGTGCACACCAAGACCCTCTAATCCATGATTGACTGAAAGGAGGGCGATGCCAAACGGCTCGCCCTTCTCTTTTCTAAGCATTGCCATCGTGACTGACCGCAAACAATTCACCAAAACTGTTGCAGAAATCGTTGATCTCATCAAAAAGATCGATGCAGAGAAATCGATTGAAAAAAAATACCCGCTTTTTACTAAATTGCAGACGCTCTGTATTTCTGCATTTTCGACCGTTGAGGGTGACTTTATTTCGGCTGTCATTCAGGCACTGGAAGAAAGCCATTCTGAATTTTCAGATTTGATGCGCTGGACTTTCTTTTTTGAATGTCTAGCCTGCAACGCCATAGATGACAAATACACCCATTCGCTATTGGTGATTCCTTTCATGGCTTCCAGCGCCTACGGTCTGCCCTTTGGGCCAATTCCCGAAGAGGCTTTGAAAGATTGGTCATCTCTTCAAAATCTCTCACTCCCCGGCTCAGCCACTGGAAAACCTGCCCGGCTCTGAATTTCTGCTCCCCCATGGCGGTAAAGTCCGCCTCTATCTCCTGGGGAAGCATGGATAAAATGTCTTTTCCCATCAGTTTTTCCTTATCAGTTTTGCGGCAAAGAAGCCGTCGGTCCCGTCCACATTGGGCCAGAATGTATACATTCCCTTACATTCCCTGCCATTCACAGAGAAAGGCACGAGCCGGAAGTCCTCATGTTTTTTCAGAAACTCCTCCACCACCTGCTCGTTCTCCTCTTCAAAGACGGTACAGGTGGAATACAGCAGGATGCCGCCGGGCTTTACGAAGTCCGCAAGGTTTGTGATAATGTCCCTCTGTATCCCGGGCAGCCCTTTCAGGATCTCCCTGTCCTTATAGCGTATCTCCGGCTTTTTTCCTATGACTCCAAAGCCGGAGCAGGGCACGTCGGCTATGACCAGATCGAAACTTCCCCTGAACTTTTCCTCCGGTTCTCTGGCATCGCCGCAGGCGGTGCTTATTATATCTATTCCAAGGCGCTTTGCCCCCTGGACCACCAGATTCAGCTTTTTCTCATGGATATCCCTGGCCAGTATGATGCCCCGGTTCTCCATGGCTATAGCCGCGGCAAAGGATTTTCCCCCGGGACAGGAGCAGGCGTCCAACACCCTCATCCCCGGCTGCGGCCCGGCTATCTCCACCGCCAACCTCGCGGCCCTGTCCTGCACATAGAACAGACCCTCTTCAAAGCCGGGCAGCTCCGTTGCGCTGCCTCCGGGCAGTTCGATGCAGCCGGGCAGCTCCGGAAATTCCCGGTGAGTAATCTCAGCCCTGTCCAGGGCACGGATATAGTCGCCGCTGTCCACCCTCAGGCGGTTCACCTGGAGGCAAAGCTTCCCGGGGAGGTTATTTGCAGCCATGAAGGCCTCGGCAAAGTCATAGCCCTTTTTGTCCACCAGGTACTCCGCCAGCCACAGGGGATGACTGTATTTGATGCTCAGGTATTCCGGGCTGCCCTTCCCGGGTATCTCCGGCAGCTTTGCCTTATTTTCCGCTATGCGTCTCAAAACCGCATTTGTCAGACCTGCTGCCCGGGCATAGCCCACGGATTTACAGAGAGCCACGCTCTCACTCACCGCCGCCCGGTCCGGGATCTTGTCCATAAAAAGCAGCTGATAGGTCCCCAGGCGAAGTATATCCCTCAGCTTGGGCTCCAATTTTGCGCTGCTGTAACAGTCGATATAATAGTCGCAGAGACTGCTGTTTTGCAGTACCCCCAGGCAAAGCCTGGCAGTCAGCGCCGCATCCCGCCTCTCCAGGCGGTATTTCTTTATTATGCTGTCTATTCCGGCGCCTGACCAGGTCCCATCCCGCCTGAATCTCTCCAGACAGACAAGGGCGGCATACCTGGCCCCGCAGTTTTCAGTCTCTCTCATATTCCTCTCAGGGCGCAGGCTTTATGGGGTGGCCCCTCAAAAAGTCCGCAGCCTTCATCCTCTTCTTTCCCGGAGCCTGCAGCTGGGTGACCATCAAAGTCTCCCCGCCGGCGCAGGCCACCTCTATTCCCTTTTCCCCGGCGCTGACTATCTGTCCCGGCGTCTTATTCGTTTTATTGCCGGTATACTCCGCAGCAAAGACCCGGTAGGTCTTTCCCTCTATATCCATTGTGGCCACCGGCCAGGGCTGGAGGCCGTATATCCATTTGACCACGGAGCGGGGGCTTTTGTTCCAGTCTATGGGACAGAAGCTCTTGTCCAATTGAGATACATAGCTGGCCTTGGAGTGGTCCTGGGGAGTTCTTGGTGCTGTGCCATTTTCTATGTCTCTCAAAGACTTTACCAGCAGTTCCGCCCCCATGAGCATGAGCCGGTCGAAGAGCTCTCCCGAAGTCTCAAACTCGCCTATCTCTGTCTCGGCGGTATATATCACGTCTCCGGTATCCATCTCGCTGGCCAGATACATGGTGCTGACTCCGGTGACCTTGTCCCCGTTTAGGACGGCCCACTGTATGGGAGCTGCCCCCCGGTACTTGGGCAGCAGAGAGCCGTGGACGTTTATTGCCCCATATCTTGGCAGCGCCAGGATATCGTCCGGCAGGATACGGCCATAGGCCACCACCACCAGGATGTCCGGAGCGAGAGCCTTAATCTGCTCCAGAGCCGTCCCGTCCCGCATTTTGGTGGGTTGGAACACCGGCAGGCCATGGGCCAGGGCCAGTTCCTTTACCGGAGAGAAGCTCAGCTCCATGCCCCGGCCTTTGGGCTTGTCCGGCTGGGTGAACACTCCCACCACGTCAAACCCTTCTTCTATAAGCTTTTTCAGGGAGGCCTCCGCAAAATCGGGAGTGCCCATAAACACTATGCGCATATCAATCCTCTTGCGTGTATTCTCCGCTCTCCAACTCTTCCTCGGTGAGCATCCTGTCGCAGATATCGGTAAAAAGTATACCGTCCAGGTGGTCCAGCTCGTGGCAGAAGCAACGGCCGGTAAGTCCGGTGCCTTCCACCTCAAACCACTCTCCGTTCCGGTCCTGGGCTCTTACCTTCACCCGGAAGGGACGTTTGACCAGGCCGAACTCCCCGGGTACGCTGAGGCAGCCCTCCGGTCCGTACTGTTCGCCGGAAGTCTCGATTATCTCAGGGTTTATCAGTTCTATGATATACTCGTCCTCACCCTCAGGCACATTGGTCTCCAGCACAATGACGGCGCGGCGCAGCACACCCACCTGGGGCGCCGCCAGTCCTACTCCGTTTTCATTTGCCAGAGTCTCCGCCATGTCGTCCAGCAGGGTATGAAGCCGCTCGTTGAACTCCGTCACCGGGCGGCAGTGCTTTGCCAGCGCCGCCTCGCCCTTTACAAGAATATTTCTCCTAGCCATTGTTCCCTCTCCGTTCTACCGGCAATGCCGGATAATTTACTAATCCAGGGGGTCATTGTCCGCAAACACGGACACATCGGAAAATCGCTTGTCCGTGCTGCACTCCATTATTATCCGGGACAGCAGGCCCCGGATCCCCGCCCCGTACGGAGCGGCCACCGTCACCCTGTAGCGGTAGCGGTTATTGACCTTCACCACCGGCAGCGGACTGGGCCCCAAAATCCTCACTCTGCCGTTTTTACCCACGTTGTCCTCCAGCCTGGTCTTCATATAACGGCAAGCGGAGATCACGTGCTCTTCCACCTGGCCTGATGCGCTGAGAGCAAAGAGTTCGCTGAAGGGCGGCAGCTCCTGGAGCCGTCTCAGCTCAACTTCCGACCGGTAAAAGTCCAAGTAATCCTGGCGGGCCGCCTGCTTTATCGTCTCGTTCTCAGGGGTATAGGTTTGGATCACGGCCCGGCCAGGCTTAGAACCCCGGCCACTTCTTCCCACCACCTGAGTGATAAGGGAAAACGATCGTTCACCGGCCTTGTAATTTCCTGCATAGAGGCTCTGGTCGGCAGAAATTACTCCCACCAGGGTGACATTTTCAAAGTTCAGGCCTTTCGTCACCATCTGGGTACCCACCATTATAGGGATGCGCTCCCTCCTGAAGCGTTCAAAAAGCTCCTCATGGGAGCCTACCGGGGTCACCGCATCCGTATCCATACGCATGACCTCTACCCCGGGAAAGAGCTGTTTGAGCTCCTCTTCCACCAGCTGAGTGCCTGCCCCGATATAATTCAGTGTGCCGCCGCACTCCGGGCAGTACTGGTCTATCCACTGGGAAAAGCCGCAGTAATGGCACATCAGGCGGCGGTTATTGCTGTGGTATGTGAGAGATACGCTGCATCGTGGGCACTTATAGGTATAGCCGCATTCCCCGCAGCTTATCAGCTTATTTGCTCCCCGGCGGTTGATAAAGAGAATACTCTGTTCACCCCGGGCTATATTCTCTTCCAGTTCTTCTCTGAGGCGGCTGCTGATATTTCCGCCGTTTCCACGGCGCAGCTCCCGCTTCATATCCACGATCTCCACTTCCGGGAGCATCATGTCGTTGTATCTGTTTTTCAACTCGAAATAGGAATACATTCCTTTCTGAGCCTTATCCATGCTAACTATGTCCGGAGTGGCCGAGCCCAGCAGCAGCAGGGCTCCGGCTCCGGCACAGCGGAACTTGGCTATATCCTGGGCATTATAGCGGGGAGTATTCTCGGACTTATAGGTCTCCTCCTGCTCCTCATCGATTATCACGATGCCCAGATCCTCCGCAGGGGCAAAGACGGCGCTCCTGGTGCCTATGGTAAGTCTGGCTTTCCCGGACTTTATGCGTTTCCACTCGTCATAGCGCTCACCCAGAGACAGGCTGCTGTGCAAAACTGCCACATCGTCTCCAAAATGGGAGGAAAAGGTCTGTATCATCTGGGGCGTGAGGGCTATCTCCGGTACCAAAAGCAGGGCGCTCTTCCCGCGCTTCAGCTGCTCCATGATAAGGTGAATATACACGCTGGTCTTGCCGCTGCCCGTAACGCCGAAAAGCAGGGCGGCCCCGCTTTTCCCGGAACAGGCCAGAGCGTTGATGCCCTCGTATACTTCCTGCTGTTCAGCATTCAGTACAGGCAGGGGCTCCAGCTCTCCCACATGTATTTCCGGTCTGCGGTAGGCCTCCCTGGAGTACAGCTCTATAAGCCCGGCCTTTTGAAGGGCCTTCAGGCTCTGGCGGGATGCTCCGGTATATTGCAGCAGCTCCCTGCTGGGGAGTGACTCAAAACTACACAGCAGCTCCAGCAGATTGGCCTGCCGAGGGGAACGTCCACGCTTGCTGCCGGCTATGGCAGAGGCGTCCTCCGGGCTAATGGCCAGCCTGGTCATCTCCAGGGTCTTGTCCCCTACCCGGCGCCGCCCCTCGCTGTTGAACCAAAGCCCTGCGGGAAGCATGGCTTTGGCGGCGTCAAACACGGTGCAGAAAAAACGCTCCCGCATGAAAAGGGCCAGTTTTATCTGCTCCGGCGTCAGCACCGGCTTTTCGTCCAACACGGCGGTGATAGCCTTCAGCCTGTCATAGTCGCTGTGGTCGCTGAGGGCAAGAATGAGTCCCTCACTGCGCCGGTTGCCCCTGGCAAAGGGTACATAGACCCGAGTACCGGGCAGAGCCTTTTCCTCCAGCTCCTCCGGTACAAGATAGTCATAGGGCCTGTCCAGCCAGTATCTTGCGGCGGCCACCGCCACTTTTGCTACACGTCCGGGCATAAAAGCTCCTCCTGAAGCCAGGGGACTGCACTGTTACTCAATGCTCGTCAATGCTCAGCTTGCCGGTATAGACCTCGTCGATGGCGATGGACACGGCCTTCTTGTCCAGGGGCATCTGCTTCTCCTCCGCCTCGGCGGAGATGGTGCGGGCCCTTCTGGCCACCAGATTCACAAGCTGATAACGGCTGCCGATCTTATCTACCAGATCGGCCACGGGGGGATAAAGCATCATAATAATTCTCCTATCTGCCGCTTATGGCTGCGGCTCGCCAGATAAACAAATATTATTTCAGATAATCCATCTTGTCTGCGGCGCGGCAGTGCTCGGCCAGCATTATGGCTGCCAGCTCCTTTGCCGCCCGTTCCGCGTCGTCATTGATAATGATATAGTCGTAGAAGTTTGCTTCTCTGTACTCCTGCCTGGCCCGGATAAGTCTGGCCTCTATGGCTCTGGGAGTGTCGGTACCCCGGCCTTTCAAGCGGCGCTCCAGTTCCTCTATGGAGGGGGGGATAATGAAGATCTTCACCGCATCCGGCTTTTTCTCGTTGACCTGCCGTGCACCCTGGACCTCGATATCCAGTATTACATTCATGCCTTCGGCAAGCTTTTCCTCCACGTAGGCCCTGGGGGTCCCGTAGGAATTGGCCACATACTCGGCGTGTTCCAGCAGCTCGTCATTTTCTACCATTTCCTTGAATCTGTCAAGGTCAACGAAGAAATACTCCCTGCCGTCCATCTCGCCGGGCCTGGGCTTTCTGGTGGTCACTGAGGTGGAGAAGCACACATCTTTCCTGCCCTCCATGGCCTTGAATACTACCGTACTTTTCCCTGCTCCGGAAGGTCCGGAAATAACAAAAAGCTTACCCTTCTCTATCATTGTTTTCCCCCTCTGTTTTTTCTTCACATCTGTCTGCTATAAGCTCCGGAGTCAGCGCCGAGAGGACCACGTTTCCGCTGTCCATTATAATAACGGCTTTAGTGCTTCTGCCAAAAGATGCGTCTATCAAAAGGCCCTTTTCCCTGGTCTCCTGGATCATCCTTTTGATAGGAGCAGATTCAGGGCTGACTATGGAGACTATTTTCCCGGCGGACACCAGGTTGCCGAAACCTATGCTCACAAGCTTCATCCGGCACCGCCTACTCTATGTTCTGTATCTGTTCTCTTATCTTTTCTATCTCGGACTTGAGATCCACAACAACATGGGCAATATGGGAATTCTGGCACTTTGAACCTATGGTATTGGCCTCACGGTTAAACTCCTGAATGAGAAAGTCAATCTTTCGGCCTGTAGGGGAATTGCCGGATATCATGGTCTTAAGCTGGGACATATGGCTGCGCAGCCGCACGGTCTCCTCATCCACGGCGATACGGTCGGCAAAAATGGCGGCCTCCGCCAGGATACGGTTCTCGTCTATACCGGCGCTGCCCAGCACCTCTGCCATCTTGCTTTCCAATCTGGCTCTGTAATCCGCCAGGGTCTTGGGGCTCTCCTGCTCCACAGTGCTCACCAGAGCGTCTATGGTCTCCAGCTTTGAAAGCACGTCATCCCGGAGCTTTTCCCCTTCCCTCAGGCGCATGGAGTCAAAATCATTAAGAGCCTGCTCGGCTATGGCTATTATGCCTGCGGTAATGGCCTCGGCGTCCATATCCTTCTTCTCTACGGACAGCACATCCGGGAAGCGGCAGACGCTCATGGCGCTCAGGTCATTGGTGAGCCCGTAATCCCTGGCAATACTGTTGACGGCCTCTATATAGCCCTTCAGCAGCGGCTCGTTTATCTTCACCGTCATATCCCCGGCAGCGGAGGAGTCCACGCTCACGAACACGTCCACTTTGCCCCGGCTGATATGCCGCTGCACTGCGGCCTTGATGCCGTCCTCCGCAAACATGAAGCTTCTGGGCAGACGTACCGAGGTGTCCAGATATCTGTTGTTTACGCTCTTGAGCTCAACACTTATCTCCAGCCCCTCAACAGAGCCCTTTGCTCCGCCGTAGCCGGTCATGCTTTTTATCATGGCTTGTCCTCCGTTCCAACCAGCCGGACGATGTCAAAGCTGATTTCCTTATCCTTGTCCTTTTTCACGCGCTGGCTCAGCACCATCAGGGCTGCGCCCAGCACCAGGCCGGCAAAAGCCGCCCCTATGCAGGCCCCCTCCGGAGCGCCGGCCAGATAGGCCAGCACATAACCCAACAGTGTCAGTACCATGGGAAAGACATACACCAGCAAGGCCGCCTTATATATGGCGGAGGATTTGCTCTGAATTATCACCCGCTGGCCGGGCTTCGCTCCCACCAGATTTCTGGCCGGGGTCTTCAGCTGGCTTTGAAATATACAGCTCTCACAGCTGCCGCAATTTCCGCCGCAGGCTGTGGTCCTGGCCACTGCAACCTCCGCCATGTTATCCGGCAGGAGTTTTGTAACTACTGCATCCTGTGTCATCCGCTCACCCTTCTTATATCAATGGATACGCTGTATTCACCCAGGGCCCCCACGTCGGTGAAGCCGTCGATATATATCTTCACCGGCGCCATGTAGGTGCCCGTAGACTCGTCAAAGTCTGCAAGATCAGCAACCGCCCGTATATTCTCCGCCTTCACCTTGGCCAGCTGTTCTTCGCTTCCCCTGAGCTTTACGTTGAGGCTCTCGGAAATGACGGTGGCCTCGTAGCCTTGGGTGTTGTTGATATAGGAGATATTGCTCACCTTGAAATCTTTGGTGGTGAGGCCGCTTATCTCTATAGTGACGCTTGCCTCCGTAACCCCGGTAATGTTCCTCAGGCCGTTATCCAGAGGTATGGTAAACACATCGCTGAAGGTACTGGTAAAGTCTGTAAGGTCTATGGTTGCCAATACTATGCGGTTCATCCCCTCAAGAATGGCAGAATCTCCCGCCAGCATCAGGGTGGAGGGTTCCACGGTCACCTTGGTATTTGCGGCGGTGGCTCCGGCTCCCTCAATAATATTCACATCCAGCTTTACTTCTTTCAGATCCAGTACCGGCAGCGTGGCAGTTACCACGTCGGTGGAGAAGCTTATGCCGGTATTGGACAGGGGCATTCCCCCCTCGTCCATCAGGGTAAAGCCCGTCTCCACCGTATAGGTGCTGTCCACATTGTCCTCTCCAAAGGTCACCCAGGCATAGGACACATCCTTTATATATGTCTCGGCGCCTGTTATGACGATGGTGGAGGGCTCAAACACCGGCATCTCCGCCGTATAGCCCTCGGCAAGCTCCCCGTCAAAGCTGCCTCTCACCTGGATGGTTTTTGAGACCTGGGAAGATACCATGAAGTTGATGGTCTCCGGCGACCTGCTGGATTCGGTGATGCTGCTGGTATCCGTGCCGTCAGGGTACCTTATGGTGTACTGTTTGGAGGTGTACGCCGAACGGGTTATTGAACTTACGTCGATAACCGCAGTGATGGAGTCGGCATCCCAAGAGCCGATTATCCGTCTTGGGCCCTTCAGCTCAATGGTGACAGTGCTGGTGTCCATGTCCGTTATTACCAGATTACGGCTGTCTCTTAAAATGTCTTCGCCTTCCAGCTCAACTTTTACGCCGCGGAAAACCCGTGTAATCTCCTCCTTGTCCACGCTGGAAACATATATCCACAGCGTCATGGAGGCAAGGAGAGACACTATCATCCAGAAGGCTCTGCTGTCATAGAGTTTTTTCATCGTTTTTCGTCTCCAACGCTTACTGTTCAAAACAGCTTCTTGAGCAGATTCTTTATGTTCCTCTTATCCTGCTCATTATCTTCCCGGATAAGCTCGCTGTGAAGCAGCCTGTCCAGCATGGGCTCGGTGAGGTGCCGCTTGAGCATGCCGTCCATGGCCACAGATATTGCTCCGGTCTCCTCAGAGACTATGATGACCACTGCGTCGGACTGCTCGCTGAGGCCTATACCCGCCCTATGGCGCATGCCCAGCTCCTTACTGAGATTCGTGCTCTGGGTCAAGGGCAGAACGCAGCCCGCCGCCGCTATCCTGCCCTCCCTGAGTATCATTGCCCCGTCATGGAGGGGGGCTTTGTTATAGAAGATATTCTTTATCAGCTCCGCCGTGGCGTCGGCGTTTATCACCGTGCCTGTGCTCATAATATTGCTTAGCTTTACGTTGCGCTCAAAAATGATGAGGGCTCCGGTCCTGGAGGCGGACATATCCCGGCAGGCCAGCACAGTCTGGTTTATTGCCGTGTCCATGGCCGTGGTGGAAGCCGTCCTGCCTGAGTGGAAGCTGCTGCCCATACGCTCCAGCATACGTCTAAGCTCAGGCTGGAACAGAATGAGCAGGGCTATAAGTCCCAGCTCCACAGCCTTGCGCAGCAGGTTGTTTATCATGGTCAGCTTAAACACGTCCGACAGCCACAGCACCACAAGCAATATCAGCAGCCCCTGGGCCAGGTTGTAGGAATTTGTCTTTCGCAGAAACCAAATGGCTTTATATATGAGATAGGCAACGATTATTATGTCTATAAAATCCGACACGCCGATGGCAAGCAGGTAGTTTATATCTCCGCTTATTGCGTTGCTCAGTGCATCCATAAGACTTTCTCCATAAAATTAGTAAGGGATATGGTTGTAGTGAATCTAGTCTATACCTATTAGAGCATTATATAACAAATAAAGGAAAAAGGCAACATAATTAGCTGCGTCCCTCCAGTAAATCTTTTATGAATTGGCAGCAGGCATCTACCTCTTCTTCGGTGTTGAAAGGGGAAAAACTAAAGCGTACCGTACCGCTGTCCAGAGTCCCGGCACTGCGGTGGGCATAAGGAGCGCAGTGCAGCCCGGTCCTGACGCACACTCCCCTTTCGCTCAGCGCCGAAGCCAGGTCCTCGCAATTCATTTTATCGCTCCTCAGAGACAGTACACCGCTCTGGGCCCGGCAATTATCTGTAAACAGCTCCAGGCCGTCAAGTTTTCCCAGCCGGCCGGCCATGCGCCGGAGCAAAGCGGCCTCATGGTTAAATATGGCTTCGGTGCCCTTTTGTCTCACAAAGCGTATGCCCTCCAGCAGACCTGCTATGCCGCACACATTGTGGGTACCTGCCTCCAGCCGGTCCGGCAGATACTCCGGCATGCGCTGGACTATGCTGTCCGTGCCGGAACCACCGCTGAGCAGGGGCTTGCAGTCCCCGGAACATATGAGTATCCCCGTGCCCTGAGGGCCAAAAAGCCCCTTGTGCCCCGGCATGGCTATAAACTCCGCTCCCAGGCGTTTAAAGTCCACTTCCAGCGCCCCGGCGGACTGAGAGGCATCCACTATCAGCGGCACCCCCTGTTTACGGCACAGCTTTCCGATCTCGTATATGGGCAGTATAAAGCCAAAGACATTGGACACATGGGTGCAGACCACCAGCTCCGCCCAGGGCAGCTCCTTTTCAAAAGCCGCCAGTATGCCCAGGCTGTCAAAAGGCGGGGCGGCGGCCACACGTATATCCGCCCCCAGTTCCGCCAGAGGTCGGGTGACCGAGTTATGTTCATAGCCGGAGACCAGGACCTTTGTCCCCCGGTGCGCCAGGCTTTTTATTGCTATATTAAGGCCGTGGGTGGCATTTATGGTAAAGACTACATGCTCCGGCTCCGGAACATTGAAAAGCTCGGCGGCTTCCCTGCGGCAGTCGAACACAAGCTTTGCTGCTCTCATGGCGGGTTCATGGGCTCCCCTGCCGGGGCTGGCCATTGTCTGCATGGCATTGAGCACAGCCCTGCTTACCGCCAGGGGCTTTATCATGGTGGTAGCCGCATTGTCCATATAAATCATAAAAGCTCTCCCTTCCGCCGCTGATGAAAGGATACCGGCTCCATTCCATCCAGCGGCAGACAGAGAGAGCTATGCTCAAAGTCTGAGCTCAGTTTATCTCCCGGTAGTCTCCCCCGTCATCGCGGTAAAAGCTCTTGCCGTTTAGAAGTCCGTTCTTTTTAAGCAGATCCCTTGCCTCATCAAAGCGCCGGTACAGGGACACGCCGTAGCCGCAGCCGCTGCTGCTCAGCCCCTGGGGGGCTTTCACCACCCTTGCGGATATTCCCGCACGCTCCAGAATGGCGGCGCTGCGCTGAGCATAGGTCATGGACCGGCACATTATCAGATACTGCATCATTTCGCTCCCGATTCTCCGCACATGCGGCATGATGTGATTCATTACTCTGTGCAAAAAATTCCGCACAGCATAAAGCTGTGCGGATCTTCACATAGGCGGTACATCGCACAGATATATTTCATCATATGCGTGCTTTTCGCCTTTGCTATTTGCTTTTATCTATCAGCGCCACGGCATGGGCGGCTATACCCAGGCCCTCGCCTGTAAAGCCCAGTCCTTCCTCAGTTGTGGCCTTAACGCTCACCTGCTCTGCATCCAGGCCCATTGCTCCGGCCAGCCGCTCACGCATGAAGGGTATATGGGGGGCTAGCTTGGGTCTCTGGGCCAACACTGTGCAGTCCACATTGCAAATACTGTAGCCCCTGTCCCCTATAATTCGGCACACCTCTTTTAAAAGCTCTATACTGTCAGCCCCGGAATATTTTGGGTCATTGTCGGGAAACAGTTTTCCTATATCCCCTAGTGCGGCGGCTCCCAGCAGAGCGTCCATAAGTGCGTGGGTCAGAACGTCGGCATCGGAATGGCCCAGCAGGCCCTTTTCCCAGGGGATATCCACCCCGCCCAGGATGAGTTTTCTGTCCGAAACCAGCCGGTGCACGTCATAGCCGTGGCCTATACGCAAGTCATTCACCTCTGCTTTTCAGTATCGCCTCTGCCAGAACCATGTCCTCAGGCAGAGTCAGCTTTATATTTCCTGCGTCTCCCTCCACGGTATAGGTGGCAAAGCCCATCATATCCACGGCGGAGCAGTCGTCGGTTATGGGCAGACGCTTTTCCACAGCCTTGGTGAGGGCGCCCTTGATTATATCGGCGTCAAAGACCTGGGGGGTCTGCACTCTCACCACGGAAGCTCTGTCCACGCTGCCGGTGATGACGCCCTTTTCATCTATTCTCTTTAAAGTATCGGTGCTGGGTATAACAGGCACGGCAGAGGTATGTTCATTGGCCTCGCGCACCACCCGCTCTATCAGCTCCCGGCTCACCAGCGGCCGTGCCCCGTCATGTATGGCGATGAGCTTTGCGCCCTTGCGCACTGCGGAGACTCCCGCCAGAGAGGACTCCATGCGGGTAGCGCCGCCGGAGATCACCTGAGTCACCTTGCTGATATCGTAAAGCTTTATCATGTCCGCCAGGGCCATAATCTTCTCCCGCTTTGTGACCACCACGATGTCGTCCACCATGGGGCATTTCTGAAAAGCCATGAGGGTCCTGATGATAACGGGCTTTGCCCCCAGGGTCATGAGCATCTTGTCGCTGCCCATGCGCTCCGAGCTCCCGGCGGCCACCACCACCACCGAGCAGTGGGGGTCCTTCTGCTTCTTTCTGAATATCTTCTTCAGTATAAGCTTCATCTCCGGCTCTCCCTTCCCTTTTGAATCTTATCAGCCTTTCAGCTGGCGCTTTCTGTAGAAGTTCATCATTCCGTCCTGAAGGTCATCCAGGTGCATGAGCATTTTGCCGGCGCCGTAGGCAGCGCAGGACACGGCATCGTCCACCACCACGGTGCGTATGCCGGTGCTGCGCTCGATGAGCCTGTCTATGCCGTAGATAAGGCTGCCGCCGCCGGACATGATGATGCCGTTTTTGTCCAGGTCGCCCACCAGCTGGGGAGGAGTGCGCTCCAGTACGGTGTGTATGGCCTCCAGGATATGATTCATAGGCTCGACGAAGGCCTCGATAAGCTCCGTGGAGCTGACCTGCACGGTCTTGGGCAGGCCGTTGGCCAGGTCCCGGCCCTTTATCTCCTCGTATCCCACGTCCGGCCGCTGGATCACGCAGCCTATGCTGCGCTTGAGTTCCTCGGCGGTGCTCAAGCCTATGAGCATGTCGTATTTCTGCTTTATGAATCTGACTATGGACTCGTCAAAGCTGGCTCCGGCTATCTTGATGGACTCGCATTCCACCACGCCGCCGGCGGAGACTATGGCGATCTCCGTGGTGCCGCCGCCGATATCTATTATCATGTGGCCGTCGG
>CASFJB010000042.1:0-1086 GCA_949294945.1 uncultured Eubacteriales bacterium
GGTCGCCAGTTCGAAAGGCTATCCCGTAACTTGAAAAAGCGTCCGGCTCCATAAGGAGCCAGACGCTTTTTGGAGCTGCTGGCCAGATTCGAACTGGCGACCTCATCCTTACCAAGGATGCGCTCTACCTACTGAGCTACAGCAGCAAAGTATATGCCCCGAAATTCGGGGCATATAGTGGCGACCGAGAAGGGACTTGAACCCTCGACCTCCGGCGTGACAGGCCGGCGTTCTAACCGACTGAACCACTCGGCCACGGCTCAGTTATAATACCAAGAACATCGCTTTTTGTCAATAGGTTTTAAAAAATTTTTTTCTGCTTTTTATACATAATTATCCAGCCCGGGAGGAGAGCTTCCCCTCTCCTCCCGGACCGTGGCGTCGGGTTCCCCCTCAGATATCCAGATCCAGGGGCTCGTCTATGGTGTCGGAGACATACTTGCCGTTCTTCTTCCGCTGCTTTACACACTCGGTAAGCAGATATTCTATCTGTCCGTTAATGGAGCGGAAGTCGTCCTCTGCCCAGGCTGCTATTGCCTCGTAGAGTTTTGCCGACAGACGCAGAGGCACCTGCTTCTTCCCGCCGTCAGCCATGGCTCAGTACAGGCTGCCGGAGTTGACCACCGGCTGGGCATCCTTGTTGCCGCAGAGCACCACCAGGAGATTGGACACCATAGCGGCCTTGCGCTCTTCGTCCAGCTCCACCATGCCCCCCTCCTTCAGGCGGGCAAGGGCCATCTCCACCATGCCCACGGCGCCGTCCACTATCATCTTCCTGGCGTCCACAATGGCGCTGGCCTGCTGGCGCTGAAGCATCACTGCGGCTATCTCCGGGGCATAGGCCAGATAGGTTATCCGGGCCTCCAGGATCTCTATGCCCGCTTCCGCCACCTTGGCCTGGAGCTCATCCCTGATGCGTTTAGCCACAGTCTCGCTGGAGCCCCTCAGACTGCCCTCGTCCGCCTGGCCGTCCCCGGTGGTGTCGATCCCGGGAGCCACGTCGTAGGGATAGATCTTCACTATGTCCCGCACGGCGCTGTCGCACTGGAGAGAGAGGTATTCCTTGTAGTTGTCCACGGTGAACAC
>CASFJB010000042.1:1093-14489 GCA_949294945.1 uncultured Eubacteriales bacterium
TTGCCCAGGCGGTCGTTTATCTTCTGCTTGGTATTGGACAGGGTCATAACCTTCAGGGATATCTTCTTGCCCATCTCCGTGGCCGCCACGTTTACCTGAGCGCCTCCGGCTCCCATGGCGAAGGCAGCGAGACCTTTGCCGCCGTTGTCCACATCGCCGCTCTGGCCCAGCTTGGTGTGGGCGGCAGGGTTTACGCCGGTGCAGAAAGGATTGACATAGTAAAAGCCCTCGCCCTTCAAAGTGCCCACATACTTGCCGAAGAGGGTCAGCACCAGAGCCTCCTGGGGCTTGAGGACCTTCAGGCCCAGAAAGCTTATCCAGCCAAGACTAACCCAGATGATGCCCACGACAAACACGGGTATGGCGGCTTTGCTGCCATCATCCATACCTATGCCCCCGAACACCACCAGCACTACGGCCGCTATGTACAGCGCCAGCAGCAACAGCAGCATGGCCATGCCGTTTTTCTTATTGCTCAGCAGTTTCTCTTCCATTTTATTTTTACCTCCTTTGCTGATATCAAAATGATATCATATCAATATCTGATTGTCAACAGTTTCCCGGCTGTTCGGAAACTGTTTTTTTCTGTCCCCGGTCCGCCCTTTACATATAATCCCTTTACTAAAGGCCCGGGAGGTATTATAATTTTCTCATAAAAAAGAGAGAGGCAGGGCGGAAAAATGAAGAAGATAGTCATTCTCATAGGCAACTACGGCTCCGGCAAGACGGAGATAGCCCTGAACATGGCGGTGATGGCTGCCTCCCGGGGCAAGCGCACCCAGGTCATAGACCTGGACAGGATAAACGACTATTTCCGCATGTCGGACCACGTGAAGCTGCTGGAGGAGAAAAAGGTGGACATAGTCTCCCCCACCTTTGTGGGCCAGGGCGTGACCCAGAGCAGCGTGTCCGCCGCCGTGGCTTCCGCCTTTGCCCAGGACTGGGACCTGGTCATCTTCGACGTGGGCGGGGACCCGGCCGGGGCCCTGTCCCTGGCCCGCTACCACCAGGATTTTGCGGCCATGCCGGAGGGACAGGTGGAGGTATACGACATTGTGAACGTGTTCCGGCCCATGTCGGAGAGCCCGGAAAAAATAATGAAGCTGAAGGCGGAGATGGAGGGCTTTGCCCGGCAGAAGGTCACCGGTTTTATAAACAACTCCAACCTTTTGAATTATGCCAGTGCTGACGACCTGCGCTGGGGCTATGAGGTTTTGAAAGAGGCCTCCCTCATGTCGGGGATCCCGGTGGTCCACACCACCGGCCGGCGTGAGTTTCTGGAGGAGTTTCTGTCCGACGGCAGGGATGGGGCCTTTATCGGCGTGCCCATAGCCCTGGATACCTACATGCACCGCAGCTGGGACAGTTTTGCCTACGGCGGAATATAGCCTGAAGGCTCAGACAGGAGAGATAAATTATGATGGAACGCTTTGACAAGCTGCTTCCCCCGGGGCTGTGGGAGGCTGCGGCAGCAGCCGCCGGACTGCTGCTGGCCCTTTATCCCGCCGGGGCAGGCTATATTCTGGTGAAGGCAGCCTCGGCCGTGGGGCTTTTCTATGCTCTTTTCAGGCTGCTGATCGCTTTGAGACAGGGCCCGGGCCTGCCGGGCTGGGGAAAGGGCCTGGCTCTGGCCGCAGCGGGGCTGCTGCTGAGCCTGCTGTTTTTCTTCAGGCCTCCCCTGTTCTGGAGCCTGCTCCTTCTGATATGCGGCGCGGCGCTGGTGCTGTACGGGCTTTTGCGCATACCTATGATCCGGGAAAGCTGGTCCCTTGGTCTCTCCGGACGCCTGGCCGCCCTGGCCTGGGCCCTCCTGCCCATACTGGCCGGCGTGCTCCTGCTGGGCAGGCCTCTGGCCGCCGGGGTCCTGATACTGCGCTTGGCCGGCGTGCTGCTGTTCCTCCTGGGCCTGGGCTGCCTCTTTTCCGATGTTTTTCAATCCGGCAGAAAATTCTGAGCCATAAATTTCCTGTGAATCTCCCTCTCTGCTCCGGGAATAATAACCGGGAGAATATATGCCGGCGAAATGCTGCCGGAAGAAGGGAGTTCTTCCAGTGATAGAACAAGATACCATAAAGCTGCTGAGAGAGTGCGACTCCGGAGTGAAGATGGGAGTCAGCTCCATAGACGAAGTGCTGGACTACACCAGCTCCGAACTTCTCAAGCGCAGTCTGGTGGACTGCAAGCTGCATCACCAGCAGCTGAGCAGCGACATCGAGCAGCAGCTCCACCGCTTTCAGGATCAGGGCAAGGAGCCCAGCGCCATGGTCAAGGGCATGTCCTGGATAAAGACCAATGTGATGCTGGTCATGAAAGAATCTGACCAGACCATCGCCGACCTGATAACCGACGGCTGCAACATGGGGGTAAAATCCCTGAGCCGCTATCTCAACCAGTACCAGGCGGCAGACGAGAAGGCCAAGGACATCGCCAAAAAGCTGATCGCCCAGGAGGAGCAGCTGTGCGCCGCCGTAAGGCCCTATTTGTAAACCTGTTGTAAAAAGAGGAGAGCCGGAGCGCTCTCCTCTTTCCATTTACTTGACGGTCTGCCGGGGCGGATGCTAAACTGTCCCTGTAAAAAGAATTGGAAAGATTTTCAAGCCGCCTCAGGACAGGCGGAGACTAGGAGGACAACAATGCGCCCAGAGACCGTGGAGCAATACGCCAAGGCTCTCAAGGCCGGCCAGAAGTATTACCGGACCGCCATGGCCCGGGGCGGCTACCCTTATCTGCCGGTGCTGGATGAGCTGCTGGATGAGAGCAGCATCAGCGCCCGGGTGGAGCTGGGCATCATAAGCATACCTTTGAGTCTGGTCACCGGGACCAAGTCCGCCGGACGCACCACCGCCCTGGCGGGCAACTTCATGCCCCTGCTGCCGGCAGACAGCGAGTTTGCCTGCAAGTGGATGCTGCTGTGCGACGCCCATCTGGACGACGCAGGCATAAGCGACCCTATACGCTGCTACGAATACATGGGCCGCTTCTATGTGCAGGAGGGGAACAAGCGGGTCAGCGTACTGAAGAGCTACGGCGCCCCCCTTATTGCCGCCCGGGTCACCCGTCTGATCCCGGAATACAACGACGAGCCCGCAGTGCAGATGTACTATGAGTTCATGCGCTTCTACTCTCTCTCCCGGCTCTACGGCATAAGCTTCCGCCACCGGGGCTGGTATGCCCGGCTTCAGGCCGCATTGGGGATGGACGAGGACCAAGTCTGGTCCGAGCGGGACCGGCGCAGCTTCTCGGCGGGATACGTGCGCTTTATCCAGGCCTTTGAGAAGGTGAACGTGGAGAAGCTGGAGATCACCCCGGCGGAGGCCATGCTGATATGGCTGGAAACCTTCAGCTTCGGAGAGATAAAGGAGCTGCCCCTGCCGGAGCTGATAAAAAAACTGGGCAGTATCTGGCCGGACATCAAGGCCAAGACCCAGGAGGCCATAGCCCTCAGCACCCAGCCGGAGGAAAAGGACAAAAGCCTTCTGGCAAAGCTCCTGAGCGTAGGTCACAGCGACCACATAGATATTGCCTTCATCTACGGTTTCGACCCCAGGCACAGCGCCTGGACCCGCGCCCACGACCATGGGCGGAGATACCTGGAGGAAAAGCTGGGCAGCCGGGTAAGCATAAAGCTCTACAACGCCTTTGACAAGGACTACTACTCCGCCATGGAGAAGGCGGTGCAGGAGGGGGCCAAGCTCATCTTTGCCACTACCCCCCAGATGATAGGCGACTGCAGAAAAATAGCAGTGGAATACCCCGATGTTAAAGTGCTCAACTGCTCCCTGTCCCTGCCCTACGCCGGAGTGCGCATGTACTACAGCCGCATATACGAGGGCAAGTTCATCACCGGAGCCATAGCTGGGGCCATGGCCAAGGAGGACGTCATCGGCTATGTCTCCAATTACCCCATCATCGGCGAGAGCGCCAGCATAAACGCCTTTGCCCTGGGTGTAAAGCTCACCAACCCCCGGGCCAAGATAAAGCTGCGCTGGTCCTGTGTGGAGCCCCAGCCGGTGCGGGAGCTTATAGACAGCGGCATCACCGTCATATCCAACCGGGATGCCACCAACTCCAGCAACCCCCACTGGGCCCTGGAGTGGGGCACCTACCGGCTCCAGGAGGACGGCTCCATGCTTCCTCTGGCGGTGCCCTGCTGGAACTGGGGCAAGCTCTACGAGCAGATAGTTCTCAGCATCTTCAACGGCAGCTGGGCAAACGTGCCCCCCAGCAAGGCCATCAACTACTGGTGGGGCATGAACAGCGGCGTTATAGACGTGCAGCTCAGCGATACCCTGCCCGACGGGGTGCGCAGCCTGGCGGAGATCCTGAAGCAGGGTATCATTGACGGCACGGTGGAGCCCTTCTACACCAGGATAGTGGACCAGGAGGGCCGGGTGAGGAACGATTCCAGCCGTCCCCTCAGTCCCGAGGAGATAATGACCATGGACTGGCTCTGCGACAATGTGGAGGGCAGCATACCCTCCTTTGACCAGATAGTGCCCCGGGCCAGAGATACGGTGCGCCTGCTGGGTATATACAGGGACAGCATACCCCCCGAGAAAGAAGAGAAACAGCTATGAAAATACTCCTGATCTCCGATGAGGAAGACAAGTTCCTTTGGGACTACTATCAGCCCGGCAAGCTCAAAGGCATAGACATGATACTCTCCGCCGGAGATCTGAAGGCGGACTACCTCAGCTTTCTGGTGACTATGGCCAACCGCCCCCTGCTCTACGTCCGGGGCAACCATGACACCGGCTATCTCCGCCGGCCCCCGGAGGGCTGCCTGGACATAGACGACAAGCTGGTCACCGTAAACGGCCTGCGCATCCTGGGTCTGGGCGGCAGTATGCTCTATAACGGAGGCCCCTACCAGTACACCGAGCGGCAGATGGAATGGCGGATAAACAAGCTGTACCTTAAGATCCGGCGCTGCGGCGGAGTGGACATCGTGCTGACCCACGCCCCGGTGCGGGGCTACGGAGACCAGGACGACCTGGCCCACCGGGGCTTCGAGGTCTTTAAGCCCCTTATGGAGCGCTTTCGCCCCCGCTATCTCATCCACGGCCATATACACCAGCGCTACGGAGTCCGGCGCCAGCGCATTTTCAGCTACGGCGACACCACAATAATCAATGCCTGCGGGAAGTACATCCTGGATACGGACGCTCCCCCTGTGCCCGCCCCCCTCCCGGGAGAAGGGCCAGCTCCGGCATCCGACTGACAAATTCAGGCGGCCCTTTGCAGGGCCGCCTGAACTTTTCCGTTTTCAGCTTATATTATTCGGGCTTTTCTTTCCGGTACAGCAGCTGCCGCCCCGGCAGTGGGGGCAGGCGGCGGAGTCAGGGCAGCCCACGCAGCGGCGGCCCTTCTTTTTTGCCCTGTACAGGTACAGGGCCGCGCCGCCCAGTATCAGTGCCAACAGGACGGCTATCACCAGGTTTTCCATCAGGCCTTCGCTCCTTTGAGAGTGTATTCCTCCGTCAGCTTCCTGTCGGAATTGCCCATGAGGTACAGGGCTATGCCCACCATTATCAGCACGGCCACCAGTCCGGGCACAAAGCCGGAACCCACGGTACCCTCAGTGATAAGCGTTCCCACCTGGTACACCAGGAAGGCCACGGTATAGCCGGTGCAAAGCTGCAGCGCAATGCCGCCAAAGAGCCATTTGCGGCTCTTTATCTCGGAATTCATGGCGCCCAGGGCCGCAAAGCAGGGGGGCGTGTAGAGGTTGAACATCAGGCAGGCCAGGGCCGCGGCCTTGGTCAGGCCGAATACGGCGGCCACTTCCGCCGCCCCGCCTACCAGCACCAGCTCCTCGGTGTCGATGAAATTGGTGATGCCGTAGCACACGGCCAGAGTGCCCACCACGTTCTCCTTGGCAATGAAGCCGGTGACGGAGGCGGCGGCCATCTGCCACACTCCAAAGCCCAGGGGGACAAGGAGCACAGCCACCGGGCCTGCAACGGAGGCCAGGATGGAGGTATGGGCCATGCCCTCCTCCACCAGCTGGAAGTCCCAGGTGAAGCTCTGCATCAGCTGCACGGCGGTATTGCACAGCAGGATGATGGTACCGGCCTTGACTATGTAGGCCCAGCCCCTGCCGCACATGGAGATGAAGGCCCGCTTCAAGGAGGGCAGCTTATACTCCGGCAGCTCCATGATGAAGAAGGAGCGGCGGTTCTTATATCCGGCTATCCTGTTGACCATCAGGGCCCCCAGCAGGATGAGGGCTATGCCCACAAAATACATCATGGTGCCCAGCCAGGGAGAGTCGCCGAAAAAGACCCCGGCAAAGAGAGCTATCACCGGCAGCTTGGCCCCGCAGGGCATAAAGGGAGTGAGCATGGCGGTGGCCCTGCGTTCCCGCTCGTTGCGTATGGTGCGGCAGGCCATGACCCCGGGGATGGCGCAGCCGGTGCCGATGATAAAGGGTATCACCGACTTGCCGGACAGGCCCACCTTTTTGAATATGGGGTCCAGCACCACGGAGACCCGGGCCATATAGCCGCAGTCCTCCAGCAGGGCTATAAGGAAATACATCACCATCACCAGAGGCAGAAAGCCCAGCACGGCCCCAACGCCTCCGATGACTCCGTCCACCAGGATGGCCTGGAGCAGCGGCGAGGCATTCTCCGTAAGCCCGGCCACCCAGCCCTGGAAGCTCTCTATCCAGCCCGTCAGATAGTCCGCCAGCAGCGGCCCCAGGCTGGCCTGGGAGATGTTGAACACCAGAAACATCACCGCAGCAAAGACAGGCAGGCCCAGCCAGCGGTTGGTCAGGACCGAGTCTATCCTGTCGTCAAGGTTTTTATCCCTGGTAAACACTTTGCGGCTCTCCACCTTGGAGACAAGGGCGCTCACGAAGTCAAAGCGCCGCCGGTCGGCGTCCTCCACCGCCTTTTTGTCCCCCAGGTCAATATTGCCCTGGCTGTAAGGAGCCCTCTGGCCTTGACCCTTGAGCTCGGCGGCAGTGCGCATCAGCTCCTTCAGCCCCTCTCCGGTGGTGGACACCGTCCTGACTACCGGGCAGCCCAGCCGCTCCTCCAGGGCCTTTATGTCTATGCGGTTGCCCCTTTTCTCGTTAAGGTCGCTTTTGTTCAGGGCCACCACCACGGGTATGCCCAGCTCCAGAAGCTGGGTGGTGAAAAACAGGCTGCGGCTCAGGTTCGTGGCGTCCACTATGTTTATGATGAGGTCCGGATGCCGGTTCTTTACGTAGGAACTGGTGATGCTCTCCTCGGAAGTGAAGGGGGACATGGAGTAGGCCCCGGGCAGGTCCACCGCTATCAGTTCCTCCGCCGCCACCTGAAAGGCGGCCTTTATGGGGTGCTCCTTTCTCTCAACGGTGACTCCCGCCCAGTTGCCCACTCTCTCGTTGCGCCCAGTGAGGGCATTGTACATGGTGGTCTTGCCGGAGTTGGGATTGCCGGCCAGTGCTATTCTCATTTTTTCTCCTCCCTGTTTTCAGGCGGTGCGCCTTGGTTACCTTAGGCTAACCGCCGGTCAAAATTTAGGGCTGCGCTGCCGCAGCCGCATATATCAGACGAATATCGCCTCCGCCAGCTGGCTGTCGATATTGTATCTGCCGTCTTTTATGGAGACCACGCTGCCTCCCCGGAGCTGGGATATCACCGTGACCCGCTCCCCGCTGTAGCAGCCCAGAGTAAAGAGGAAGGCATCCATCTCCTCATCTCCGGTACTGACTTTACGTATTACATATTCCCTGCCGGGTTCTGCCTTGGCCAGAGTCATGCGTTCCGCTCTCCTTTCCTGAGGGGGCGCTCCAGAGAGCCCCGCCCCTTGCGCTGTGTATTTGGTGCCTGCAAAGCCTCCTCGCCTGCCTCCGGCGGCGCAGGGGGCTTTCTCCCGCCTCTTTTTGGTAGGTCAAAAAGTTAGCTCAAGCTAACCACTGGAGTTTTAAAGCGGTTAGCCTTAGCTAACCCTCTGTCAATATACCTTATCGGCTTTGATTTGTCAAGCCTGAATTCAAAATTTCCGCTCCTCCCCGGAAACTTGTCTTTGGAGCGATCTGTGCTATAATCTGGATAGTCACAGTATGCAGGAGCAAAATCACCGCCTGTCTTGGGGCGGAAAAATTTTTGATGTAAAGGATTGATACATATGCTTGACCGGTCTGCAGAAGGTCTCAGCCTGGAGCAGCAGTACAGCTACACCTGGCGGGACGTTATTCTCTATAACCTCAGTGTTGGCGCCGGCTTTGACGAGCAGCAGTTTGTCTATGAAAAAGGGCTTCAGGCCATACCCACCTTTGCCACCATGCCCTGCACCGCCACCTTCGGCACGGAACCCTACAGCCCGCAGCCCCTGATGCCCACAGCCCTTATCCCCGACCTTAAAACTGCCGGCACCTTACATATGGAGCATGAACTGCATATACTGCGGGACATCCCCCTGAACGCCAGTCTCCATGTGAAAAAGCTCATCACAAAGGTCTACGACCGGGGGGAAGGCAAGGGAGCTAAAATCGTGGTTGAGGTCACCGCCTCCGACCGGCAGGGTCTGCCCTGTTTTGTAAATACCATGAGTTATCTGAACCGCTGGTACGGCGGTTTCGGCGGGGAGAGGGCCCCAAGGACGCCGGACCCCATCCCGGACCGTGGACCCGGCATGGTGCTGGAGGGCCGCTTTGCCGACAATGCGCCTTTGCTCTACCGTCTCAACGGCGACACCTATTCCATCCATGCGGACACTGCGGCGGCTCAGGCCGCAGGCTTCAGGATGCCCATAGTCCACGGGCTGTGCAGTCTGGGCTATGCCTGCCGTATTCTGGTGAACGGCTGCTTTGCCGGCGACTGCGGCAAACTGAGGAGCATACGCAGTCAATTCAAGAGTATCGCCTACCCCGGAGACGCCTTTGCTCTCCACATCTGGGACACCGGCAGCAACGGCTATGCCTTCCGGATGCTCAACGACCGGGGCGCCTGCATTCTGGACCGGGGTCAGGTAAATTTTCAGGCCTGAGATTTTGTCCCTTGGCGCCATGTTGTCTCCCCTTAAATATCGCGGCACATAAAAACCGTGGCATCCGGCAAGAGTCGGATGCCCCGGTTTTCTTTTTCGGTATCTCGGACTTGAGGACCGAGGATATCAGACCCTCCTGTCTCTCACCTGGGAGTCGTAGTGTTTGTTCAGCAGCGGACGCACCACATAATATATGATCTTGTTTTCCGCATTGGTCATGTAGATGGCAAAGGTGACCACAAAGGCGATGAGTCCCGCCAGGGCCAGCTTGCCCAGGAGCTTCAGAAGGAATTTAAGTACTTTCTTCATTTATCCTACCGCCTTTCTCAGTAAGCCGCAGAGTCGTCGAACTCCACGATAGTGGGGTCCAGGGGCTGCTCGTTAAGCACCACGGACATGTAGTTGTTGACGCACTTTCTCATCTCCTGGCGGGAGACGGTGCGGCTGTCCTCCAGGTCGTGTTCTATGAAGATGAAGTGGAAGCCCAGGTCCCTGGCCTGCTCCTCCAGCAGGGCGTGGACGCCGTTCATGCCCTTGCAGGCCACGTTGTCGTTGCACAGCACCATGTCGCAGTTGAAGTTCTTGGCCCACTCCCACACGGCGTTCACGTTGTCCCAGCCGCCCACGGCGTGGTGGCGCATGACGCCCTTCTCCGAGAACAGGGCCAGGTCCTTTATGGCCTGCTCCGGGTCGGTGGTGCTTATCATGTTGTGGCCCATGGTGGAGTCCATGTTGAGCACTATGTTGATGCCCCAGCAGTTCTGTATCCAGGTGGGGAAGTCGGTATAGTACACGGCAGAGGGGCCCCACAGGAAGGCCCTGTGCCGGGTCTTGCCGGAGAAGGGCTGGTACTTCTCCTCATAGGCCTTGCGCATGATGGCAATGACCTTCCGGTCGGTCTTGGTGAAGTAGTCCTCCTGGCCGTTGACGGAGGCCCAGGAGTAGAGGCGGTACAGGGTCTCGGCTATGCCCACCAGGGCGGAATAAGGGGTCTTGAAGTAGTCCCACTTCTCCAGCTCTATGGCGTTCTGCTCGTTCATATGCTTTGCCCGCTCAAAGAGGGCGTTCCAGTCGTACTTCACGCCGTATTCCTTTTCGATAAAGGCTATGGCGTTTTTCAGCTCCTGGGTGGAATAGGGGTGGGCGCCGGGCTCGTTGTGTATCATGGCCATGGTCACCGGCTGGTAGGGCAGGTTTATCCGGCGGCGCTGGAACATGGAAGTGGCCTCAGAGGCGTTGCAGGGCATGTTGGTGGACAGAAAGCCCTTGCCGAAGATGGGGAAGGCGTCGTCTATGGTGACGCCGGTCTCGGCGGCGCAGCGGGAGCACACGTCCGCAGGCAGGCCGTAGGACTCGGCCACGTCGATATAGTAGGGCTCGATATGCTGGTCGATATCGCAGATGATGAACTCCGGCAGGGTCTGGAGGGGAATGGGTATCAGGTCCTTGAAGCCCGCCATGAACAGGGGGCAGCACCTCGTCCATGGGCACCATCCTGTCGGTGAGGGGGCCGCCGCCAAAGCGCCGGTCATTGGCCAGCACCAAAGCGATCTTCTTGGTGAGGCTCTGGACTATGGCGTGCATGTTCATGTGGGCAATGCGCAGCTCGTAGCCCCGGTAGCCCTCAAAGAGCCGGTCGATGAACATGAAGGTGCCCAGATACGAGCCCATCCATCGGTATTCCCAGAAGCCCTTCAGGCAGGCCATGGGGGCCGAGCCCACCATCATGCCCATGCTCATAAGGTTTTTCAGCCACTGGCTGTAGTCATAAAAGGTGTCCTTTACGCCTCTCCACTCTCTGTATTTGGCCACGCCGGTCTTGTCATAGTAGCGGGAGCGCAGACCGCCCACTCCGTGCTCCGACTGCCACAGGGGGTCGAATCGCTCCAGCTTCTTGTCAACAGCTTTTATCAGTTTATCGGTGAGTTTCATATCACTTACCTCCCTGAATACTCTTGATTTCCAGAGATTCTATAAAGGCCTGGAAGCGGGTACGCAGCTGTCCCACCGCCCCAAGGGCGTATTCCTTTTCTATGGTGCAGCAGGGGATATGCAGCTCGTTGGTAAAGATGTGGTTGGCCAGCACCTTCTCGTAGCTCCAGAACTCGCAGAACTTCATGTTCTCGTAGATGACGCCGTCGGCCTTGAAGTCCTTTACCAGGCGCAGCACCTCGCTGTGGCGCTGGTCTATCTTGCCTCCGTCCATGAATCTGGCGCACTGGTTCCAGTGGAGGTAGTGGCGGCAGATGGCGTCGAAGGGGCTTTCCCCGGGGAGTATTTCTATCTGCTCCCGGCTGGGGAAGCTGCCGAAGCAGTAGCGGTCGGCCACCACCATGGCGCCGCAGCCCTCAATGAGTTTGGTGAAGTCCGGGTCGTCTATCTCCGAACCCACCAGGGCCACTCTGGCCCGGAAGGGGAACTTGGGCTCCGGCTCCCTGGTCTTCAGCTCTTCCAGAGTCTCCTCCAGGTAGGGCTTTATCAGGTAGTGGGGGCAGACCTGGCTCACCAGCTGGATGACGTGGAACTCATAGCCGGTGATGGGGGGATTGTCCAGCTTTCTCAGATCCCCCATTTCGGTGATAAGGCGGGATATCTGGTTGTGGTCCTCTATGGCCTTGAGCATGGCCTCCTCGGACACGTCCACCCCCAGCTCATCCCTCAGCTTGTCTACCACCTTCAGCTTTAGCTGGGCCTTGTAGTAATTCAGGTTGTTCTCGTCCCCCTTCATGGGAGGGTCGATGATGGTGGAGAAGAACTTCTCGTTCTTCACAGGGTGGATGAGCACGAAGTGCTCCTCCATACGCTCCATGGCCGCGCAGCCCTCCGCCCCGAACAGGGCTTCCAGATAGTTGTAGCCCCCTTCTATTGCCCGCTCCAGGATGGAGCGCACATAGGGGCAGTTTCTGGTGGTCATGTAGTAACTGGCAACATCGGTGGAAACGCAGCGGGGAGCCCTCAGCCGGCTGGAAAAACATCCGGGCAGATTCAGCAGGGTCTCCGGTATGTAGTAACAGTTATAACCCAGGGCGTGCTTGCCCTCCGCCACGGCTTTAGTGACCAGCTCGTTGTGCGCGTCCTGAAGCAGATTCTCAAAGTAAATAAGATGCTTTAGGTCTTTCAAGCGTTACACCTCTCTTGTAATCTAGTTTCCGTGTGCAAATTGCACAGAATGCAGCTTGCAGCTTGATAAAATGTTAGCACATTATTCCCCCAGCGTCAAGGAAATATCGACCAGCTGGTCAAAAAAGATTGCCCTCCGGAGTATTTACACATTTTGTTGAATATTACCCCTCAATTCTGCTTGCACCTTTGGCTCAAACATGGTAATCTAATGGTGTATATATTACAGCTCGCGGATATTATGCAAAAAAACAAAGGAGCGTGATCATCATGGTCAGTTTAATCATGGGGCTGAAAGGTTCCGGAAAGACTAAAAAGCTGGTGGACATGGTCCGTGAGGCCGTAAACGACTGCCCCGGCGATGTGGTCTGCATTGAGAAGGAGCGCAAGCTCACTTACGACATACCCTATCAGGCCCGCCTTATAGATGCCGGCACCTACGATATCGGCAGTTACGAGTTCCTCAAGGGCCTCATTTGCGGCATCCATGCCGGTAACTACGACATCACCCATTTCTTTATCGATAACTTCTACAAGATGGTTGGGGACAAGTCCTCTGAGGCTCTGTGCAAATTCATCTCCTGGCTGGATGCCTTTGCAGCCGCCGAGAATATCGACTTCGTCATCAGCATTTCTGTTGACCCCGATACCGTGCCCGAAGAGCTGAAAAAGTACATCATCTGATTTTAATATATGCCTCACTCTATCTCCCGGTACATGGCCGGGGCCTCCGCCTTGGAGACGGTCTCGCTCACCTGGGTGACCTCCACCTTCAGGCAGCGCTGGCCGAAGCTTATCTCTATCACGTCCCCCACCTTTACCTGGTAGCTGGCTTTCACCTGGCGGCCGTTGACGCTGACCCGCTCCCCGTCGCAGGCCTCGTTGGCCACGCTGCGGCGCTTTATCAGCCGGGACACCTTCAGATACTTGTCAAGTCTCATGGCTTGCCTCCCTTGTTTCCATAGCGGTATTTAAAAACGGCCGTCGAAGAGACGGCCGTTTTTATATTGCAGTGCAGATTACTTTGCGACAGCATCCTTGAGAGCCTTGCCGGCCTTGAAAGCGGGGACGCGGCTGGCAGGGATCTGAATTTCTTCCTTGGTCTTGGGGTTGCGGCCGAGGCGGGCGCCGCGCTCCTTGGTCTCGAAAGCGCCGAAGCCAACCAGCTGGACCTTGTCGCCGGCTACCAGAGCGTCGGTAATGGCGTCGAAGGCGGCGTTGACTGCCTTCTCGCTGTCCTTCTTGGAAATACCGGCCTTCTCGGCAACTGCTGCGACCAGATCTGCCTTATTCA
>CASFJB010000043.1 GCA_949294945.1 uncultured Eubacteriales bacterium
TTCTATTTCACGGGGAATAGAAAGCGCCATCCGCCCGCTCCCTTGCTCCTCCTGTCCAAACCGCAACCGCCTAGGCCGGGTTGCGGGTTGGTGTTTTGACGCAGAAACGGCGGACGTCATATCCTTCGCGGCGACGTTCAAAGCCGAAGATGGATTTCTGATTTCCAAATTGCAAAAAGCCGCTGCCCCGAAATTATCCGGGGCAGCGGCTTTTTGCCTTTTATTCTCAGACAAAGTGCAGGCTCAGGGTGAGAAGGACGAAGGCCAGCACGAACCACTTAGTGGCCTTGGCAAGCTTTGCGTCCCAGGTCTTGGCCTTACCCTTGGACAGGAAGGTCTCGGCACCGCCGGAGATGGCGCCGGAGAGGCCTGCGCTCTTACCGCTTTGCATAAGCACGATGGCGGTGACGGCAACGCCGGAGAGAACCTGAAGTATGGTGAGAATGATGGTGATAGCAGACATATATTTCAACCCTTTCAAAGTATACACGCCTAACAGCCAGAAAAGTATATCATAGGCAGAACTATAATTCAAGCCTTTTTTCAAATATATAGTGTTTAAAACCTGTTTATTTGCCGGACTGCCATATATTTGGCGGTGATTGACAGAGACCCCATAATAATGGTAGAATCGAAAACGTAAATATACCATAAAATTACCGGTTATACGGAGGTACGCATTGCAATGAAGGGAATCATACTTGCCGGGGGAAAGGGCACCCGCCTGTACCCTATGACGAGAGTCGTCTCCAAACAGCTGCTGCCTATCTATGATAAACCCATGGTCTACTATCCCTTGTCGGTTCTGATGCTGGCGGGGATCCGGGAAGTGCTGGTGATCTCCACCCCGGAGGATCTGCCTCTCTATCGTGAGCTGCTGGGGGACGGCAAGCGCCTGGGAATGCGTTTTGAGTACGTGGTGCAGGAGCAGCCCAGGGGTCTGGCGGAGGCCTTCATTCTTGGAGAAAAGTTTATCGGCTCCGATTCGGTCTGCCTCATCCTGGGGGACAATGTGTTCTATGGCCAGGCCCTGTCGGACTACCTGCGGCGGGGGGCAGCCCTGGAAAAGGGCGGCATGATCTTCGGCGTCCAGGTGAAAAATCCCAAGGCCTTCGGCGTGGTGGAGTTTGACGAGAACAAGCGAGTGGTGTCCATCGAGGAGAAACCCGCTAATCCCAAGAGCAATTTTGCTGTGCCCGGGCTGTACTTTTATGACAACAGCGTGGTGGATGTGGCAAAGAATATCCAGCCCTCACCCAGAGGGGAACTGGAGATTACCACGGTTAACAATGTCTATCTCCAGAGGGGTGAGCTGTCGGTGAGTCCTATGGGCCGCGGCATGGCCTGGCTGGATACCGGCACCCCCGAGGGCATGCTCCAGGCTTCCCAGTTCGTGGCCACGGTCCAGAGCCGCCAGGGCTTCTACATCTCCTGCATTGAGGAGATAGCCTGGCGCCGGGGCTGGATAAGCGACGAGGAGCTTATGGCCCTGGGCACTGAACTGAAAATGACCGACTACGGCCAGTATCTCATATCACTTGTGGAAAAGGACTGAACTGTACATATGAAAAACATTCTCGTTACCGGCGGCGCCGGATTCATCGGCTCCAACTTCGTTCACTATCTGCTGAAAAATTATGAAGACATCACCGTGGTGAACCTGGATCTGCTCACCTATGCGGGCAATCTGGACAACCTTACGGAAGTCAGCGGTGACCCACGTTACAGTTTTGCCAAGGGTGATATCCACGACCGAGCTCTGGTGGAGGAGCTCTTCAGCAAGTACAAGTTTGACACCGTGGTGAACTTTGCCGCCGAGAGCCATGTGGATCGCAGCATCACTAATCCGGACATTTTCCTCACCACCAACATCCTGGGTACCCAGACTCTGCTGGATGTGGCCAAGCGCCACTGGAAGCTGGACCCGGATGACAAGTATTCCTATGAGTTCAAAGAGGGAGTGAAATACCTCCAGGTCTCCACCGATGAGGTCTACGGCGCACTGGGTCCCACCGGCATGTTTACCGAGACTACGCCCCTGGCCCCCAACAGCCCCTATTCCGCTTCCAAGGCCTCGGCCGATTTCGTGGTGCGGGCCTACAATAAGACCTATGGAATGCCGGTTAACATAACTCGATGCTCCAACAACTACGGCCCCTATCAGTTCCCGGAGAAGCTTATACCTCTGATGATCAATAACTGCCTAAACGGCAAGAACCTGCCTGTCTACGGCGACGGTATGCAGATAAGGGACTGGCTTTACGTTGAGGACCACTGCGCCGCCATAGCCGCGGTGCTGGAGAAAGGCGTCATCGGCGAGGTGTACAACATCGGCGGCAACAATGAGAAGGCCAATATCGACATTGTAAAGCTCATCATCGGCAGCACGGGCAAGAGCGAGGACCTTATCGTCCATGTGAAGGACCGCCCGGGCCATGACCGGCGCTATGCAATAGACAACACCAAGATCACCACTCAGCTGGGCTGGGCGCCCAAGTACACCTTTGAGACCGGCATGGCCAGCACCATAGACTGGTACCTCCGCCACGGGGAGTGGATGGAGAAAATAGTATCCGGGGAGTACATGAATTACTACGACAAGATGTACGCCAACAACGCCATCTGACAAAACAATTTAAACATGAAAAAACCAGGCTGCAAGCACAGCCTGGTTTTTGTTTTGTGTGGTTTACTTATTTCTTGAAGCTGTCCTTAAGGGCCACGGAGCGGTTAAAGACCAGATGGCCGGGGGCAGCGTCCTTGTTGTCCAGGCAGAAGTAGCCCTGACGCATGAACTGGAAGCCCTGGGAATTTTTGCCCTTTTCCGGCATGGGGATCTTGGACAGGCCGGCCTCCACCTTGCAGCCCTCCAGAGTGATGAGGCTGTCGGGATTGAGGAAGTCCAGGAAGTTCTTGTCTTGGGCGTCCGGGTCGGGATCGGTGAAGAGATAGTCGTAGAGGCGCACCTGGGCGTCGGCGGCAGTGGCGGCATCCACCCAGTGGAGGGTAGCCCCCTTCACCTTGCGGCCGTCGGCGGGGTCGCCGCCCCGGCTCTCCGGGTCGTACTCACAGAGTATCTCGGTGACATTGCCGTTCTCGTCCTTGATACAGCCAGTGCAGGTGACCAGGTAGGCGCCTTTGAGACGAACCTCGTTGCCGGGATAGAGGCGCTTGTACTTGGAGGCGGGGACCTCCATGAAGTCCTCAGCCTCCACCCACAGGTTCCGGGAGAAGCTTATCTCCCTGGTGCCGTCCTCCGGGCGCAGGGGGTTATTCTCCACGGTAAGCATCTCGCTCTTGCCCTCCGGGTAGTTGGTGACGGTGAGCTTCACCGGGTGCAGCACGGCCATGACTCTGGGGGCGTTGGCGTTCAGGTCGTCTCTCAGGCAGCTTTCCAGCAATGCCCAGTCCACGGTGGAGTCCACCTTGGAAACACCTATGCGCTCGCAAAAGTCCCGAATGGAGGCGCTGGTGTAGCCCCGGCGGCGCAGGCCGCAGAGGGTGGGCATACGGGGATCGTCCCAGCCGTCCACCCGGCCCTCCTCCACCAGCCGGCGCAGCTTGCGCTTGGACATGACGGTGTAGTTAATGCCCAGCCGGGCAAACTCTATCTGTCTGGGCTTGATGCCGGGAATGGACACATTGGAGACCACCCAGTCGTAAAGGGGACGGTGGGCCTCATACTCCAGAGAGCAGAGGGAGTGGGTGATACCCTCCAGGGCGTCCTGGATGGGATGGGCAAAGTCGTACATGGGGAAGATGCACCACTTGGTGCCCTGGCGGTGATGCTCAATGTAGCGGATGCGGTAGAGCACCGGGTCGCGCATGTTGAAGTTGCCGCTGGCCAGGTCTATCTTGGCCCGGAGGGTGTACTTGCCCTCGGGGAATTCGCCGTTTCTCATACGCCGGAAGAGATCCAGGCTCTCTTCAATGGGCCGGTCCCTCCAGGGACTGACGGCAGGCCTGGTGGTATCGCCCCGGTATTCCTTGAACTGCTCGGGGGTCAGCTCGCAAACATAGGCCAGGCCCTTCTTTATAAGCTCTATGGCGTACTCATAGGTCTTTTCAAAATAGTCGGAGCCATAATAGAACCTGTCGCCCCAGTCAAAGCCCAGCCAGTGGATGTCCTCCTGAATGGCGTCCACGTATTCCGTGTCCTCCTTGGCGGGGTTGGTGTCGTCCATGCGCAGGTTGCACACGCCGCCGAAGCGCTCGGCGGTGCCGAAGTCTATGGTCAGCGCCTTGCAATGGCCTATATGGAGATAGCCGTTAGGCTCAGGGGGAAAACGGGTGTGTACCTGCATGCCGTAGCAGCGGTTGCCCTGGGAGAGATCCTCCTGCACAAAGGCGTCAATAAAGTTTCTGGCGGTTTCGTCCATCTTTTCCATCTCCTATATCTACTAATGAATCATTCCACATTATAAACGATTGCTCTGGTAATTACAACAAAAATGTGCTAAGATAACTGTACATAATACTGAAATTATAAAGGGAAAGGAAAATCACCATGGCTGACAGCTTTGATGTAATGATAATCGGCGGCGGCATAGCCGGAGTCTCGGCGGCGGTGACCTGCCTTAACCGGGGGAAAACTGTAGGCGTTGTGACAAACCCGGTGGAGACCAGCAGCCTGTATAAGGCGGAGAATGTGACCAACTATCCGGGCATAGCCTCCATGAGCGGGGCGGACATGGCAAAGCAGCTCTTCAGCCAGCTGGAAAACAGCGGTGCTGAGGTGATCCGGGGCCGGGCCCTCTCCGTCATGCCCTTCGGCAGCAGCTTCGGCGTGGCGGTGGGCAACGACTATTACCAGGCGGGAGCCGTGATAATTGCCGCCGGAATCACCCGGGAAAAGCTCTACCCCGGGGAGGCGGAGTTTTTGGGCCGGGGCGTCAGCTACTGCGCCACCTGCGACGGCATGCTTTATAAGGGCAGGCGTGTGGCCCTGATAGGCGGCGGGGAAGAGGCTGAGCATGATGCGGACTTCCTCCGGGGCATCTGCTCGGAGCTGCTCCATTTTGCCGACGGTGGCAAATACGAGATAAAGGGCGGAATGAAGGCGGACACCCTGGTGTATAAGGGCAAGGAATACAAGGTGGACGCCGTGTTTATAATAAAGGATACCGTATCCGTCACCCAGCTGGTGCCGGGACTCAGGTATGAAAAGGGGGGCATAGTCACCGGCCGGAACATGGAGACGGATGTGCCCGGGGTCTTTGCCGCCGGGGACTGCACCGGCAAGCCTTATCAGTTGGCCAAGGCCGCCGGGGAGGGGAATATCGCCGCCCTCTCCGCCTGCGAATATGTGGATAAGAATAAGGGGAACTGAGTCCTTGACCTATTGACAAAATCCGCCGTTTGCAGTAAAATCCATTCAAATTGCTGTGACAGGCAGGAGTACCCGGGTCTGCGGATATCAGAGAGGGAGCGGTTGGTGTGAGCTCCCGTGAAGCGCCGGGGAAGGTCGGCCTTGAGCACCGGAGATGAAGGCTTAACGCTGTGTAGTCCCGGCGGGGGATTCCCGTTACAGGGTCCATGAGTGCCGCTGTATGCGGAATTCAGGTGGTACCGCGGTAAATTATCGCCCTGAAGCTTTGGCTTCAGGGCGTTTTCATTTTTTCAGGAGGATGTTTTTATGCGAGAGC
The DNA here is from genome assembly GCA_949294945.1 of uncultured Eubacteriales bacterium. Taxonomy (GTDB): domain Bacteria; phylum Bacillota; class Clostridia; order Oscillospirales; family Oscillospiraceae; genus Limivicinus. The sequence continues at coordinate 5,646 of CASFJB010000043.1, forward strand.
TTCCAAAAACCTACGATCCAAAGTCGGTGGAAAAGAATATCTACGAAATGTGGATGAAAGGCGGCTACTTCAAAGGCGTTGTGGACAAGGACAAAAAGCCCTTCTCCATCGTCATGCCCCCACCCAATGTCACCGGCCAGCTGCATATGGGCCATGCCCTGGACTCCACCCTGCAGGATATACTCACCCGCTACAAGCGCATGCAGGGCTATTCCGCCCTGTGGCTGCCCGGCGTTGACCATGCAGGCATAGCCACCCAGATAAAGGTGGAGGAAGTGCTGCGTAAGGAAGAGGGCCTGAGCCGCTATGACCTGGGCCGGGACAAGTTCCTGGAGCGGGTCTGGGCCTGGAAGGAGCAGTACGGCGACAGGATAGTGGAGCAGCAGAAGAGCCTGGGCGTATCCTGCGACTGGGACCGCAGCCGCTTCACCATGGACGATGTCTGCGCCCGCTCCGTGCGGGAGACCTTCTGTGACCTCTACGAGAAGGGCCTTATCTACAAGGGCAGCCGCATAATCAACTGGTGCCCCAAGTGCCGCACCGCCCTGTCCGACGCCGAGGTGGAGTACAAGGACATGCCCGGCGCCTTCTGGCACATCCGCTATCCCATTGAAAACTCCGACGAGGAGTTCATCATCGCCACCACCCGTCCCGAGACCATGCTGGGCGACACCGGCGTGGCCGTCCACCCCGACGACGAGCGCTACAAACACCTGGTGGGGAAGAACGCCATCCTGCCACTGGTAGGCCGGAAGCTGCCCATCGTGGCTGACGACTACGTGGAGCTGGGCTTCGGCACCGGAGCCGTTAAGATGACTCCCTGCCACGACCCTAACGACTACGAGGTGGGTCTGCGCCACAACCTGGAGCAGATACAGTGCATCGACGAGGACGCCAGAATCATAAACGGCGGCAAGTATAACGGCATGGACCGCTATGGGGCCCGCAAGGCCATAGTGGCCGACCTGGAGGAGCAGGGCTACCTGGTAAAGACCGAGCCCTACAGCCACAATGTGGGCTGCTGCTACCGCTGCGGCACCGTGGTGGAGCCCCTCACCAGCCCCCAGTGGTTTGTGAAGATGGCCCCCCTGGCCAAGGAGGCCATAAACGTTGTAAAGGACGGGCGGATTAAGTTCGTGCCCGAGCGCTTCACCAAGACCTACCTGAACTGGATGGAGAACGTCCACGACTGGTGCATCTCCCGCCAGCTCTGGTGGGGCCACCAGATCCCCGCCTGGTACTGCGCCGACTGCGGCCATATAACCGTGTCCCGTGAGGATGCCACCGAGTGCGAGCACTGCCACAGCAAAAACATCACCCGGGACGAGGACGTGCTGGACACCTGGTTCAGCTCCGCCCTCTGGCCCTTCTCCACCATGGGCTGGCCGGAAAAGACGGAAGAGCTTAGCTACTGGTATCCCACCAGCGTCATGGTCACCGGCTATGATATAATCTTCTTCTGGGTGGCCAGAATGATATTCTCCGGCATGGAACAGATGAAGAAGGAACCCTTCCACACCGTGTTCATCCACGGCCTGGTGAGGGACAGCCTGGGCCGGAAGATGTCCAAATCCCTGGGCAACGGCATCGACCCCCTGGAGATGGTGGAAAACTACGGCGCCGACGCTCTTCGCTTCAACCTGATAACCGGCAACTCCCCCGGAAACGACATGCGCTTCTATGTGGAGAAGTGCGAGGCCATGCGCAATTTCTGCAACAAGATATGGAACGCCTCCCGCTTTGTAATGATGAATCTCAGCATCGACAAGAACGAGCTGCCGGAGAAGCTGGAGCTGGAGGATAAGTGGATACTTTCCAAGCTCAACACCGTGGTGAAGGAAGTCTGCGAGAATATGGACAGCTTTGAACTGGGCGTGGCCGCAGGCAAGATATACGACTTCATCTGGGACAGCTACTGTGACTGGTACATTGAGCTGACCAAACCCCGGCTCAACGGGGACAACGAGGAGCTGAAGCTCTCCGCCCAGAAGGTGCTGCTCTATGTGCTCACCGAGATACTGAAGCTGCTGCACCCCTTTATGCCCTTCATCACCGAGGAGATCTGGCAGGCTCTGCCCCATGAGGGAGAGGCCCTGATGGTGGAGCGCTACCCGGAGTACAAGGCGGAGCTGGACTTCCCTGAGGACGAGCAGAACTTCGAGATGGTCATGAGCGCCATCAAGGCCGTCCGTGCCCGCCGCAGCGACATGAACGTGCCCCCCTCCCGGAAGGCCCATCTGATAATCGTCACCGACAAGACTGAGGCCTTCACCGCCGGACGCAGCTACATCTCCAAGCTGGCCTATGCCAGCGAGGTGAGCGTGGCCTCCGCCGCCCCGGAAAAGACCGAGGGCATGGTCTCCGTCATCACCGACAACGCCCGCATGTTCATGCCCATGGTGGAGCTGGTGGACCTGGAGAAGGAAAAGGCCCGCATTGAAAAGGAGCTGGCCAACGCCGAAAAGCAGCTGGCCGCCCAGATAGGCAAGCTCTCCAACCAGAACTTCGTCACCCGTGCTCCCGAGGCCGTGGTCAATGTGGAGCGGGAGAAGAAGGCCAAACTGGAGGCTCTCATCGACAACCTGAAGCTGAGCCTGGAAAATCTGGGCAAGTGACAGGGAAGAGCCCTCCTTTCGACTGATTACGCATAGGGAATAAATTAAAATAGCACTGCATCCAAGGATGCGGTGCTATTTTTTTGCTTTTTACAGCAGACGGGAGAGATAAGACATGACAATAAACACGGCATTCAACTCCGGGCGCTTGACTTTGTATCTGGCGGGAGAGCTGGACCACCACGAGGCCAGGAACACCATCCGGCGCATAGAGGAGCTGCTGGACGAGTACATGCCCAGGGACTGTGTGCTGGACATGGCGGGACTGAATTTTATGGATTCTTCCGGCATAGCCGTCATTATCCGGGTCAGCCGCCGGATGAAAACTTTAGGGGGCCGGGCCTGGATAGAAAATCCGGCGAAACAGCCCCAGCGGGTCATAGACGCGGCGGGGATAGACCGGCTGGTGCCGGTAGCCGTGGGGAAATAAGAGGAGGAAAAAATGAACGAGACTAATTACATAAAGCTGGAGTTTCCCAGCCGCAGCAGCAACGAGGCCTTTGCCCGCACGGCGGCGGCAGCCTTTGCCGCTCAGCTGGACCCAACTCTGGAGGAGCTGGGGGATATTAAGACCGCCGTCTCCGAGGCGGTGACCAATTCCATAGTCCACGCCTATCCGGACAGCCTGGGCCGCATAGCCATGCGCCTGAGGATAATCAAGGGCTGCACTTTGGAGATAAGCGTCCGGGACTGGGGCAAGGGCATAGCCGACGTGGAGCAGGCTATGACGCCTCTCTTCAGCACCGGCGGGGAGGAGCGCAGCGGCATGGGCTTTACCATCATGGGCAGCTTCATGGACAAGCTGAAAGTGCGCTCCAGCCCCGGCAGGGGCACCACCGTCACCATGCAGCGCTTTATCAGCCCCCGGCAGACCAAGCGATGAGCACCGACATTTATGAGCAGATACGCCGGGCAAAGCAGGGAGACAAGGAGACGGCGGGGAAGCTGGTAGAGGAAAACTCCGGGCTCATCTGGAGCGTGGCCCGGCGCTACTTTGGCCGGGGCGTGGAGCCGGAAGACCTGTACCAGCTGGGCTGCCTGGGCTTTCTCAAGGCAATAGAGGGCTTCGACGAGAGCTTCGGCACCCGCTTCTCCACCTATGCCGTGCCTAAAATATCCGGGGAGATACGCCGCTTCCTCCGGGACGACGGGGCAATAAAGGTGAGCCGGGGCATAAAAGAGCAGGCCATGCAGATACGCATGGCCCGGATAAATCTGGAGCAGCGGCTGGGCAGGGAACCCAGCCTTTCGGAGCTGTCCCGGGAGACGGGAATAAGCCCTGAGGACATTGCCTTTGCCGAGACGGCCACCGGCCCTGCCGAGAGCCTTCACAAGGAGAGCGGGGAGGACGGCTTCACCCTGGAACTGGTGCTGGGGGATTATGGCGCCGAGGAAAAGATGGTGGAGCATGTTGCCCTGCGCGCCGCCATAGAGTCCCTGCCGGAGCGGGAACGCCAGGTGGTGGCCCTGCGCTACTACCACGGCATGACCCAGCAAAACTGCGCCAAGGTGATGCATGTCTCCCAGGTGCAGATATCCCGCCTTGAGCGCCGGGCGGTGGACCTGCTGCGGCAGAAGCTGGAATAAAATTTATAATAATTATATAAATAGAAAAAGCCCGAGAGTTTGACAGCAACTCTCAGGCTTTTTCAGTTTCTCCGGAACCGTTACTGCCGGCAGCTCCAAAGGCAAAAGCCGCCAGGATTATCACCATGGGGATAAGGGAGTATTTGTATCTGCCGGAGACCTCAACAATGAGATGGGCCAGTATAAGTCCTATGGAATATAGAGGGGCCATGTACACCGAAGAAAACCCCGGCCTTTTAAAAAGCACGGCAGCACCCATGAGACTGAGAAGCACTACAAAATAGTAGAACACATTGCCTGCGGCAGAGGACAGCTTGAAAGCCATGGGACTAAGCTCCGCCTGGGCATAGAAGGCTCCGCCCTCATCGTTGCCCATAAGCTTTGCCAGCTTTGCGGCAAAGAGCCTGGGGAAATCTATCTCGCCGCTGCTCAGCCGGTTTTTCACCTCTTCCAGCATCTGCTCCTGGGCATACACGGCGCTGCCCTGGTAGCGGTAATTCAGCAGGGTATCCATGTCCTCATCGGAGTAGCTGCCCAGACTGTCCATGTTTAAGCCCACGTAGATGTTGTAGGCGGGGATATCCGAGGTCTCTTCAAAGATATGCAGGTATTCCCAGCGGGTCCATTGGTGGTCGCAGCGGCTCCAGGCGCCTAACATGGAGACGGCAAAGACACCAAGGATGAGCCAGCTTTTGAGCTGCTTGAGTTTTTTCCCTCTCAGCAGCAGGGCCCAGAGGAAAAAGGCGACGAAGAGTATGGCTGCTACGGGCCTTGTCACATTGACGGCCAGCAGCAGCGCCCCGCAGGCAAAGCCCAGAGGCAGAGCGGCCAGAAGCCGCAGCCACCAGCGGCCCTCCCTGTCCAAAGCCAGGCTCAGCAGCAGGAGAAACAGCAGTATCAGACAGGTGTACAAAGGCTCCGACATGACCATGGAGTTGTACATCAGCTTGGAAGGGCAGAGACTCCACAGGAAGAAAGCCCCGGCCGCGGCCCGGAGGCCTGTCCAGCGAAGGCAGAGAATATAGATGCACAGGCCGGAAATTACCGTCATGACTACGTTCAGCACAGAGGCCAGCATGGAGGATTCGCCGAAAAGCCGCATCATCAGCCCGAGGAAGCTTGAGTAGCCCAGAATATGGGGAAAGAGACCCAGATACAGCATATCCACCCGTTCATTGCGGGCAATGGCCAGGGCGGTCTCGTAAAAGGTCTTGAAGTCCACCGTAGGCTCTATCTGAAAGAAAAGCACCCAGGCCAGATTCAGCAGCAGACAAAACAGGCTGAGGATAAGTCCGGTGACAAAAGCACCGGGGAGGGATATGCGCTCCAGGAGCCCGCCCAGCTTTGCACGGAATATCCAGAGACAGAGGAAAAATAAGCCTGCCGCAAGGAACTCCAGAACATAGCTGGGGCTCTCCAGCTTGCCGAAGGTGCCCAGCAGGACTCCCAGAGCCAGCAGGAGCATATATATGCCCAGCATTATCCTTATAAAAGCTTTTGATACTTTTTCCAGCATGTCATGCTCCAAAAAATGATCTTAAAATCTATGCTGCCGTTAAAAGCTTGCGTTCATATCAACTATGCCGGTGATGCCGCTGACAAGGCCGCCGTCGGTGAACTGCCACATGTCGTAGCGGCCGGGGAAGTCCGGCAGCCTTGCACTTCTGGTATAGCTGGCCAGCCATATGGTGTACTTGCCCAGAGAATTGTAGTCCAGATTATACTTGTAGTAATATTCTCCGGAATAGACCCCGGCCTCATGTCCTGCATCCATAACAGTGCGGCAGAAGGCATTGATTATTACCTCCCGCTGAGTATTGCTCAGTCTGTCCGCCCGGCCATGGGGATAATCCCCGGAGTACTCCACATCTATGAATATTGGCAGCTCCAGCTTGGTGCCACCCAGACAGTGGAGCACATAGGCGGCCTCCTGCTGGGCCTCTGCGGGATTGGTGGCGGTGGAGAAGAAATAGACGCCGATGTCTATCCCTGCCAGCCGGGCCTCCATGAGGTTGCGCTGGAACCAGTCGTCATCGTAGATGAGCCCGGTTTCCCAGCCCCGGCCTCCGGCCCGGAGTATGGCATAGTCTATACCCTGAACGGCAACGGCGGGCCAGTTGATAAAGCCGTTGTAGGTGGACACGTCTATGCCCAAGGCCTGGGCACGGCGGCCATTTTCGTCGAAGAAATAGAGCTTGCCCTGTATCTGCCGGAGCCCGGTGAGGGGAGAGCCGTTTGCATCGTAGTAGTAGGTGATGCCGCCTATTTCCTGCCAGCCGGTGAGAGGCCCGAGGGCCTGCTCCATGGCCTCCGGGCTGGGCTGAGGCGAGGGAGTGGGAGCTGGACTGGGAGAGGCCGGAAGTTTCTCTTCCAAAATGGCCTGCTCCTCGGCCTGGGAAATGTGGGCGTAGCCGGCTTCCTCCGCCGGGGCCTGAGTGGGGACCGAGTCCTCCTGAAGGGCGCTGCGGGCGGCGTCTCCTATCAGGGAGGCTATGCCCGGGGTCAGGATAAGGGCGACTATAATAAGGGTAATGAAGGGGAGAAGGACAATAAGCAGCCTCTCCATAAGGGGCTCGTTTGCTTTATTCCACAGTCTGCCTAGTAATTTTCTCATTCTAATCTCCATAGGTCGGCATGGCCGCATAAAAACACATGTAGTTATAGTAACCAAAATGGAGGAAAAAGTCAACACAGCTTGATTCAATGTAGCTCTTGTTATCCGGGCCGCTTTGTGTTAGAATCTTCGCCATGAGTACAGAATTTGAAAAAAACTACATAGAGGCCCGGAGGGCCGTGATAGCCGGGGACTTCGCCCGGCTCAATCCCATGCAGCGGCAGGCGGTGCTCAGCACCGAAGGGCCGCTGCTAATACTGGCGGGAGCCGGCAGCGGAAAGACCACCGTGCTGATTAACCGGATAGCAAATCTCCTGAAATACGGCAAGGCGGCGGATACCGAGGAGATCCCGCCGGATGCGGACGAGAAGCAGCTGGAGACTCTGCGCCGGAGAGGAGCGGAGGCGGAGGCCCTGGCGGCCTATGAGCCGGTGGAGCCCTGGCGTATCCTGGCCATCACCTTTACCAACAAGGCGGCGGGAGAGCTGAAGGACAGGCTGGAGCGGATGCTGGGGGAGAAGGCCGACGATATCTGGGCCTGCACCTTCCATTCCGCCTGTGTGCGCATACTGCGCCGGGATGCGGAGAAGCTGGGCTTTACGTCATCCTTCAGCATTTACGACACCTCCGACAGTCTCAGCCTTTTAAAGCACATAATAAAGGACATGGACCTGGACGACAAGATGTTCCCGGCCAAGGCCCTTATGGCTGAGATAAGCCGGGCCAAGGACAGCCGCATAGGCGCCGGCGAATATCTGAAGGAGGCCAGGCAGAGCGGGGATATCCGCCGCATCCGCTACGGGCTGATCGTCAGCCCGGACTTCCGCTTCGACGAGCGAAACAAGCTGCGCGTGCTCTACTCCTACAACCAATTTAACGACAACGAGATACGCCGCCGCG
>CASFJB010000044.1 GCA_949294945.1 uncultured Eubacteriales bacterium
GGCGCACAATTCGACACTCCGCTCCGTGAGAAGTGTTTTCCGCGACGCACATGTCGCCGCGGAAAACGATTGAAATTATTTTTTCGCTGCGGCGAAAAAACTCTTCGAGGCTTTTTTTGACAGTCTCAAAGTGCAGCCCGGAAAACACGGGCTGCACTTTTTAATACTATGAAGTTTTTACTTCTCTTCGCTGTCGGCATTGCCAATCTCGGCATCCACCACGGCCTGGAAGTCCTGGGCGGCGGCCTTGAATTCGGCGGCTTTTTCCACTGCCTCGTCCACAGGCTCGGCTACCACTTCCACCTCAATGTCCTCCTCGCCGGTGCCGGCGGCCTCGGCCTTGAGGGCTTCCACCTCCGCCTCGATGCTGCTGATGCGCCCGCTTATCTCCTCCACCTGGGCGAAGAGGGGAGCGAAGAACTCCTGGGGTGAGTCCTTGTGCTGCTCATAGCAGAGCTTGCCTATCTCGGTATACACCCGGCGCAGCTCCTCGTACTCTCCGTTGACCTGGAGACTGAGCTTTGCTATGCGCCCGTAGGACTTGACTCTGGAAGCGCCCTGCTCGTAGACCTCTTTCACGGTGCTGCCCTCGGCGGCCTCCTTCACCTTGTTGACGGTCTCCTCGGCGGCGCCTTTGACCTTGTCCACGGCCTGCTGCACGCTGGGGCTCTCCGCCGCTTCCTTCACCTTGCCCACTATGTTTGAAATGGTGCCGGCGATAATGTCTTTGTAATCTGCCATTGTTTTTTCCTCCGTTTATGTTTGATTTTCTGTTGACTCTTCTGCGGCCGCTGCGGCCTCCTCTGCCGCTTCCCGGGAGCGGACCTGATTTACAAACAGCTTCTCCGGGGGATGGGGGCGGCGGCTCTGGATAATGAGGATGACCAGGGAGAATAGGACCAGGACCAGGGACAGGGCCTGGGACACCCGTATGCCGGTGCTGCCTATATACAGGCTGTCGGTGCGCAGGCCCTCTATCCAGGCCCGGCCCAGACCGTAAAGCAGGAAATACAGCAGCAGGCACTGGCCGTCATAGCGGCGTTTGCCCTTCTTGGTAAATATTATAAGGAAAATAAGTATGCCCAGGTTCCACAGGCTTTCGTACAGGAAGGTGGGGTGGACGTATATGGTGCTGCCGTCCGGGGCGATAAGGCCCATGCGGCAGAAGATGTCCGTCTCGGCGCCGAAGGCCTCACGGTTCATGAAATTGCCCCAGCGGCCCATTATCTGGCCGATTAGCAGGCCAAAGACCACCAGGTCCAGAAAGGCCAGCACCGGCACCTTTTTCTTCCTGCACACGAAGTACACCACCAGGGCTCCGGCTATGATGCCGCCGTAGATGGCAAGGCCGCCTTCACGGGTGGAGAATATGTGCTCCGGGTGCTGGATGTAATAGTCCAGCTCAAAGATCACATAGTAGAGCCGGGCGCCGATGATGGAAAAAGGAATGAGGAAGATCATCAGGTCGTACACGTCGTCCGGCTTCAGGCCGAAGTCCCGGCTGCGCCTGGCGCAGTAGAGCATGCCGAAAATAAAGCCCAGGCCTATGATGACGCCGTAGAAATAGATATTCTTGCCGAAAACCGTGAAATAGGCCGGAGGGTCGATGGTAAGGTCCCCCAGCATGGGGAAGGTGATGGCGGAATCCCGCTGTATAGTCTGTATAAGGATAGGAAACATTTTACACCGCCTTGGATTCTATTATGGACAGGGCCAGCCGCTCAGAGGCCAGGTTCTCGGCAATGAAGTCCCGGCACTCCCCGGTGCTGATGCTGTCCAGCACAGGCATGCTGTCAAAGGCACAGTAGCCGTCGAAAACTCCCGTGGCCAGAGAGACGCAGACGTTTTCAAAGTCCTCCAAAGCCCGGAGGGTGGAACCCAGGGTGGCCCGCTTTGCCCGGAGGAAAGCGCCCTCATCCAGGCCGCGGCGGCTCACTTCCGCCACTTCCTTCTCCAGCTCTTCAAGGACCTGCTCCGGCCGGGGACTCTCCCCGCCGATGATTACGGTGCCGGTGCCGGCGGAAAAGTCGATATCATAGTCAAAGTTCCGGTTCAGTATACCCTGGGCATAGAGCCGGGAGTAGAAGGGGGAGGAGGATCCGCAGAGTATGCGCAGAGCCAGGCGGGACACCAGGCGCTGGCGTATGGCGGCCTGCCCATCCTTTTCCGCCCGGAGCTTGCTGCCTATGAGAAACAGGGGGGCGGAGACCTCCATGCTCTCCCGCCGCAGCTTTGCTGCGGGAAAGAGAGACTCTTCAGGGCCGAAGTCAGCCACAGGCACCGGGGCACAGTCCGTTCCCAGAACCTCCAGGGCAATGCGTTCTATGGCTGCGGGGTCCACATCCCCCTCAACGCAGAGGGCCATGTTGGATGGGGCGTAGAAGGCCCGGTGACAGTTATACAAAGTCTCGTGGGTGATCTGGGCTATACTCTCCAGGGTGCCGGCCACCCGGTCGCGGATGGGGTGATGGCTGTAGAGCTGCTCCATCAGGTTATAGTATACGGCGCTGTCGGGACTGTCCTCCCCCATGCGTATCTCCTGGCCGATGATGCCCTGCTCCTTGCTCACGGTCTCGGCGGTGAAATAGGGGGTGGAGACAAAGTGCAGCAGCATGCGCAGGTTCTCCTCAAAGCTCTCCGTGCAGCTGAAATAGTAGCAGGTTACGCCGCTGGAGGTAAAGGCGTTGGGGTCGGCCCCATTGGCGGAGAGGATGTTCAGGGCATTGTCCCCATTGGGGAGGTCGAACATCTTGTGCTCCAGAAAGTGGGCCACTCCGGCGGGGGTGTCTATGGTCTTGCCGTCCAGTCTGAAGCGGCGGTGAGCCCCGCCGTAATCTGCGGCGAAAACGGCATAGCGGGTGGAAAAGCCCTTCTTGGGCACCACGTTCAGCCTCAGGCCGTTGGGCAGCAGGCTGCTGTACAGCGTCTCGCCTATATTGGGATATTCACGCCTGTCCATCTTCCCTCTCCTCCTCAGAAGCTTCCTCCCTGTCCAGACCCCGGAGGAAGTATATCATGTCGCACTCCACGCTGTTGGCAATGGAGACTATATCCTCTTTGGTGACCTCCTCCACCAGCTCCGCCAGTTCCATGGGGCCGTAGTCCAGCCCGTCCAGAGTCTGGGAGAGGTAGAAGCCCTCCAGCTCGCCCTGGCTGTCGGTGAGGGAGCGGAGGTCCGAGGCCACGCAGCGCTTGGCGGAGTTCAGCTCCTCATCGCTTATCCCGCCATTTTTCACCGCCTCCAGCTGGCTGAATATCTCATCCCGGGCGGCTTCAAACTTGTCAAATTCTATGCCGGAGGCCACCAGCAGCAGGCCCTTGTGGATGTAGGCGATGGAGCTGGCATAGTAGCAGAGGCTCAGCTTTTCCCGCACGTTCATAAAGAGCTTGGAGGTGCTGCCGCTGCCGTAGACGGCGTTAAAGACATGGATGGCGGCGATGTTGGGCTCCTCCATGCACTCCCCCAGGCGGAAGCCTATCACCAGCTTGCCCTGGCCCACGTCCAGCTTTTCCTCCAGATAACGGGGCTTGTCCTCTATGGCGTTCATGCGGATGTCGGTGCCCAGCTCGTAATCTATCTCCCCTCTGGGCATGGCGGAGAGGGCGTCCTTAAAGGCGGCGCAGACCTTTTTGAAAGGGGTCCTGCCGCAGTAGAACAGCTCCACAGGGCAAGTTTGCAGCAGACTGCGGTAGTGGCGGCTGAGCTTCTTGTAGTTGATGTTCTCCGCCTCCTCCTCGCTGCCAAGGCGGCTGACGGCAAAGTCCTCAAAGCAGCACATCTCCTCGATGCAGCGGCTGAGGGAATAGCCCCGCTTGTCGTTTATGCGGCTGCGGATGCGCTCAAGGAGCTTCTCCTTCTCGCTGTCCACGTAGGCGGGCAGCAGCAGGCCGCCCCGGGTATTTGGGGCCAGGAGCATCTCCGCCATAAGGGATATTGCCTGGGGCAGCAGCTTTTCCCCGGAGGGCAGATAGCCCTCTTCCGGGACGCTGCCGTAAAAGCCGATGCACTGTATCTCGCCGATGCGGCGCACCACCGGCTCTATGGCCGTGCCGTAGAGCTCGTCCATGCGGCGGCTGAGAGCCTCCATATCCCCGTAACGGGTGGTGCCCCGGCGCAGGACATAGGGGATGAGGGCGTTCATGGAGGCGCTCTCCCGGCTGAGCTGAGTGAGCAGATTCAGGCTGATGCAGGCCGTTTTGAATTTATCGCTGCGCAGATGAGTGAGGAATATGCCGGGCAGCAGTTCTGTCCTTGAATACTCCATTGGGGCACCTCCTGTTTTATATGTAGAGAGCGGTTTTCAACTCCAGGCCGGAGCCGGGGAAACCGCTCTTTTTCAGTTTTATTGATTATACCACCGGGAGGGGCAAAATGGTAGCCTTTTTGTAAACCCCGTCCCCAAAGCTCAGCCTATGCCCTGGCCCAGATAGGGGTCGCCGTCCACGTATATGCGCCCCCGGTCGCAGTCGATGCGGTGGAGCCGGGACCGGGAGTCTATCCAGGTGACGGAATAGGAGGGGAGAGCGGCAGGGAGCTTGGGCTCTATATAGAGCTTGCCCTCCCTCAGCTTCAGGCCCAGCAGCTCCTCCGTCACCACCCGGAAGTACCAGCCGGCGGAGCCGGTGTACCAGCTCCAGCCCGCCTCCCCCTCATGGCCCGGGGCGCTGTACACGTCGGCGGGGAGAACGTAGGGCTCGGCGCCGTAACGCTTTATATCATGGTTTTCCGGCAGAAGGAGCTGGAGTATCTCGTAGCCCCGGTCGGTGCGGCCCCGGCGCAGAGCGGCCAAGGCCAGCCATATGGCCCCGTGGGTGTACTGGCCGCCGTTTTCCCGGAAGCCCTCTCCGTAACCGGAGATATAGCCTACCCGGCGCTCCCGGCAGGAGTAGGGCGGCCAAAAGAGCTTCACCAGATTGTGCTGCCTGTCCACCAGCCGCTCCAGGGCGGCGTCCAGGGCCGCGTCGACGTGGAGGGAGGAGGCGTAGGGGCTGAGGGCTGCCCAGCTCTGGGCCAGGGAGTCTATCCGCTCCTCGCCGCCCAGGGCCTCCCCGTCTGGACAATAGGCCCTGTTGTACCAGTGACCGTTCCAGGCGGCCTCGGCGGCGGCGCCTATCTGCCGGGCCCCGGCACTGTAGCGCCGGGAGCCCTCCAGCCCCAGCCTGTCCAGCAGGGCGGCAAAGCGGGCGGCACAGTGGGAGAAGAACCAGCCCAGCCACACGCTCTCACCCTCCACCGCATTCAGGGCATCGTTCCAGTCGCCCCCCAGCATGAGAGGCAGACCGTGGGGCCCGAAGCCCCGGCCTATGCAGCACTCCAGCGCCGCCTTGGCGTGGAGCAGCACGGGGGCGGCGGGGCCCGGCTCCGGCGTCTCATACCTGTCCTGCTCGTGGGAGGCCAGGGGCGGGGATACCAGATATGGCACTTCCACATCACACAGGCCGTAGTCTCCCGTGGCCTCCGTATATTCGCACAGGGCCCACACCAGCCACAGCAGGTCGTCGCTGCAGCGGCTGCGCACGCCCTTGTCCCCGGCGGGGTGGGGATGCCACCAGTGCATAACGTCGCCTTCCGAATACTGATGGCGGCAGCAGAGGAGTATCTGCTCCCTGGCATAGCCCGGGTCTATAAGCATCAGGTTCACGCTGTCCTGGAGCTGATCCCGAAAGCCCAGGGCCCCTCCGCTCTGGTAGAGGCTGCTGCGCCCCTCCAGGCGGCAGGCTGCAGACTGGTACACCGCCCAGCGGCTCATATAGTGGTCCAGGGCGGCAGAGGCGGAACGGAGAGAGAAGCGGCCCAGCAGGTCCTCCCAGCGGGCGGAAGCGCCCGCCAGAGCCGCTGCGGCAGCATCGGGGGAGAGGAGCTTCCTCAGCTCCTCCTCGCCGCAGAAACCGCAGGCCAAAACGCTCCTGTCTGCACAGCTGCCCCTGAGACCCAAAGCGGCGGGACAGTATTCCCCGGAGATCCGGGCCGGCTCCGAGAAGGCGGCCAGAAATTCCCGCTCCGGGAAATAGGCCTCGGGGTTTTCAAAGCGGGCGATGCCCTCCTCCACCCGGCCCCGGACACCGGAGGAGTCCCCACCGCCCAGACACAGCCTGAGGCCCCAGCTCAGTTCAAGGCCCTCTGCCCCCTCTATCAGCAGCACACGGACATCGCTGCCGGAGGGGATAAAGGCCCTGGTCCTTATCTTTCTATCTCCTAAACGCTTTTCCCACAGAGCATAGCCCGGGGCGTAGAACACCCGGCAGGGGAAGCCGTCGTTGGCGGCAAAGAGGCTCACGGGTTTGCCCTTATAATCCAGGCAGAGATTTTCGCCGGCAGCCACCTCCGCTGCATTTCCGGCGGGCCTGTTCACCCGCATCTCCCGGGCGTTTTCCAGCCACATGTTGCCTATGCCGCAGTCGGTGGCTATATAGCCGAAGGAGCCGTTGGTGAGCATATGCTGCCAGGCCACCGGCGGCAGGTCGCCGTTCACCTGAAATTCAAAACCCTGCTCCGTCCAGCAGTGGGTGGGAACGGCGGCAGCGGCTCTGGCAGGACCGGGAGCGGGGAAGGGGAGAGGCGGGGGCAATTCCCGCTTTTCCCCGGAGATGAAGGCGGAGCGGCTTTTTACAGTGTTCCTGGAGGAATAGGGCAGGATGTGCACGCCGCCGGGAGAACCTATCAGGGCCTCCAGCCCCACGGGGGAGAGTACGGAGACTATGCGTCCCATCAGGGGCTGCTGGTACTCTCCCGGCTGGTTGTCGAAAAATATAAGGTCGGCATTGAGGCCGCAGCTCTTCAGAAGGCAGAAGCGGCGCAGCAGCTTGGCCAGCTCCGGACTGTCCCCGTCACAGCAGATAATGGGCAGGTCCCCGGAGACCCCGTATTGCCACAGCTCCCGCCTGGGAGCGGCCCGGTACAGCCGGTTCTGCCACAGGGGCAGCACCATGTCCATGGCGGCCCCCAGCTCCTCCTGGCTCATGCCCAGGTGCATGCCGGCGGCTCCAACCATGGAGGTCTGGACGGGCTTTTCGGAATACAGGATGCGCTGGGCGGCGGCCAGGGCTTCTTCACCGCTGCCGCCGATGCTCAGGGCGAAGCGCAGCCGGAAGCTCTTTCCCTCTTCCAGGGCCAGATCCACGCCGGCCTTCACCAGAGGCCGGGACAGGGCCCCCAGACCGCCGCCGGCCTGGGCCTGGTACTCCGCCGCCTCACTGCACATGAGGCACAGCCACAGGCCCCGGCCGCTGTCCTTGGGCAGGCGGTGCAGCAGCAGGGCCCGGCCCTCCTGCCGGGCGGTAAAGCCAAGTCGCCAATAGGCCGGGTGGTCCAGCCAGCGGGAGAGCTCCGCCATGACAGGCTCAAAGCTAAGCTCCAGCCGGAACTGACAGCGCCGGGGACTTTGAAACTCCAGGCATCTCAGCTCACCGGTGTCCCCCGGAGCCACCGAAAGGCTCATAACTGCGCTGAGCTCCCGGGAGAGACAGCTGCAGCGGCACTGCTCCTCACCCAGCTCCCACATCTGGGGGGAATCGGCGGGGAACAGGGGCTTGCCGTCCAGCCTGATGCTGACGCCGCCGGTGAGGGAATCGGAGTAATAGATGCACTTGTCCCCCAGAAAAGCGGAGGACTGGCCGCCGCTGCGCCACAGCACATTGTATGCCCCGTTGGAGAGCAGGCTGGCCCTGGGCTCCCGGTCCTCCGGGCCGCCTCTCAGCTGCCAGCGCTGGCTGATGTTTCGCCGGAGTTTCTCCGGCACCTCCGCCATGGCCCGGCGTATCACCACCGCCTCTGCCGGGAGCCGCTCCTGGAGCAGCAGAGCATAGGCGGACATGGAACTGTTGGACATGAAAAGCTGCTGGGCATAGCCCCGGCACACGGCGTTGGCGGCGGCAATGATGCTCATGCTCACATGGTGGGCCATGTAGCAGCCCACCTTCTCCGCTTTACCCCGGCAGCGGGAGGGGGTGAAGTCCAGTGCCTCCATAAAGCCGTAGCGGCCCCGGACGCCCCAGCTCTCCAGGCGGCGCAGGTTCTTCACCGCCGCCTCCGGCTCCACTGCCAGAGCCAGGAAGCTGCTGTAGGGGGAGATGACCAGGTCCGCCTCCTGGCCCCGCTTCAGAGCCAGAGCGGGACAGCCATGGGCCTTGTAGCGGTAGCTGAGAGAGGCGTCCAGGGAATAGAAGGCGCTTTCGGATATGCCCCAGGGCCGCCCGGGCAGACAGCGCCGCCGCTGGGCATAGAGGCAGAAGCGGCTGCTCTCATAGAGCAGGCTGCTGCGGTATACCGGCAAAAACAGCTCCGGCATCAGATACTCGAACATGGTGCCGGTCCAGCTGGCAAGGCCCCGGTAACCGTCTTTCTGAAGCTGGGCCCGGCTGAGACGGCGCCAGTGCTTTATGGGCACGTCCCCCTTGGCTATGGCCAGGTAGCTGGTGAGCATGGCCTCGCTGGCCATCAGGTCGTACCAGCCCCCGGCGCCCCGGCGGTTCTCCGTGTCGTAGCAGATATAGAACAAGCCCCGGCCGCTGTCGTAGAGGGGGGAGAAGTCCATGGGGGCCATAAGAGCGTCGATGCGCTCCTTAAGCTCCCAACGCCCCTGGCTCTCCAGAGCCTGGGAGACGCAGAGCAGTCCGGCATAGAGGTTGCCGGAGTCCACGGTGGAGATATAGGCGGGGCGGAGAGGCCGGAGACTGCGGGTGTCGTACCAGTTATAGAAATGGCCCATGTACCGGGGCATGCGCTCCAGGGTATCCACCACCCGGGAAATATATCCCGCAGCCTGCTCCGTATCCGTAAGGCCCATGCGCACGGCGCACTCTACCGCCGCCATGGCCAGGCCTATATTGGTGGGGGAGCTGCGGTGGGCGGCGCCTACCGGGGGCTGCTCCTGAAAATTGTCCGGGGGCAGGAAATTGTCCTCCTCCCGGGAGAAGTCCAGCAGATACCGGAGGTTTTCCCCGGCAGCCTGGGTCAGATAGTCCCTGTCCGCCTTGCGCAGGCTCTGCTCCCTGTAGGCAGGCAGGGCCAGAGCGGCGGCGGCAGCCGGGCTCAAAAGCCACATGAAGCCGGAGGCTTTGCCGATAATGGCCGGGGAAAAGGCCATGAGCAGCACGCCCAGGACTATGGGGAACCACATCTTCCGAATATGCTGGGCAAAATCGTGACTGCCCTTTTCACCCTGGGCCGCCGTCTGCCACTGCAAGAGCCTTTTCCGACTTATGAGCATGCGCCACAGGGCGGTGGCTATGGCGGTAAAGCAGACCCAGGCCTCATAGGGCAAAAGCCAGAGCCTTATAAAGGTCTGGACTATGGAGCCCCCTATACCGGTGAGCAGCCGGGTGTGGCGCTTAAGGCGCACCCGCTCCCGCCGGGCAAGGCCGCCCTGGGCAAAGGAGAGGAGCAGATCGCTCAAAAGCGCCAGCAGCGCCGCTCCGGCGGATAAGGCCAGCCAGCTGCCCGGCAGCATAAAGCCGGAGAGTATGGCCAGAAAGGTCATGGGGGCAAAGAGACTGCGGCGCAGGGAGTCGAAGAGCCGGAAGCGGTCCATGGCCCGCAGCTCCCTTTTGAATATCCAGGGGGCGTTCTGCCAGTCGCCCCGTATCCATCGGTGCAGGCGTTTGTAATAAGCCAGGGGCTTGGTGGGGAAATTGTCGGAAAACTCCACGTCGCCCATATAGGCCCCGTGGAGATAGGCTCCCTCCAGGGCGTCGTGGGAGAGGATGCGCCCGGAGGGGAAGCGGCTGCCGGTACATTCCAGCAGAGCGGCGGCGTCAATGACTCCCTTGCCGGCAAAGCCGCCGTTGTCAAAGGCGTCCATATACAGCTCTCCGCACAAAGCCCCGTAGGGGTCGCTGCCTCCGGCGCCGGCGAAGATCAGGGCAAAGTCCGTGGCGTTGGCGCTCTCCAGGCCGGTGCTCATCCGGGGGTGGATGAGGCCGTAGCCGGATCTTACCACGTGGCTTTTAGGGTCGATGACCGCCCGGTTGAGAGGGTGGATGGCCGCCCCTACCAGCTCTCCCACGGAGCCGGGGTATACCTGGGTGTCGCTGTCCAGGGTCACGATATACCTGGTGCCGGAGAGGGACTCCGGATCTCCGGTCACTTCCAGAGCCGAGGCCTGACCGTTCAGAAGCTTTGCCAGTTCCAGCAGAGCTCCCCGCTTTCGCTCCCGGCCGCTGTACTGTTCTCCGTCAAAGCTGCGCTGCCGGGTAAAGAGATAGAAGCCGCCCCCGTACTTCCGGTTCAGCTGGCGCACAGCCCGCCGGGTCTGGCGCAGCAGCTGCTCATCCTCCGCCCTGCTCTGGCTTTTAGAGGCGGGAAGGTCTGCCAGAAGGCCGAACTGAAGGTTTTTTCCCTCACTGCGGCAGGCCAGACGCAGCTGCTCCAGCCGTTCCGCTTGACCGGGGGAGAGAATGGTGGAAACTACGCAGAGGCTCTTCCCCTCCGGGGGGATGCCCCCGGAGATGTCCATCCTGGGCAGGGGCCGGGGCGATACCAGATGGAGCAGAAGAAAGTCGAGAAAGCTCTTTATCAGCTCCCAAAGAGGTATCAGCAGCAGCAAAGCGGCGGGGACACTGTCCAGGTAAAAGCCTATGAGCAGACTCAGCAGCAGAGGCAGAAGGATAGTGAAGCCTATATACGGTCCCGACCACAGAGCCGAGGGCTTCTTATATAAATAAAAGCCTATATGCCGCCCGTCCTGCCTGGCCCTGGCTATGAGCTTTTGGGCCAGGATGTGCTCCTCCGTGCCAAGACGCCGGGCCATATGCTCCAGACGCAGAAGGTACTGGCGGCGGGTCAGACTGTCCATGCGGCGGTAGTCTCCGCTGGGGTCCGCGGAGAGTATGCCGCCGCTCACGTCAGCCCGGTTCAGCAGCTTTTCCAGGTCCAGGACCGAGAACAGGCGCAGAGAGCCGAAGAGAGCGGAGAGCGCCTGGGCGTGGGAAGTGGTATCTGCGGCATAGAGCATCTTGCCGCAGACCTGGGCTATGGACTGGATGAGGGCGCAGCGCAGAGCGGTGGGGAAGAGCTCCAGCTCCCGGCGCTGCAGCACCGTCACCGACTGAAAGCCGGAGAGAAAGAGGGCGCAGCGCTCCTCCGTGACCTTGCCCAGCCCTGAGCGCACCAGCTCCCGGCACAGCTCCGTTATCACTATGCCCTGGGAGCAGCAGCGAAGGCGCCGGGCCTTCCTCAATTCCTGAACGGCGCCCAGATACTCCCGCTGCACCATGTACCAGTTGTCCAGCAGCCACTCGCAGGCGGAGGGGGGCGCCGCCATGGAGCCGTAACGCCGCTCCACCGCCTGGTGGCAGCGGCGTATCTCCCCAAAGCTCCGGCGAAGCAGAGCGGCGGCCTCCCTGCCGGGACAGTTGTCCTGAGGGTGCAGCAGCCGGGCGCAGGAGGCGGCGTAGTCCTTGAGCCGCCCGTCCTCAATATAAAGACATGAATCTATGTTATCCATGGCTGTCTCCTATCCGGGAAAATTTTCTTGTTCCTCACCTTGGCAGTTTCCCCAGAAAATGCCTGATTATTCCCGCCCGGGCCCAATGGCGCCGCAGGGAGAGCCAAAATCTTGGCTGTAAAGAAAAAATACTTGACAGAGAGGGAGAGGAGTAGTATACTCTGTCAACGGTAAATACTTGACAGGGGGCTTGACCGTGAGTGACGGCAGACTGAAACAGACCATGCTGCTGGACTTTTACGGCGAACTTCTCACCGAGAAGCAGCGGCTGTGCCTGGACCTCCATTACAATGAGGACCTGTCCCTGGCCGAGATAGCCGAACAGTGCGGCATTTCCCGCCAGGGCGTTTGGGACAACATCCGCCGGGGCGAGAGCGCTCTGGAGGATATCGAAAACAAGACTGGCCTGCTCCGGCGTTTTGAGGAAAACCGCAGCGCCCTGGAAAATATCCGGGAGATGATAGGGGAACTGGCAGCCATGACTCAGGGTGAAGCCAGTGAAAAGGCCGCAAGAGCGGCGGAGGAGATCGCCGCCGTCATCGCCAGAGGTTAGAATATGGCATTTGAAAGCTTATCCGAAAAACTGAATGCCGCCTTTAAGAAGCTCAGAGGCAAGGGCCGCCTCTCCGCCGCCGACGTGAAGGACGCTATGCGGGAAGTGCGCATGGCCCTGCTGGAAGCGGACGTGAGCTACAAGGTGGTCAAGAGCTTTACCAAGACCGTCACCGAGAGAGCCTGCGGCGCCGACGTGCTGGAGGCCCTGTCTCCCGCCCAGATGGTCATCAAGATAGTCAACGAGGAGCTCTGCGCCCTTATGGGCGGGGAGAACCAGAAGCTCATTATCGGCTCCAAGTCTCCCAGCGTGGTGATGCTGGTTGGCCTTCAGGGCGCCGGCAAGACCACCAACGGGGCAAAGCTGGCGGGCTACATGCGCAGGCAGGGCAAGCGCCCTCTGCTGGCCGCCTGTGATATCTACCGTCCCGCTGCCATAAAGCAGTTGGAGACCGTGGGCGCTCAGCTGGGCATTCCTGTGTTCCAGATGGGCCAGACCGACCCGGTGGATATTGCCAAGGCCGCCATCGAGCACGCCAAGAAGCACGGCAACGACCTGGTGTTCCTGGACACTGCCGGACGGCTGCACATAGATGAACAGCTCATGGATGAGCTTAAGAACATCAAGGCCGCCGTGGAGCCCTCGGAGATAATGCTGGTGGTGGACGCCATGACCGGCCAGGATGCGGTGAACGCCGCAGCTGCCTTCGACGAGGCCCTGGGCATAACCGGCGTGCTGCTGTCCAAGCTGGACGGCGATGCCAGAGGCGGCGCCGCCCTGTCCATACGCCAGACCACCGGCAAGCCCATCAAGTTCATAGGCACCGGCGAAAAGCTGGATATGATAGAGCCCTTCCATCCTGACCGTATGGCTTCCCGCATTTTGGGTATGGGGGATGTGCTCACCCTTATAGAAAAGGCTGAAAAGAGCTTTGACGAGAAGAAGGCCCTGGAGGCGGCGGAGAAACTGCGCAGCAACCGCTTCAGCCTGGCCGACTACCTGGACCAGATGGCCCAGCTGAGAAACATGGGAGATCTGAAGGACGTGCTGGGCATGCTCCCGGGTGTGGACGCCAAGGCCCTTCAGGGGGCCAAGCTGGATGAGAAGCTCCTGAGCCGTCAGGAGGCCATCATCCTGTCCATGACCAAGGCTGAGAGGGACAACCCCTCCCTCCTCAACAGCAGCAGGAAAAAGCGTATCGCCGCCGGCAGCGGCACCTCTGTGGTGGATGTGAACCGGCTGCTGAAGCAGTACGAGGCCATGAAGCAGATGAC
>CASFJB010000045.1 GCA_949294945.1 uncultured Eubacteriales bacterium
TGGAGCAGGTCTTTCTGGCCCGGGTGCCCAGGATGACCCTGCCGCTGAACACGATGTCCACCCCGGCCAGCTCCTCCGAGCAGGCGCAGACGAAGGCGTCGGTGAGGTTCAGCTTGGAGTCGGTGGAGTCATAATTGATGGGCTTCTGGGCCCCGGTCATGATTATGGGCTTGTCCGCATCCTGAACCATGTAGCTGAGGGCGGCGGCGGTGTAGGCCATGGTGTCGGTGCCGTGGCTGATGACGAAGCCGTCATAGAGCTGGTAGTTCAGCTCCAGGGCCCGGGAGATGGCGCACCAGTGCCGGGGGGTGATGTTGGTGGAGTCGATATTGAAAAGGGAGAGGCAGTCCACATGGCACAGGTCCTTTATGGCGGGCACATAGCTGAGCAGCTGGGCCGGGCGCAGCTCCGGAGTCACCTGGCACAGGTCCTTTATGGCGGGGACATAGCTGAGCAGCTGGGCCGGACGCAGCTCCGGGGTCAGGCCCTCCGGCGTCATCTCCGAGGCGATGGTGCCTCCGGTGCCCAGCATGAGAATCTTTTTCATGGTCTACCTCCCTGGATTTGGTGCATATGAGCACAGAATTTCACGAAGTTATTATATCAGTCCCCGGGACGATTATCAATGGCGGGAGTTTTTTCAAAAGCAAAAGCCGGGCAGGACCCGGCTTTAAATGATATGATATAAACTTTTCACCTTTCAAAGGCCACGAGCCCGCACTCATAGGGGTGGTCGTAGTACAGGGCTTCCCGGCCCTTTGGGCGGTAGCCCAGGAGCTTTGCTATAATGAGCATATCGCCCCCGCCGGCCAGTATCATTGTCACCGCCAAAACCAGCAGGAAGGGCCGGGCCAGAGCGACGGCGGCGGCGGAGAGGGCAAAGCCCAGCACCACTGTGGGCATGGCCCCGCCCAGGATGTACTGGCCCTTGGTGAGGGGTTCGGAGCAGCTGCAGTAGGGGGTGAGAGCCTTCCATATCACGCCGAAGGATATGGAGCCGAAGCATTTGTAGAAAAAGCGGCTCCAGGTGAGGCCGTGGATGAACTCGTGTACTGCTGTCAGGAGGAAAAAGACGGGGAAGAACAGCAGCCACCAGAGCGAGCTCAGCTGAAAGCTGCCCTGGGGATTTACCAGAAAATAAATGACCGTTATGGCAATGGCAAAGGGCAGACTCAACAGAAGGGAGAGTGTGTTGGCCGCCAGCAGACCCACTGTGAGCTCCCGTTTCCTGTAGCCGGCCTGCTCCATCTCCTGACAAAGCCGTTCATAGGCTTCCTTCCTCTTCAGCTCCGCCGGGCTCAGCTTCCGCTCTTTTCCCTTCATTGCATGCTCTCCTCCATCCGAATTAACTGTGCCGTGGATTATATCATGCCGTCCCGGCAAAAGTAAAGATGTATGTACGGGATTTAAGAATAATTAAGGGGATGCCGCCTTTCATGGCCTGAAAAGTTCGTCCACCGTCAGCCCCAGCTCCCCGGCCAAGGCAAAGGCCAGGGCCAGGGTGGGGTCGTACTTGTTGTTCTCTATGGCGTTCACCGTCTGCCGGGTGACGGAGCAGCGTTTTGCCAGTTCCTCCTGGGAAAGGCCCAGCTCCTTTCGCCGCTCTCTTATGCAGTTTTCCATCTCAGCCCCCCAGCTTCCGCTTGAAATAGAGGCTGAAACAAAAATACATCGTGGCCGTCACGGTGAGGTGGATAAAGGGGTTTATCAGATCCACGCTGCCGGTGACAAAGCCTTTCACTACCTCGATCACCAGCATGCCCACCAGGCCCATAAGGGTCCAGGTGCTGGCCTTCCACACCACCATCTGCCGCCGCTCGTCCCCCGGCCGGAGCAGGGATATCAGCATGGCGATGTCCAGAACTATCATGGCGCAGAGCCACAGAATAAACAGCAGCGTCAAAAACATGGCGTCCTCCTTTGACAGAACAAAAATGTAAAAAACTTTTGACACTCTCAGCATACAATATACACGGAAAACTGTCAAGAGTTTTTTACATTTTTCCCGGAGGAAGCTTTTTCCCTCCCCTGCCCGGGGAGATATCGGAGAATCTTAAATCCCCGCCGGGCGGGCCCCGGCGCATTGACGAAAGGGGGAAAAAGGGGTATAATACAATGTATTTTTCTGCCGAGGAGCAAGCATGAACAAAAAAAGCAAAATAGCCCTGGCCGCAACGGCGGCAGCGGTGATAATAATAGCCCTGGCGGCGGCGCTGCTGTGGGGCGGCAAGGACGAGCCGGAAGAGCCGGCCCTGAGCCCGGCCCCCACGGCCAGCCCCAGCCCGGACCCGGAGGAGCTGAGCCGAGGAGCGGGCCAGGTAGTGATAAGCGAGTTCATGGAGAAGAACCGCACTGTCCTTAGGGACGAAGACGGGGACTTCTCCGACTGGATAGAGCTGTGGAACCAAAGCGATGAGGCGGTGGATATCTCCGGCTGGAGCCTTTCCGACAGGGAAAATCAGCTGGGCTGGACACTGCCGGAGCTGAGCCTTCAGCCCGGGGAGCGGATAGTCATCTTCGCCTCCGGCAAGGACCGGCAGGGGGCTGAGCTGCACACTGACTTCAGCCTCTCCGGGGACGAGGGGGTCTGGCTTAGAAATGAGTACGGCTACCTCTGCTCCTCCGCCCTCTGCGGCGACTGTGAGGAGGACGTCTCCCTGGCACTGGGGGCCGGCGGAAGCTATGAGCAGAGCCTGTACCCCACCCCGGGCTATGAGAACACGGCGGCAGGCTGGGAGAGCTTCCAGCAGAGCCTGAGCTGTGAAAGCCCTCTCATCATAAACGAGGCCCAGGTGTACAACACGGAGGCGGCTCCCGTAAGGCAGGAGTATTACGACTGGGTGGAGCTGAAGAACAACAGCGGTCAAAGTCTGCTTTTATCCGACTATTACATATCCGACGACAGGGACGACTATCTTCTTTACCGCCTGCCGGAGCTGGAGCTGGGGCCGGGAGAATTCATCCTGCTCTACTGCACCTCCCAAGCGCTGCCTGAGGGCTATTATGCCACCGGCTTTGAGCTGAACTCGGAAAACGAGCAGCTGTATCTGGCCTCGGCGGAGGGGACACTGCTGGACTGCGTCTCCCTCAAGGGCATACCCTGCCAGGGCAGCTATGGCCGCAGGGCCGGGGAAGCAGGCTGGTTCTACTTCTCCAGCTCCAGCCCCGGGGCCGAAAACTCCGGCGGGGAGCGCCGGGTGGCGGAGAAGCCGGTGAGCCTGACGACGGACGGAGTCTATAACGATATTAATGGCATGTACGTGGAGCTCAGCGCCTCCGGGACCATACGCTACACTCTGGACGGTTCCGCCCCCACGACGGAGAGCCCGGAATATACCGGCCCCATATATATAGACGGCACCACGGTGATAAGGGCCGTGAACATTGAGGCCGGGGCCCTGCCAAGCCCGGCCCTCAGCCTCAGCTTCATAATAAATGAGAACCACAGCCTGCCGGTGCTGAGCCTGCTGACGGACAGCCCAAGGGAATTCGATATAATGTATAACGGCAAGCAAAAGGGCGTGGAGCTGCCTGCCAGCCTGTCTCTCTATGACGGAGAGGACAGCTTCACCATAGGCTGCGGGGTGTCCATGAACGGGGAGACCAGCCTGGTGCTGCCGAAGAAGAACATGTCGGTGCGTTTCCGGGGGGCCTACGGCCAGAGCACCCTGAACTATGACATCTACGGCGGCGGAGTGACGGAGTTCACCAATCTCCTGCTGCGCTCCGGCCAGGACTTCCCCATATCCATTATCCGCAACGAGCTGAGCCAGGAGCTGTGCGCCCAGGCCACCGACAAGGTGATAAACCAGCGCAGCCGCTACTGCATACTGTACATAAACGGCGAGTACTCCGGCATTTACTCCCTGAAGGAGAAGGCCAACGAGCAGCTCTATGCCGGCATAGCCGGGGTGAGCCGGGACAGCGTGGAGGTCCTGGAGGCCAACGTTTCTTTGGCTTCGGACTTTTATGAGGATGTGGTGAGATTCTGCCAGTTCAACGACATGAGCCTAGAGGAAAATTACCGCCACTTCTGCGACATGTTCGATATAGACAGCGTCATCGACTGGCTGATATTGGAGGGCTACTGTGCCAACACGGATCTCAGCTCCGGCAATGTGCGCTACTGCCGCTCCAGTGAGAACGACGGGAAATGGCGGCTGATGTTCTACGATTTGGACGCCAGCTTCTCCACCCCTGCCAGCGTGTTCATGAATGTGCTCAGCGAGTACGCCCAGCAGACCCGCCAGTTTGCCACCTTCATGGTGCCCCTGATGGACAATGCCCAGTTCAAGGACCGCTTCCTCAGCCGGGCGGCGGAGCTGATGGGCAGCGTGCTGACGGTGGAGAACGTGATGGCTGAGATAGACCGGCTCTGCGCCGTGGTTGCTCCGGAGGTGGAGCGGGACTATGCCCGCTTCGGCCGGACCGTGGCGGACTGGGAATGGGCCGTAGAGCAGCTGAAGTCCCTGCTCACGGACCACAACTGGCAGCAGCTGAATATAGACAATCTCTGTGAGCTCTTTGAACTGAGCCCGGAAGAGCGTGAATATTACTTCGGAGAGATAGACGGACAGCAATGAACGAGACACAGCTGAGCTTCAAGCGCTATGAAAAGAAATATCTCCTCTCCCGGGAACAGTATGAAGGGCTGTGGGCCCGGCTGGAGCCCCGGCTGGAGCCGGACCGCTTCTTTGAGAGCACGGTGCTGAGCCTGTATTACGACTGGGAGGATTACCGCCTGATACGCAGCTCCATCGAACAGCCGGTGTACAAGGAGAAGCTGCGATTGCGCAGCTACAATGTGCCGGGGGCGGAGAGCCAGGTCTTTGTGGAGCTGAAGAAGAAGTACAAGGGCATAGTCTACAAGCGCCGGGTGCTGATGAGAGAGCAGGAGGCGGAGGACTATCTGGCGGGACGCCGCAGCTCTCCCGACAGCGGCCAGATAAGCCGGGAGATAGACTGGTTTTTAAAGACCAACCCGGTGCAGCCCAAGGTGCTCATAGCCTGCGACCGCCGGGCCTATGTGGGCCGGGAGGAGCCGGGGCTCAGATTGACCTTTGACAGCTCCATCCGCTGGCGGGACACCCAGCTGAGCCTTACCGCCGGGGATTTCGGCAGGGAGCTGCTGGAAGAGGGGCAGGTGCTCATGGAGATAAAGATGCCGGAGTCGGCCCCCCTGTGGCTGGCGGAGCTTCTCAGCAGCCTGGAGATCTTCCCCCGCAGCTTTTCCAAGTACGGCCAATGCTACAAAAACGAACTGATAGAAAAATACTTTGACGGAGTGATGGTAATTGCTTAACCAACTGATAACGGACAGCGTGATAAACGGCGTAGTCACCGTCCCCAGCTTTCTCATATGTGTGCTGACGGCTCTGGCCCTGGGATTACTGACGGCCCTGGTCTTTACCGCCCACAGCTATCATACCGGTTCCCTGGCCATATCCCTGGCCCTGCTGCCCCCGGTGGTGGCGGTGGTCATCATGCTGGTCAACGGCAACGTGGGAGCGGGCCTGGCAGTGGCGGGCACCTTTGCCCTGGTGCGCTTTCGCAGCGTCCCCGGCTCCGCCCGGGAGATAACGGGGCTGTTCATGTCCGTGTCCCTGGGCCTGGCCTGCGGCATGGGCTATGTGGGCCTGGCGGCGCTGTTCTTTGTCATCATGGGAGCGACGGTGCTCATCCTGGGCAAGCTTCGCTTCGGCGAGGGCAGCCGGGCCCTGCGCCAGCTGAAGATCACCATCCCCGAGAATCTGGATTACGAGGAACTCTTTGACGATCTGTTTGAAAAATATACCCTCAGCCATGAGCTGCTGCGGGTGAAAACCAGCAATATGGGCACCCTCTATGAGCTGTGCTACGAGGTGCGGCTGAAGGAGGCGGGGATAAGCAAGGCCTTCCTGGACGAGATACGCTGCCGCAACGGCAACCTCACCGTCATCTGCGGCCGGGAGAAAGAGGTGGAGACCATATGAAAAAAGCAGCCGCCCTTGCCCTGCTGCTGGCTCTGGGCCTGGCCTTGGCCGGATGCAGCGGAGACGGCGCTCCTGCCGGGCAGGAGCTTGGCGAGCTGGAGCAGCTGGAGGCCGCCGCCACGGTGATAAGCCTGGAAAACGGCGCCGCGGAGATAGAGGGCCCGGGAGCCGCTTTTGACGGTTACACTCTCACTGTCAGCACCGGGGGCAGCTTCCTTGTCAGCGGCAGCCTGGAAAACGGCCATATCCTGGTGGACACCGGAGAGACTAAGCAGGACGTGAACCTCATACTGGATGCCGTGAGCATCCACTGTGAGACCGACGCCGCCATATATGTGGAGCGGGCGGAAAAGACCCGGATATACGTGAAAGACACGGCCCCCAGCACTCTCAGCTCCGGTATTGCCAGAACGGACAATCAGCTCCTCACCCAGGGCAGCGGGGCCGCAGTCTACGGGGAGGACGACCTGGACTTCATGGGCCCGGGCACTCTCACAATAGAGGGGAACATCAATAACGGCATAGGCTGCAAAAACGACGTGGACATAAACGGCGGAACCCTGGAGATAAAGGCCGTGAACCACGGCATCAAGGGCAACGAATCCGTGGACATAAAGGGCGGCCAGGTGAGCATCTCCTGCGGCAACGACGGGCTCAAGACCGATGACGCGGAGAAAGAGGGCAAGGGCTCGGTGAATATCACCGGGGGCACCCTGAATATCAGCTCCCAGGATCAGGGCATCAGCTCCATAAAGGATATCAACATCACCGGCGGTGAGGTGAATATCGTCTCCCAGAGGGACGGGCTGAATGCCGACAAGGAGCTGGGGGGCTCCGTGAATATAAGCGGCGGCAGCATAATGGTAAGCTCCGGCAACGACGCCATGGACGCCTCCGGCGGGGTGCTGAGCATCAGCGGCGGCAGCCTGTTGGCCCTGGGCAAGGACAAGGATATCAAGGCCGCAGTGGAAGCCTCCATCCCCTGCTATGCAGGAAGCCTGAAGCTGGCGGAGGGGGAGACTCTGGAACTCCGCAGAGCCAGCGGAGAGGTCCTGACAAGTCAGAGCGCCTGGGAGATAAAGACCGCCTATATCGCCCTGGCCGACGCCGCCCCCGGGGAGGAGCTGGAGCTCTTCACCGGCAGCGGAGAGGAGCGGGTGAGCAGAGGCAGCATCACTCTCGGCTGAAAAAGCGGATAATAAAAGGAAAAAGCGAGCCGTTTGGCTCGCTTTTCCGTTTAAAGGGACATATTCACTTGTTTTCCAGACCCTTGAGACTGTCCCCGGTGAGGCGGTAGACGGTCCAGTCCTCCATGGGCATGGCCTCCAGGGAGAGGTAAAAGTCGATACTGGGCCGGTTCCAGTCCAGGCAGGCCCATTCCAGCCGCCCGCAGCCCTGTTCCAGGGCTATGCGCCCCAGCTGCTGCAAGGTGGCCTTGCCGTAGCCCTTGCCCCGGTGCTCCGGCTTTATGAACAGGTCCTCCAGATATATCCCGGCACGGCCCAGGAAGGTGGAGAAATTGTGGAAGAACAGGGCGAAGCCAACTTCCTCCCCCTCCGCTATGGGGAAGATGACCTGGGCCTTCCCCTTTTCAAATATCCATTCCCTCAGCAGCTCCTCCGTGGCCACCACCTGGTCGGACATTTTTTCGTATTCCGCCAGGGCCTTTATAAAGGAGAGGATAAGGGGGCAGTCCTCAGGGGAGGCAAAACGAAAGCTGATATCACTCATGCCGGGCCTCCTCAGGAGTAGCTGGCGTAGATGTCGGAGTAGTCCCGCACCATATCGTCCCCCTCGTAGGTGCCCAGTATCTTGCTCATGGCCCGGTCATAGGCCTCGGTGCCCGGCTCGTAGGGGGTGGGCTTGTAGTCGTTGTAGTTGTCCACGTTGTTGGCGGCCCCCTCCAGGTCGCTGGACACGCAGCAGGGGATGATCTCATAGCTGTCGTTGTGGATGCTGCCGTCTGCGTCCCGGCGTATCTTCAGCTGGAAGATGGCGGTATCCGGGTCGGTGGGCTTGGTGCTGCCGCCGAAGCTCCAGTTGCCCATGGAGTAGAGGATGATGCCGTCGTTGTATTCCTCCATAGGCTGGAGACAGTGGGAGTGGCTGCCGTAGATAAGGTCGGCTCCGGCGTCAATGCAGGCGTGGGCCAGCTCCACCTGGGCGTCGGTGGGCCGGTATTTCAGCTCGCTGCCCCAGTGGAACATGCACACGATGTAGTCCACCCCCTGGCTCTGGAAGTCTGCAATGGCGGCCAGGGCCTTGTCCTTGTCAGGGATGTTGGTGCTGCCGGTGCCGATGGAGTCCCCGTCTCCGGCGGTGTAGATGCCCATCTTTATGCCGCTGGGAGTGGTGATGACCTGAGCTTGTTCGTCCTCGCCGTAGGCCATGCCTATGCTGTCCAGAGCGGCCTTGGTGTCCTCCAGACCGGCGTCGTTAAAGTCCATGGTGTGGTTGTTGGCGATGGTGACGAAGTCCACCCCGCCTTCCGGCAGGATCTGTATCCACTCGGCGGGGCAGAGGAAATAGAACTGGGCATACATGGAGTTTTGCAGTTTTCTCTCGGAGAAGCTGCACTCCAGGTTCCCCAGGGTTATCTCGTCGTCGGAGAAGTACTGGACGGTGTTGGCAAAGGGGTAGCTGTAGTCCCCGTTCATCTTGGAGGCATAGTGGGCGGAGCTCTGCTCGGAGAAATACTGGTTGGTGGTGAGGGTCATGTCCCCTATGCAGGAGATGGTGAAATACTCCGGTTCCGGCTCCGGAGTGGGCTCCGGAGTGGGGGTGGGGGAAGTCTCCGCCGCCAGGGCGTCCACGGTATCCCCGCTGTCGTCGGCGGAGGCCTGGGCCTCCGGTACTATGGTCAGGGCCAGGTCCAGCCGGGCCTTGGAGATGAACACCAGGGTCAGGCACAGCAGGGCCAAAATGATGACTTGCAGAACTTTCTTCATATCTCTGTCCTTGTCTTCCGCAGCTCCCGTAGGGGGCATGACGGAGTATATATAAATGTAAAATTGTTTCCCGCAGAAACTAGACGTTCAAAGCCTACAATAGTTTCCTTGCCAGGGGTATCTTTTTCCCCGCCAGGGCCAGGAGGCTGCATATAAGAGCCAGCGCCGCCGTGAATCCCAGCACGCTGAGCACCGGCCGCTCCAGGCTCATGTTCAGCCCTGCCAGCTGGAGGATGTTTATCAGCATGGGGTGGAGCAGGTATATGCCCAAGGTGGCATCGGCCAGGGCGGCCCAGAGCTTGGGACGCCTGAACTCCCGGCCCTTCAGGGCCTGGAAGAAGCAGAATATCATGGTGGCCTGGATGAGGCTGGGCAGGGAGAAGTAGCTGAAGAGCCAGCCGTCGGCCACCTGCTTGTAGTTGGAGTACCAGATATTTCCCCAGGCGGTGAGGGCCGTCACCGCTAAAAACACCGCAGGAGCGATGAGAAGCCAGCTTTTTTTAAATTCCCTGCCGCTGAGCCAGTAGCCCCAGACGGCGTAGCCCAGGTAGGGCAGATAGTCAAAGGAGAAGTTCAGGGTTATGCGGTAGAGTATGGGGGCGGTGTCCGGAGTGAGGTTGAAGTTTGCAAAGAGTATGGACACGCCGAAAAACAGGAACAGCAGATAGCCAACCGGCAGCTTTCCAGCGTGGATGGCGGCGTGGGCCACCGGCAGAAAGAGGCAGCAGAGCACCATGGCCGTGAGAAACCACAGGTGGTAGTGGCCCTGGACGAAGGAGTAGGCAAAGTCGTAGAGGCTGCCGAAGCTTCCGGCGGCCAGGCGGCTGAGAAGGGCGTAGGCCAAGGACCAGAAGCAGAAGAGCCCCAAAAGCCGCAGAGGGTGCTTTATAAGGAAGCTCCTGAGCTCCAGCTTTTCCCGGGAGAGGAAGAGGGCCCCGGTGAGCATGAAGAACACCGGCACGCTGCCCCGCATCATGGTGCTTATGAAGCTGAGGGACAGGAAGGCCTCCGAATCCAGGGGGCAGATGTGGTAGAGCTCTGCGCTGGTATGTATAAAAAGGACCATGAAACAGGCCGTGATACGGCACAGGTCCAGTTCAGTTCGTCTCATTTATGTGCAGTTCCTTTTCAGAGATAAGAGCCAATTTTTCCCGGCGGCTGAGGGCTTTTATCTGCCGCTCCCGGCTCATGGCCTCATGGGGGCCGGGGAGGCTCTCATAATAGACCAGCTCCACCGGCAGATGGGAGCGGGTGTATTTGGCCCCCTTGCCGGAGGCGTGGGCGGCCAGGCGCTTTTCCAGGTCCTTGGTCCAGCCGGTGTAAAGGCTGCCGTCGCCGCAGCGGAGGATGTATACGAAGTTCACCGGTTTATCTGCCGCACGTTCTTTTCAAACTTGCTCCTGGGGCCCATGACCTCGTGGCCGCAGCCGCAGCAGCGGAGCTTGAAATCCGCGCCTACCCGGAGCACCAGCCAGTCCCGGCTGCCGCAGGGATGGGGTTTTTTCATGCTGAGGGTGTCGCCTACCTGAATGTCCATTACTTTTTTATCTCCTCCCAGTAGCGGCGGGCGGCCTGTTCGGTCTTGTTGTCGCCGTACTCGTAATAGCGGGCGTTTTTCAGCTCGTCGGGCAGATACTGCTGCTTCACCCAGCGGTGGGGGAAGCTGTGGGGGTACTTGTAGCCCTGCTCCCGCTCAAAGCCGGCGCCGTCGGCGTGGACGTTTTGCAGCTCCCGGGGTATGGCCCCGGTGCGCCCTGCCCTCACGTCGGAGAGAGCGGCGTCAATAGCCATGCAGGCGGTGTTGGATTTGGGGGCGGTGGCCAGGAGCAGGCAGGCCTCGGCCAGGGGCAGCCTTGCCTCCGGCAGGCCCAGCTGCATGGCCGAGTCCACGCAGGCCTTCACTATGGGCACCGCCATGGGGTAAGCCAGGCCGATGTCCTCGCTGGCGGAGCAGAGTATGCGGCGGCAGGCGCCGATAAGGTCCCCCACCTCCAGCAGCCTTGCCAGGTAGTGCATGGCGGCGTCGGGGTCGGAGCCACGGAGGGACTTCATCAGGGCGGAGAGGATGTCGAAGTGCTCGTCCCCCTCCCGGTCGTAGCGCATGGCGCTGCGCTGGGAGATGGCGGCGGCGTCCTCCAAACTTATCTCCCGCCGCTCACCGGCGGCGGAGAAAAGCAGCTCCACGGAGTTTATGGCCTTGCGCACATCCCCGCCGCAGGCGGTGCTTATCCGCTCCAGGACCCCGGAGCCCAGGCTCAAGGGGCTTTCCCGCCGGGAGTTCATGATGTCCACCGCCCGCTGCACCGCTCTGGCTATGTCCTGGGGGCTGACGGCCTTGAACTCAAAGACCGTGGAGCGGCTCAAGATGGCATTAAAGACGCAGAAATAGGGATTTTCCGTGGTGGAGGCGATGAGGGTTATGCGCCCGTCCTCTATGAATTCCAGCAGGGACTGCTGCTGTTTTTTGTTGAAATACTGTATCTCGTCCAGATACAGCAGCACGCCCCCCGGGGTGAGGAAGGTGTCCAGCTCGTCTATTATCTTTTTGATGTCGGCAATGCCGGCGGTGGTGGCGTTGAGCTTGCGCAGGGAGCGGTTGGTGCGCTGGGCGATTATCCGGGCAACGGTGGTCTTGCCGGTGCCGGAGGGGCCGTAGAATATCATGTTGGGTATCTGGCCGCTGTCCACTATGCGCCGGAGCATGCCGTCCTTTCCCAGGATATGGCGCTGGCCCACCACGTCGTCCAGACTGTCGGGCCGGATCTCGTCTGCAAGGGGTTTGTACATCGCTGCTCCTTCTCTTCAAAAAAACAGGCTCTTCCATGGGCGGTCCCGAGCTCCGGGACAAATGCCCATTCTGATTCCATTATAAAGGTCATTATAGCACCCCTGCCCCTTTTTGTAAAAGGTATAGTTATTAATGAATGATGAAATTTTCCCACTGAGGAACTTTGCCGTGTGGACAAGCGTCAAAGTATGCAGTATAATCAGTTGACATATTCTTGTGAAAAGGAGAATGAAAAATGGCAAGAGGAAAGATAAAAGCCGTTTTGTTTATAGTCGTCTTTGTTCTGGCCGTGGCTATCGGCTGCAACGCCCTTATCGACATGGCCAATATGAAGCCGGAAGAGACGGAGCCCACCGTGGACCCCTTCCTGATGACTCCTGACGTGAATTCCCAGACCGGCAGCACCGCCGCCCCCGGCACCGTGGCTCCCACCACTGTGCCCACGGCAGCGCCTACCGTGGCTCCCACCGTGGCGCCTACAGTGGCTCCCACGCCCACCCCCACTCCGGTGCCTACGGCCACCCCCGCCCCGGCGGGCCAGGTCCTGGGCAGCGGCAGCTTCAAATCTGAGACCGGTGTGCCCATAAACATCCGGGCCAACTGGACCGCCACCGTGCTGGACAGTGAGCGGGTGCAGGTGAAGGTGGAGGTCATCCTTGACTCTTACGCCCTGCACATCGCCGAGAGCTACGGGGCATTGAACGTCAGCGTGGGCGACCAGTACGCCAGCAGCAATACCCCCGCCGTGGACTATGACGGCAGTCAGCAGCTGAGCACCGTCCTTGGCAGCACCACCCACACCCTGAACCTGGCCGCCGGCCAGAGCAACAGCTACACCGTGGCCGTGGAGTACCACTTCGGCGGCACCTACAGCGGCCAGGAGCTGCCGGTGATAGAGTGCGGCGGTTCCATACAGCTGAGCCGCTGAGAACGGTGGGGGAGATATGAGAACACAGGAACAGGTAAACGAGATAGTCCGGCTGCTGTTGGAGGAATACCCGGAGGCGGACTGCACTCTGGACTGGCGCAAGGACTATGAGCTGCTCTTTTCCGTGCGTCTGGCGGCCCAGTGTACCGACGAGCGGGTGAACAAGATAACTCCCGCCCTGTTTGCCCGCTTCCCCAGCCTGGAGGCCTTTGCCCAGGCGGATGTGGGAGAGGTGGAGGAATATGTCCGCTCCTGCGGCTTCTACCGCTCCAAGGCCCGTGATATAGTGGCCTGCGCCAATGAGCTGCTGGAAAAGCACGGCGGCAAAGTCCCCTCCACCATGGAGGAGCTGACGGCCCTGCCCGGCGTGGGCAGGAAGACTGCAAACCTCATCCTGGGGGACGTGTTCAAGGTCCCCGGCTCCACGGTGGTGGATACCCACTGCATCCGCATCTCCAACCGCCTGGGCCTGGTGGACATGAAGGACCCGGTGAAGATAGAGATGGAGCTTAGAAAGATACTGCCCCCGGAGCACTCCTCCGCCTTCTGCCACTGCATAGTCCTCCACGGCCGGGCGGTGTGCCAGGCCAGGAAGCCGGACTGCGCCAGGTGCTGTCTGGCCCATCTGTGCCGGACCTTCTCCGGCTGAATACATAGCATGATTAAAT